>NC_009943.1:3292333-3618250 GCF_000018405.1 Desulfosudis oleivorans Hxd3
TTATGGCCACGTCGAGCGCATTTATGGCTATTTTGCGACATTGACCCCGGAGCAGGTCGAACAGTTCAGGCAGTGGTATCAGGCCAATAACAATATCGAAAGGGTTTGCGCCAATGACCCGGCGGTGCATATTGCCCACTATGTCGATATCCGAGCCGTGCATCAGGGACTTTGTGAGCAGCTTGCTGCTTTCTTTAAAGGTCTCTATTCACAGCAATTGCTCGATCTTGCAGCTCTCCGGGAGAAGATTGGCGACATCGATGATCATTATTATAATTTCATGCAGTCCAATATCGTGGGCAAATGTCCCTTTTGTGGTATCGGAGATATCAAAGGCATTCACCACACCAAACGGGATGCCTATGATCATTATCTTCCCAAAGCACTCTATCCCTTCAACTCGATCAACTTTCGCAATCTTGTCCCGGCCTGCCACGAGTGCAACAGCACCTATAAACTCAGCAAAGACCCTACATTTACACCCAAAGACCCGGCAGGGACAATACATAGGCGGAAGGCCTTTTACCCCTATGCCAACCTTGACCACAACATCGAAGTGACGATTGATCTTGGCATGCCGGATGTCGACCATCTTACACCCGGAGACATTCAACTTACCTTCGGGCCGGCTGAGTTAAACGAGGAAATCGAAACATGGAAGGATGTGTACGGTATCGAGGAACGCTACAAAGCCAAATGTTGCAGTGAGAGTGACGGAAAATATTGGCTGACCCAGGTGCTCGATGAATGGCAGGAGGAGGGTCGCTCGCCGGATGATTTTATGAATACACTTACCAGACTGACGGCAAAAAAACCTTTTGCTGATGCCAATTTTCTTAAAAAGGCGTTTCTTGAGGGATGCGACCGTGTCGGTCTCTTCAAGGCATTATAAATTAATGATGTGGGGGGCACAGAATTTTTTTGACGACGTTACACCGTATCAAACTCAATACATTATTGTACATATCTATTGAGTTTCAGCCTAATATATGGCCGGCTTTCGTCTTATTCTCGTTCATCATACCCCTTGTCGTGCGATAATCTTTTTTGTCTTGCTGCGGAATTGGCAAGCTGATCTGCTTTTATGTTCAAAGGGTCTGTGGCATGACCCTTCACCCAACGAAATTCCACGTCAACTTTTGACCGTAACCTTAAAAACTTTTTCCATAAATCAGAATTCACTCTCGTTCCATTTGTTACAGCCCATTTATTTTCTTTCCAACCTAGAACCCATCCTTTATTAATACTGTCAACTACGTATTTAGAATCGGAATATATCACGATTGGTCTTTCATCATCGTCTTGAAGTTCTCGAAGGGCAACAATTACAGCCATAAGCTCCATTCTATTGTTGGTGGTTAACTTATACCCACCACTTATTTCCTTCCCGCCTTTTATAACAACACCATACCCACCTGGGCCAGGATTCCCTATAGCGGAACCATCCGTGTATACAATGATGGCATTTTTAGGAACAGGAGGTTCGCTTGTTTGGATAGCTTTTTTTATTTTTGACGCGGTTTTGTACGTTGGATTTCTTATGAACTCTTCAGCCTCTTGCCGGCTTTGAAATTTTTTATACATTGCGCCGGCAAAACCCTTTACCTGTTTCTCTGCATCCGACCAGTTTTTGTAAATGCCTGGGTTACGGCCTCTCGCTACCGCATAATAGTCCACTTTTATTTCCCCTTATTCTATTACCGGACAACTGACACTGCCCTTGAAACAATCAGACCCTGTTGCAGTCAGAATTAAACGATTCGCTACTCATGAGTTCACGTGCATAATTTCGTATATGCGAATCGTGGTGCTGACAAAGAAGACAGAGAATAGTCCGTGAGGCGTCGGAAAACTTTGCAAAGAGAGAGACAAGTCGGGTTGCATAAAGTATTAGGTTCGTATTTGGCTGAGCATAAAGATAGGGCCAAACAAGAATTTCTGAAGAACTCGCTGCTTCATTATAATTAAAAAGAGCTCCAAGGCATATCCTTATCCACGGCTCAACACCGTCTGTTATCTCCATTGTACAGCCAACCTCTAAAACTGCTTCCAGCAAAGGAATAGCATCAGATGGATATGATTGAGTTGTGGAAAGCGCTTCTGCAGCGAGTATACGTATAGAACCATCATCATCATAAATTAAGTCTCGAAGTTTTGCCCGGGCCAAATCAGACCGTTGGCTTTCTTCTCTTAAACAAACCATGCCCTTTGCCCTTATGTCATAATCGGACTTGTTTAAGGAACTCATGGCTTGGAAAAGCAACTGCCGGTGAATTACTTTTTGATTTTCCCTGGAAGTGTCCATTTCCCCGCAAACATGCTAGTGGCTGGTGCAGCCGCCTCCCTGCCCCATAATTTTGAATTTTCGCCGTGGATGATACCTTCTTTCTAAGCTCCCGAGTTCCAGGTAGCCCAGCCACACCCCTGCCTGAAAAAAGATATTTACATATAGCGCTTAACCCGGCGTATCGGGCTTGTTCAACCACCGGATAAGATCGTGGCTACGCACGATCTAGCCTTGTTCGTTAGCGCTTTTTTCATTTCATTTTGACGTATCCGGGAATTCTCCAGATACCATGTCTGACATTTAATCTATTGCCAAGTTCAAGGTATGATGAATTTTCGTATTCTTCTTTTGTTTTAAATAGAACATACCCATTTGGATCGCAAAGGGCGGCTGGAAACTTATCTACTGGCATGAAAAATGTTCCGTCTTTATGATAACGAACCTGAGTAGCAGGGATATTCCATACTCGTTTTAAATTATCGCCACTGTTGGTTTTATATCCGCCCATAAGCATTTCTCCATTTATATTTTACCGCTAACGTGGAGTTGAGTGGCGCGAATTAACTCCCAATGCTTGATTTGCCCCGACCAGTTTTTTTGTACGGACTCAACAATAGCACCATGTAAGGGCTGATGCTTTGGTTGAAGAGCCAGAAGAAAAACAACATGAGGCGTTGAAAACGCTTCAACAAAAGAACCATTGGTTGCTTCTTTTAGGGTTTCGAGCATACGCTGAATAAAGTTGACTCTTTTTTCTCTAATGAAATGTTGATATGTCAGCAACGATTTTTCAGATTGCCAAAGAGACTCAACCTCACGCCAGAATAAAAATTTAGATGAGTTTTTGCGGCCATACGGCTTTGATTTAATTTCAAGCCCGTTGTCTGGATCAAGGAACACAAAATCACAGTCTTTCGAGTTTTGAAGAAGTTCAACAAACCAGGTGTCACGATCTAATGCTAGATCAGGTACGAGCTTTGAATAGTATTCCGTATTTTTGAGGAGGTTTGTCTCCTCGATATACTTTACCTTTCTTTCGCTATGGGTGCTCAATATTTGACTTAGGTGAGAATAAAGCTCTGGGTCATATTTTGACCATTGTTGCGGCTCGGAAAGATACTTCGTGAATTTACCATTGGTACTACCATCGTCAAGCGTTAGCATCCAAGCTACCAAAGTTCGAAGGTTGGAAACAGAAGATATAGCCCGGAGTAGGCCATATTTTCTGTAATCGTTTATGTCTCCGAAGTATTGGTTTTTCATAATTTTATGACGCCCAACGCAAAGTTCACTGGTTGCAGGGGTTTCCCAGAAACTTTGTTTGTATTCATAATTTTGTTAAGCCAAAGATTTTCAAAGCGACTCACCCCCCTGCAATCCAGTGAAACACCATGTTATACTTTTTTCGTGTATTCTTCATCTACTTCCTTAGCAACCTCAACAAAATGCACGTGCTTTTCACGGATGTAAAAAAGGTATATTCTCGCATCTCTCTCGGTCATATTTTCATTCTCTTCGGTTAGAAATGATTTTAGAATTGTGATTGCATGTTTATACTGTTCTAAATCATGTTCTATATAATCATTTAACTCATTTCTTTCTTTAAGAGCATTTTCAAACTCCAAATAAGTCTTTTCTACTGATTCCAACATTTTTAAACCGAAAGAACGATGGTGAGGGGTAGAAGTAGAATAAATTCCCTCAGCAATTTTGGAAAACTGATACCCTATAGAAGAATGAAATATGTCTACGATAAGTTTGTTTTTATACTTTTCTCGATGCATTTTATCGGCCTCAATCAATTTGGTAGATATAAGTTTGTAGCTTTTTTCAATTTCATTAACTTGGGCAGTGAAAATGGAAAGTAAATCAACATCTATGAATTCATCTCTATCGCCTTTTGAAGACCTTAAAAGAGTGAAACCAAATTTTGACAATGTAATTCTTGAGATATAATTGTAAAAAACTGTTCCACGAACTCTATTTTTTGTTGGATGGCCTATTGAAGCATTTCTTATCGCGCGAACCTTTTTGAGTTGGTCATTGATTTTAAAATCAACTTCAAATGCCTCTGAAAGATGTTTTACAGCCTCTTGCTGGATAAAAAGGGATTGTAATAGCCCATATGTGTAAATATATTTCAAGCCATCGTTTTCAGGGTAGTCCGACACCAAATATTCCTCTATTGAAAGAGTAGTGTCTCCGGTGGTGTCCAAAGAGCTGCATATTTGATTCCAAATATCCAGATTCTGCAATAAATCGGTTTGATATCTCGTGGTATTAATATATTTCCGAACAGATTCTTCTTCGGCCGATATCCGATGCAAAGTTGAAATTATGGATTCAATTTTTTGATTTTGGTCTTTCAATTGGATATTTCCAATTCAAAGTATAATATTAATTGGCTGCTGTATTTCCCCCAGTCTCAGCCCATTATTGAGATATGGTCACCCGCTGTCAACAATAAATTATTCTTTTATCATAATTCGTTATAAAAAATTGGCTTGAGGCTGCTGCTGCATTTTGTTGTGTATTTAAACATTATCCCAATTAAAGAGAAAAAATTATCAACAGCCTTATGACCCTTATTTTTTCGACCCCGCCTGCTCAAACGCAACAACTTTCAACTGAATTTCTCCGATGATGCCACCTTTATCCTGTCTGACCATCGGCCGATATGGATGCAGTTGAAAATGTGGTGACTTGGGTTAAAAGATTTGGGACACACAATCACGAATGCCCGGCATGGGCATATTGTACATATTCTGCATTTTGTTCCGATTTTTCCTTCCCCTTAACGCTCAATTTAATACAACATAATTTAATTGTAAAGAAGATGCAAAGGATGCAGGGCCTTTGTGCTATTGGAAATACCGTCCAAACTCAAAACATTTCTATTGAGTTGCATCTAACAGCCTGTCAAATATGTGACCAACTCCACTGATATTATTTTTGATAATATTTTATTAAAACAACATACCTTCTGTGGTATCCTTACCAATTAGGTAGCAGGCAAAAAAAAGGGGGGTTCATGACACGAACGGCTTACACTACAACAGACTTGTGGAAGGTCTTGGGTATTAATATTGATAAATGTAAAGACTGGCTGAAGAAGGGGTATATCAAGCCCAACCTCGGTGCGGCAGACGGGCGAGGGACAAAAAATTTATTTTCCCTCTATGACCTTTACGCCATCGGTCTTTTCCAAGAATTAGTAGCCAAGGGGTTTCCAAGGAAGCAGGCATCAAGTCAAACCCAAAAAATAGCTCGCCGCTTAGGTAGCAGCGGTATGCAGGATCGCTGGCTTCGAGCAGAGTACGTTGCTTTTTATCTCAAGGGTAAAACGGATATAGATGCCAGCAGTTCTGGCGAGGTAGGCATGATGACTATTGATGTGGATGAGAATATCAATGGAGAAGATTATAACGGCAAGGTTAATTTTAATGAACTGAATATCCTGGAAGACAACGAGAACGCGACTGTACTGTTGATTAACTTTCGGGGGCTTCGGGAAAAAATTGACAATAAGTTGAGGTAAAATTTTTGATCTATTTTGTCGATTATCACCAAATCAATAAATGTTAGAGCCGCTCCTGAATCTTTTCCACTTTATTATTTTTCCGCAACGACACTTAAGTCGCAAAAAACGTTTATGAATCTGGATGTCAAGAACTCGTTAACAGTTCTGATGATGTCCAGATTTTTTTTGGGTAGCATTTCCATGCTATTTTACTACGGCATTTCAACTGCTGAAGCTGTTTTATCTTAGGTGGTGGGTGGCACCCCTCCGACTGCCAAGAATAAACAATCAATCTTCAGGTCGATTATCCAAAAAAATTACTCCAGAATATTTTTTCTGCAAAAAAAAACGTTTATGAATCTGGAAGCCAGAATTCGATAACAGTTTTTCTGCAAATTTCGACTGCTGGAGCGGTCTTGCCATAGATAATGGGGAGCGCCCCCCCACTGTCAAAGACAATAGATTTTTATACCGTTTATCTCCCCCCAAAAAAAAATTTTTCCGCAACGACACTTAATGTCGCAAAAAAACGTTTATGAATCTGGAAGGTCAAAAATTCGAAAACAGCTTTTACGCTACTTCGAGTGCCGAATCAGTTGCATCGTAATTGGTGGGGGACACCCCTCCATCGACCAAACACGACAATAACTTTCAAACCGACTATCCCCCAAAAAATTTTTTCCTTCCACGACAACTGTGTCGCAAAAAAACGTTTATGAATCTGGAAGGTCAAAAATTCGCAGCAAAAAAGAATTATCCAGTTTGTGAAAGGAGGTTTCTAATGAAATTGAAAAACAAACAAACATCAGGGATCTGTAAGTGCCTCTCTATCAAGTCACAGAGCTTAGGAACAATTTATCAATAATCATTTTTAAGGAGAAAAAATCATGACACACAGAACAGAGGAAAATCATATAAATCAAATTCTAGAAATCGAAAAAGTAATTATTTCGCTTGAAGGGGATTTGGTCGAGCAGCGATTTAATCAGGGCTTGCATCTACTTAGACTAAAAGAGGGACATAAAAACTTTAAAGCCTATGCCGAGGAACATCTCCCGGGAATTCACCCCCGGACACTTCAAAGAGCCGAGCAAATTGCTCGGTATGCCAATATTGAGGATTATCCTGCCTTTCGGCATCTGGGATTTTCTATTCTTCTGGAGTTGATGTGTAACGAAAAAAACAAGCATGTGGCGATAATTCTGGATCGGGAAGATATTGATATTCCGGAAGACGAGGAAGACATGGCTGAGCTGAATCAATTCCGATTTGAAGTTAATAAATATCTCGATGCTAAAAAGGAGAAGCTCACGAAGAAAGCTAAAAAATCGCCACCGAAGAAACCGTCTGCGGAAAAAACATCAAAGAAAAAAAAGGCTCCTGGCAAGCCACCCCATAAGAAAACGTCTGCAAAAAAACCATCACCGGGGAAAAAGCCGTCGGGTAGGACGTCCATTAAAGAGAAAGCTGAAGCGATGGATAAGGACGAGTTGGTGAAAACATATAGCGTTAAGGTTAACGCTCTTGCCAAGTGGTCAAAAGCAATTAAAGACAGGGAATTTTTTGACGGTGTTAACCCCAACGCATTGGAAAAATTAATAAAGAGGCTGAAGTTTATCCGAAAAAAAATAGACGAGTAATTCGGGATAATTCTAATGATGAGATGATAATTTTTGAGCCGGTCATGTGTGTTCAAAGCCCTAAAGCATAAGTTATGGTGCCTCGAGAATGGCGCTGGATGGCCATGAAAACTATCGCGGCAACATCACTCATCGTCGGCTAAGTGTTTATTGGCCCACTTGCCGAAAGCATCTTATATCGTAGCGGCTATATCCAGCTACAACAGCTTGGCACCTGGGATTTGCCAGGGCCGGAGTTCGGGATGGATGAAATCCATATCGGATCTTGCCCGGTATGTTCATCATAACCGCCTTGCTGGTCAGCGTGGCATATGTTTAATGGTCTGTAATAATTTTGTTTTTTTCTAAAGAAGGACAAAGGCAAGCAATAAGATGCTTGTGCAATAGGACTTTACAAAGAAAAATATTAAATTTACATCTAATTTCAAATAGTTATTGATATAATGCCATGGAAAATGCTATATTAACAGTTGAGCAAGTCGCACAGGAGCTTTCTCTCAGAGAAGAGACGGTAAGGGCTCTGATGCGCAAAAATGAGTTACCTGCCACAAAAGTTGGGGGCTCATGGCGGACAACCAGGAGGGCACTGTATGAGCATCTGGAAAACAAAATGGGGGTACCGGGCCGAGTTCATGCATCGGGGAAAAAGGATTCTGGCAAAAGGGTTCTTCAAGTACAAGGACGAAGCCAGGCAGTGGATAAAAAAAGAGAAAGAAATAGCGAAGAACCGCCAGAGATATTCTTCCCCAGATAACCTGTCCCTGTGGTATCTGGCCCAAAAATATTTGGCTGACTGCAAACTGAATTATTCTCAAAAAACCTTTGACGAGAAGGAATTCTGTCTAACCCGCTTTTACAATGCTGTGGGTGATATTGATGTTACCGAAATTCAACCGTACACCATTTTAGACTTTATTAATGACCGGGCCATACAACAGAGCAATAATGCAGCGAATAAGGACAGAAAGAATCTAAAGGCATTCTATTCCTGGCTTCGTGACTACTATAATATTTTGTATGACCCTGTTGCTGTCGTTAGAAAGAAAAGCCATACCACTAAAACTCGACGAATTATACCTATTCAGGACATATTAAAAATCATTGAAGCCGCTGAAGGGCAGGACAGAGTAATGATTGAAGCATATTGGCACACAGGGGCGAGAAAAAGCGAGATATTCCGCTGGAAATGGGCTGAAGATATAAACTTTGAAGAAAGATGGGTGCGCCTTGGCACACGAAAAAGCAGAGACCGGGCTATGAGCTATGAAAAGCTGTGGATGAACGATGACCTCTACCAGCAGTTATCATGGCAGTGGGACAACAGGTTCCCAGACAGCCCTTACGTGTTCTGCAATCTGGATGAGCGAAGCGAACATTACGGCAAGCCCTATGTTTCCAGACAAAGATTTATTAAAGGCTTATGTAAAACAGCGGAGGTGCTTACCTTCAATTATCATGATCTGCGGCATACCGTAGCAAAGTATCTGAACGACCTTCAGAATGTGCCGTTAAAGAAAGTGCAACAGGTGCTTCGGCACCAGAAACAAACCACGACTGAAATATATGTGGCTGGAAATTACACGAACACCAGAGAGGTGATGAGTTTGCTGGAGATCAAGGAACTCAAAAAACATGAAAAAAATTCACTCAGTTTTTCACTCAGCGGCAAGCCAAAAGCAGCGTAAGTAGTGGTGATCCCAGGGGGAATCGAACCCCCGTTACCGGCGTGAGAGGCCGACGTCCTAACCGCTAGACGATGGGACCACATCTCATTCAGACCTTACATGAGTACCGGAATCACTGCTTTTTGTCAAACAGAAAATGGACGGGTTTGATGAAAAATGACTGATTTTTTCATGGCATTCCGGAAAACGCCGGTCACGCCGCAGCCGTCCGGTCCAGGTGCCGGCTTTGAATGGCCTCGGCCACATGTGCCTCGGAAATGTTTCCGCTCCCCTCAAGATCGGCAATGGTGCGCGCCACCTTCAAGATACGGCTATAGGCCCGGGCCGAGAATCCCAGCCGGTCGATGGCGGTCTCCAGCAGGCGGGCGGCGCCCGGCCCGGGAACGCAGTACTTTCGAATATGGCGGTTGGTCATCTGAGCGTTGCAGTAAATCCGGGTTTTTGCAAACCGCTGCCGCTGTACCCGGCGGGCCGTTGTCACCCGTTGCTGGATCACCGCTGAGGATTCAGCGGTGCCGGTTCCGGCAAAATCACGAAAGGCCACGGCCGGCACCTCCACGTGAATGTCGATGCGGTCCAGCAGGGGGCCGGATATGCGGGACCGGTACCGCTGCACCTGGGTGGCCGAGCAACGGCACTCGTGCCGGGGATCGCCCAGGTGACCGCAGGGGCAGGGATTCATGGCGGCCAGCAGCATGAAGGCCGACGGGTAAGTGATGGCGGCCGCGGCCCGGGAGATGGTGACCTGCTTGTCTTCCAGGGGCTGGCGCAGCATCTCCAGCACCGACTTTTTAAACTCCGGCAGTTCATCTAAAAACAGGACCCCGTTGTGGGCCAGGCTCACCTCGCCGGGTTTGGGATGGGAACCGCCGCCGATAAGACCGGCATCGGAAATGGTGTGATGAGGGGCGCGAAAAGGCCGGGCCGTCACCAGGGCCTGGTCTTTTTCCAGCCGGCCGGCCACGGAGAATATCTTGGTGGTCTCCAGAGACTCTTCTAAAGTCATGTCCGGCAGAATGGTGGGAAGGCGCCGGGCCAGCATGGTTTTTCCCGACCCCGGAGGGCCGGTCATGATCAGGTTGTGGCCCCCGGCCGCTGCAATCTCCAGTGCCCGCTTGGCCTGCTCCTGGCCCGCCACCTCGGAAAAATCATCGCTGGAGTGCCCGGCGGAGGTGAAAATTTTCGCCATGTCCACCTGTATCGGTGAAATAACCGAGGTGCCGCACAGAAAATTGGCGGCCTGGGACAGGTGCGCCACCGGGTAGACCGATATGCCGGAAACAACGGCGGCTTCCCGGCTGTTTTCCCCGGGCACGATGACGCCTTTATATCCCGCGTCCCTGGCGGCCATGGCCATGGGCAGCACCCCGGGCACCGGCTTTACCGCACCGCCCAGAGAGAGCTCTCCGGTAATCAGGTAATCGGCAAAAATCGCTTCCGGAACGATGCCGCCGGCCCCAAGGATTCCCAGGGCAATGGGAAGGTCAAAACCGGTTCCGGTTTTCTTAATGCCCGCCGGCGCCAGGTTCACCGTGATGTGATCGTAGGGAAACGAAAACCCGGAATTGACCATGGCCGCCTTGACCCGGTCCCGGCTCTCCTTCACCGACACCTCGGCAAGCCCCACGGTGGTAAAGTAAGGAAGTCCCCTGGCAATATTGACCTCCACCTCCACAATGCCCGCGTCAATGCCGGTAACGGCGCTGGAAAAAACCCTTGTTAACATGTCTGTGCAGTCTCTACCGCGTCGAGATCCTGTGGCATGGGAAACAACCCCAAGTAATAAAAACAATAAGCACTCTATTGATCGGCGTTCTTGTTTAAATACCAGAGAGATCGTGCATGAGCAATATTTTTTCACAATCGTTTGTCTCAACAAAACCCGGTTACCTCCCTGGGAATAGATTGACAAACCGGGTATGTTTGGGTATCGTGGCAGAAGCTGTATAAAATATTTTTCACTTAAAATGTAAAGGTTTATATATAATGTATCTTTTTCAGCGGACCGTGGCCAGCCCGGTTACCTGTACCGGGGTGGGGGTCCATTCGGGCAAGCCGGTTACGCTGGTGGTAAAACCGGCGCCCCCCAACCACGGCATCAAGTTTGTTCGCACCGATCTTCGAGATGCTCCCCGTATTCCCGCGCTCTTCAGAATGGTCACGGATACCAGCCTGGCCACCGTGCTGGGCAGCAACGGCGCCATCGTATCCACCGTGGAGCACCTGATGGCCTGCTTTTCGGGCATGGCCGTGGACAACGCCCTGGTGGAGGTGGACGCTTATGAACTGCCCATCATGGACGGCAGCGCCTTCCCCTTTGCAGATGCCGTGTCCCGGGTGGGATGCGTGGAACAGGAGGCCCGGCGCTGTTTTTTTATCATCAAAAAGCCCCTGGAAATAGAGGAAGACGACCGGTCCGTGAGCATATATCCGGCATCCGGCTATACCATCTCGGCCACTATCGAATATGACCACCCCCTGATCGGCACCCAGTCCCGCACCGTTGAGGTGAACACCGAAACCTTTATGAACGACATCAGCAAAGCCCGCACCTTCGGGTTTTATCATGAATACGAATACCTGAAGCAGCATGGCCTGGCCAGGGGGGGCTCTCTGGACAATACCGTAGTGCTGGATGGTTCGAGTATCCTGAACGAGGGGGGGCTGCGCTTTGATGATGAGTTTGTCCGGCACAAGATCCTGGACTGCATCGGCGATTTTTCTCTACTGGGCATGCCCCTGCTGGGCCGCATCGTTGCCTGTAAATCGGGGCACCTGTTTAATCACCGGCTCCTGGAGGCCCTGTTCGCGAACAAGGAGTGCTGGGAAACCGGCTTTCCGGAACTTCCGCAACCCGCGGCAAAAGCCCTTGCCTTTTAGAAAACCTTCATTATAGGATAGGCCAGTGTCCATCCATCGGTTATGAGGACACGAAAAAGGTTTCCAATCCAGAAATGAGAATTTTTTCACAAGATCAAGGAAAACAAGGGCTGACGCGGAGGCGTACTGTTGTACGCCGCACAAGGAAGCCCGCGGTTTGACGCAGAGATTGCGGAAAAAGGCCATTTATGGATGGAAACTAGGCAAGTCCGAATACTTCATGAGCCGTTCGGTAAACCCTAATCCTGGTAAATGATATGCATTCCATGTTTCGATTTTCCGGCCTGATGCTTTCGTGCATGCTTTTTGTGATGATCTGCCATACGCCCGCTCCGGCAGATGGCGCCCGCCTGTCCGAAATGTCCGTCACGCCCTCGGGAGACGTCCTTGTTTTTCAAACTACCGTGGCCGGCGCATTCAACGAAAAAATGGAGGCCGCCATCAAAAGCGGTGTGCCGGTCACTTTCACTTTCCTGATCCGGGCCGCCAGGGTCCGGCGCATGTGGTTCGACAAGGACGTGACCGAATTCCGTGTTACCCACACGATCAAATACGACAACCTGAAAGAGGAGTTTACCGTAAAGCGTTCCTGGGAAGGGGAAAAAACCCTGGTCACCAAATCGCTGGATCAGGCCCGGAACGCCATGGTCCGGATCGAGGGGCTGCCCCTTTGCAGCCTGAACGATCTTGAACGGGACACGGTTTACCGGGTCAGCGCCAAGGCAGAACTGGACAAGCTCACCCTGCCGCTTTACCTGCATTACGTGCTCTTCTTTGTCTCCTTCTGGGACGTGGAAACCGACTGGCATCATGTCGACTTTACTTATTAGCCTGAATACCTCATGAAATATCCGGGTTAAACCCCTGTTCATCCATGCGACATCCGCCGATATGATTAAAAAATTTTTCAAAGCGTTCCGGACCTTCATGTCCGGACTGGATGAGGAAGAACGCCGGCGCAGAAAGCGGGAAGGCATTCTGGCTGTTGTGCTGCTGGTGACAGTGGCCGTGCTTACCTACCTGGAAAGCCGCATCATCCAGTTCGGCGCCGACATTCCGATTTCCAACACGGTGTTGATGTTCGTCTTCATCAACATCAACCTGCTGCTGCTGATCCTGCTGATTTTTCTTGTTTTCAGGAACCTGGTCAAACTTTTCTACGACCGCAAGCAGAATGTCATGGGCGCCCGGCTGCGGACCCGGCTGGTGGTGGCGTTCATCTCCCTGACCCTGGTCCCCGCCATTGTGCTGTTCTTTTTTTCCATGAGCTTTATCACCACCAGTATCAAGTTCTGGTTCAACGTGCCCGTGGACCATGCCCTGGAGAACTCCCTGGCCGTGGGCAAGAACATGTATGCCCACATTGAGGACAGCAACCGATTTTTTCTGAAACGGGCCGCCTACCAGATCACCACCAACAATCTGCTGCGGCCCTATCGCACCGACGATCTCTCCCGGTATATCCAGATCGTTCAGCGGGAGTTTCACCTGAACACGGTGGAGGTCTACAATCCCGACGGGGAACGGATCACCTATGCCGTCTCTCCGGAAATTGAGACGGCCCCTTTCGGAACCTTATCAATAAACGATCTGCAAAAAACCGGCATGGAAACAGACACGGTTTTTTCCATCAGCCGGGATCTGCCCGCCGGTGAGCTGGTCAGCTCCATCTGCTCGATACCCTTTGGCCAGCCGAGGGAAAAGGCCGAAGCCTTTCTGGTGATCTCCATCCTGCTGCCCCCGGACCTGTCCGACAGCCTGACCGCCATTTCCAGGGGCATTGAAGAGTACCAGCAGATCAAGCTTCTCAAGGAGCCCATTCAGAGCACCTATTACATCGTTCTCTCCATCGTGGCGCTGCTGGTGGTCTTCTGTGCCGTGTGGTTCGGCTTTTACATCGCCAAGTCCCTCACCAATCCCATCATGGAGCTGGCCAAGGGCCTGGAGCGGGTCTCCGCCGGAGACCTGGCCTATACCATCGAACGCCTGGCCGATGATGAAATCGGCATGCTGGTCAGCTCGTTTAACAAAATGACCGGGGACCTGCGGGCCGGGCGGCAGCAGATCGAAGCGGCCACCCAGGCGCTGGAACGGCAGAAGGACGCGCTGGAAGAGAGCCGCCTCTATATGGAGATCGTTCTCAACAACATCTCCACCGGCGTCATCTCCATTGATGCCCACGGCACCATTACAACGATCAACAAGTCGGCCCGGAAAATGCTGTCCCTTTCCCACGAAAACGTGCTCAACCGTTACTATGCCAACGTATTGAAGGACCGGTACCTGAAACTTGCCGATGAGCGAATCGCCACCATTCGGGACGGCGGCCAGGACATGGTGGAACTGCCGCTGCGACTCACCATCAGCGGTACGCCCCGCAGCTTTATTATCTACTTAAACGCCCTGCGGCACGACAAGACCGGCCAGTACATGGGCATCGTGATGGTAATCGACGACCTCACCGAACTGGAAAAGGCACAGCGCATGGCGGCCTGGCGGGAGGTGGCCCGTCGCATCGCCCATGAGGTAAAAAACCCGCTGACCCCCATCTCCCTTTCGGCCCAGCGCCTGAAAAGAAAGTTCGGGCCCGACGCCGATGACCCGATCTTTGAAGAATGTATTCGCACCATTCTTGATTACGTGGATATCATTCGCAACCTGGTCAACGAGTTTGCCGCCTTTGCCAAGTTTCCATCGGCCAAGCTGGGGCCCTGCGACCTGGTGCAGACCATTCGGGAAACCGCCGACCTCTATACCGAGGAAGACAGCCCCGTCACATTCACCATTGACGCGCCCCCGGACCTGCCCCGGCTGAACCTGGACCGGCAGCAGATCAAACAGGCCCTGATCAACCTGATTGAAAACGCGATCACCGCCATGGAGGGGGCCGGGCGGATCACGATCACGGTGCGCCACGATCCCGCGGCCATGAAGGTGGTGCTGACCTTTGCCGATACCGGCAGAGGGCTTTCCGAGGCGGCGAAAAACAACCTTTTTGAACCCTATTTTTCAACCAAAAAATCGGGAATGGGGCTGGGCCTTGCCATTGTCAGCTCCATTATCGCGGACCACAACGGCACCATCAGCGCCCATGACAATAAGCCCAGAGGCGCTCGGTTTATCATCGAGCTGCCGGCATGAGACAGCCGGCCGGCCAAATGGAGAAAAGCGGATGTTTCCATCGGTTTTAATTGTAGATGACGAGCCTTCCATCCTTCAGTCCCTGGGCGGACTGCTGTCGGATGAAGGCTTTGAGATTCTCACCGCGTCAAACGGGTATGAGGCACTAAAGCTTATCGAAACCGCATCCCCGGACATTGTGCTGCTGGACATCTGGATGCCCGGCATCGACGGTATTGAGACCTTAAAGGAGATCAAGGCCGCCAGCCCCCATATTCCGGTGGTCATCATTACCGGCCACGGCACCATTGAGACCGCGGTCAATGCCACCAAGATCGGGGCCTTTGATTTTATTGAAAAACCCCTGTCCATTGACAAGGTCATCGTGGCCATTCACAACGCTTTGAACTTTCGCCGGCTGGAGGAGGAAAACCGGTACCTCAAGAAAAAGACGCTGAAAAAAAGTTCCATCGACGGCGCCAGCCCGGCGGTGGTTGCATTGAAACAGCAGATCGCTTCGGCCGCGCCTACGGATGCATGGATTCTGATCTCCGGGGAAAACGGCACCGGAAAGGAGATGGTGGCCCGCACCATTCACACCCTGAGCCCCCGGGGAGAACACCCCTTTGTGGACATCAACTGCGCGGCCATTCCGGAGACGTACCTGGAAAGCGAGCTGTTCGGCCATGAAAAGGGCGCGTTTGAGGCCGCAACCACAAAGTCGGTCGGCAAAATCGAACTGGCCAACAAGGGCACCCTGTTTTTAGACGAGATATCCAACATGGCGCCGGCCACCCAGGCAAAACTGGTGCGGGTGCTGCAGGAACAGAAATTCCAGCGCCTGGGCAGTTCCCGAACGGTATCGGTGAATGTGCGAGTGATTGCGGCAACGCATAAGGACCTGGAACTGGAAATCAGGGAGGGCCGCTTCCGGCAGGACCTTTTTTTTCTGCTCAACGTGATTCCCATCGAAGTGCCGCCCCTGCGGGACCGCAAGGAAGACATTCCCGTTCTTGCGGCCATCTTCCTGGAACAACATGCCCGGCAGAACAACACGGAGCCCAAACAACTTTCTGAAGATGCCCTGAACCTGCTGTGCGATTACGCGTGGCCCGGCAATGTACGGGAGCTTAAAAACCTGCTGGAGCGGCTGACCATCATGCTTCACAAGAAGACCATCGAAGCCGGCGACCTGCCCCGGCCTTACAACCCGGAAAAAACGCCGCCGGCCCTTCCCGTGGCCGAACTGTTCTCCCCCATTGATCTGAAGCAGGCCCGCACCCGTTTTGAAGAGGCCTATATCCGGTTTATCCTGCAGCAGAACGACGCGGACATCACCAGGACCGCCCTGGCCATTGGCGTGGACAAGGGGTACCTGCGCAAAAAAATCAAAAAGATGAAGTTGTAACAGCCATGGCGCTTACTGTTATCGGCGGCACATTAAAGGGCAGGCGGCTTTTTTCACCAACGGGCATGGCGATCCGGCCCACGTCAGGCCGGGTGCGGGAAGCCCTGTTCAATATTTTCATGCATGAAACTCCGGGTGCCACGGTGCTGGACCTGTTTGCCGGCACCGGGGCGCTGGCCATCGAGGCCCTGAGCCGGGGGGCCGCCCGGGCCGTGCTGATCGACAACACCCCCGCTGCTCTGGCGGTGATTCAAAAAAACATCCACGCGTGCGAACTTCAGTCCTCGGCCAGAGCCATTCGCCACGATGCCGCACAAAACCTTGCCTGCCTGCCATCCCTGGGCATGACCTTTGACCTGGTGTTCATGGACCCTCCCTATAAATCCGGCGCCATCGGTCAGGTCCTTGAAAACCTTCGCGTCAGCCAAACGCTGTTGCCCGGAGCATGGGTGGTGGCCGAGCACTCACGAAAAACAACAGCCGAGGCAGCCGCCTGTGACGGACGCGATTTTAGCCTGACAGACCAGCGCAAATACGGAAAAACGGTTGTCTCTTTTTTCCAATATATGGTAGAAACTCCCATGAACAGCGACACACCGCCCTTTCACCACACCCATGACGCCGGTTGACGCGGACAACCGGTTTGCACAAGGAGAGGCCCGATGAAAATCGCCATCTACCCGGGTTCCTTTGATCCGGTCACCAACGGTCACATCGACATCATTCAGCGGGGACGTCACCTGTTTGACAAAATCATCGTGTCGATTCTTCTCAATCCCGGGAAAAAAGCACTCTTCTCCCTTGATGAACGGCTGGACATGCTGACCGAAAGTCTGAAGGATATTGACGGTGTGGAGGTGGACTCTTTTGCCGGCCTGCTCATCGACTATGCCGAGCGGAAAAACGCGAAGGCCATTCTCCGGGGCATGCGGGCCGTATCCGACTTTGAGTACGAATTTCAGATGGCCCTGATGAACCGGCGGCTCAACCGGGATATTCAGACGGTGTTTTTGATGACCGGCATGCGGTGGATTTATACCAGCTCTTCCATTATCAAGGAGGCGGCCACCTTTGGCGGCGACATCAGCGGCATGGTGCCGGCGATCGTGGAAAAAAAGCTGGAAGAAAAGATCGGATACGTCGTCAACCACAAAAAGGCCGAGGACTAATTTTCTTTCCACCCATGTTCGCCGATTAGCTTGACAAACCGGCACCCGCCCAGATCGGTGGACCGAACCCCGGTTTTTTCCTTGACCAGCTTGATCAGGCTCTGCACGGACTCGGTTCCCACCGGCGCTACCAGCCGCCCGCCCACAGCCAGTTGATCCACCAGCACCGAAGGAATGTCCGGGGCACCGGCGGTGATGATAATCCGGTCAAAAGGGCTTTCCGCCTTCCACCCGGTGGTGCCGTCGGAGTACCGGGTGGCGATGTTGTAGTAACCCAGCCTGTCAAACAGGGCCCTTGCCCGAATGTAAAGGGAGTGTATCCGCTCAACGGTATAAACGCGGGACACGATGCGGGAGAGTATGGCCGCCTGATATCCCGATCCCGTGCCGATCTCCAGAACCCGATCGTTACCGGTGGGTTCCAGTGCCTGGGTCATTTCCGCCACGATATAGGGCTGGGAGATGGTCTGCTGCTCACCGATGGGAAGGGGAAAATCGCCGTAGGCCTGGTCCATCAGGGCCTCGCTGACAAACAGGTGCCTGGGCACCGTGCCCATGGCGCCCAGCACAAAAGGGTCGTTGATGCCGCGCCGCGCGATCTGGTTTTCCACCATCTGTTTGCGCCGGCGCACATATCTTATTTCTTCGTTTTCCATAACCATGCGGTTTAATAGCAAGGCCCCCTGAAGCCGTCAAGACAAAAAAGCGGTTGCGCGAGCCCCACAGCCGGAATATGATAGATATCACAACAGAACCGGTTGTGGGCCATCAAAAGGGGCGTGCCGGGGCCTGAACCGTTACGGCAACACTATTCCACGGTTCCCGGCATTTCAAAACTATCCATGGCAACCGGGCCATGAGCCATGAGGGGTAACGGACAGGGCATTGGGCAATACAAAAAACCTTTTTTCACTGATTCTGCTGTTTATCGTGGTGCTGATCGCCGGCACTTTCGGCTATGCCATCATAGAAGGATGGGATCTGCTTGATGCCTTTTACATGACCATGATCACGGTCACCACCGTGGGATACGGGGAGGTTCATGGCATGAGCCGGGCCGGCCGGGTCTTCACCATGGTGGTGATTTTCCTGGGTTACGGTCTATGCCTCTATGTGGCGGGGTCCGTGGTCCAGTTCATGGTGGATGGAAAGATTCGCGCAATTCTCGGGAGGCGGAAATTGGATTCAAAAATCAGACGGCTGAGAAACCACTATATTGTCTGCGGGTACGGCCGCATCGGCCGCGTACTGGCCGCTCACCTTCGGGAGAAGCCGATTGACATGGTGGCCATCGACGGGAATCCCGACCTGGTGCCGGCCATGGAGGCCGATAACGTGCTTTACATCTGTGCCAGCGCCATAGAGGAAGAGACCCTGATACAGGCCGGCATTAAACATGCGAAGGTGCTGATCGCGGCCCTGGCCACGGACACGGACAACGTGTTTCTCGTACTCACGGCCCGCCAGCTGAACCCCGACCTTTTTATTATGGCCCGGGCCAGCCATGAAGGGTCAAAATCCAAGCTAAGGGCCGCCGGCGCCGATAAGGTGGAATCCCCCTACGACATCGGGGCACACAACATGGCCATGCGGGTGCTGCGGCCAACGGTAACCAATTTCCTGGAGCTGGCACTGGCAAGGAAGAACAAGCATATTCAGATGGAAGAGATTCCGATTCGGCCCGGCTCCCGGTTCTGCGGCCTGGCCCTGAGCGAGTCAGGTATTCGGCAGGAGTTTGACCTGATTGTCATTGCCATTAAAAAATCAGATGCTTCCATGATTTTCAACCCCTCCTTTGACGCGAAAATTCACGCCAACGATACTGTTATCGTGGTGGGCAGCACGGAAAACCTGGAAAAATTCGGAAAAGCCGCCATGGCCGCATGACAAAAAAAAGCCTGCCGGTTTCAGTAGTGCCGATACCGACATTCAGACTCACTTGCGGGGAGGAACGCTGACCGGCGTCACCGATAGACAGAAAAGGAAGAAGGCCGCTATATCTTGTAAATCACACGGTCCTCTGTGATGATGATATCAACATGCCGGTCAATGGACCCCTTGGGCACCTGGGCGATGATCTGGTCTTCAAAGGCCAGGGAGACCTTGCGGGTGGTGGCGGGCAGCTTGGGAATCAGTTTGTCGTAATAACCGGTGCCCAGGCCGATGCGGGCCCCTTTTTCATCAAACACCAGGCCGGGTATGATGGCGATTTCCACGCTGTCGATGGGCACCACTCTGCAACGGTTGGGATCGGCCACGGTTTCACCCCTGGGGCCGGTGATAAAATCAGCGGAAGGATCATTGAGCTTGAGCAGCCGAAGATCCTTTCGGTTGGTGTCGTCATAAGGCACCACGGCGACCTTGTTGCACGAAAAACAGTGCTTTATGATGCTGCGGGTGTCCACCTCGCCGGGTTTGTTAAGGTAAATAAACACCACCCGTGCTTCCATGAAGTTGGCAAAACCAAACAGCCGGGTCAATATCTGCCGGCTTTTCTGAGAGAGCTCATCTTTTGTGAACGCACCGATTTTTTTTACCACACCGGCGCTGAGCCCCTGTTTTATTTCCTTGACATCATCCATGACCTACCTCTATATGCTTTTATTCATTTTTCTATACAATGATTGAGAGGTTATCTATCATGATTCTGGTATTATGTCAACCATTAATAATCATTGACTAAAACATTCAGCCATGATACCAACAGAATACTTGAAAACCCTTGCCGGACGGCCCACCAGGGCCGGTTTCGACAAAACTCGCTTGAATGACTCATAAACAGATTGAACGCCCATGCTTGACAGCCGATTTGTAAGAGAACAGGCCGACAGGGCCAGGCAGGCCCTTGCGCATCGCAATGAAGACCCGGTCATGATTGACGCGTTTCTTGGATATGACACGGCCCGCAAGGATATTCTGGCCGAGATCGAAGCGTTACGGCACAAACGCAACGTGGCCTCCGACACCATCGCGCAAATGAAAAAGGCGGGGCAGACCGCGGATGAACCTATTGCCGCCATGCGCGAAGTGTCCGCAAAAATAAAGGAATTGGAGGTCCTGCTCGCCGAAAACCAGGAAAAAAGCGATGCCCTGCTGATGCGCATTCCCAATATCCCCCACGCGTCGGTTCCCATCGGTCCGGACGAAAGCGCCAACGTGACGGAAAGGGAGGTGGGCACCCCTCCGGCATTTGATTTTGCCCCCCGGCCCCACGAAGAGATCGGTGAGGCCCTGGGCATTTTCGATTTTGCAAGGGCCGCCAAGATCGCCGGCGCCCGGTTTCCCCTGTACAAGGGGGCCGGCGCTCTGATGGAGCGGGCCCTGATCAACTTCATGCTGGACATTCACACCACGGAGCACGGCTACACCGAGTGCCTGCCGCCCCTGATGGTAAATGCCAAAACCATGACCGGCACGGGCCAGCTGCCCAAGTTTGAAGAGGACCTGTTCAAGCTGGAACGGTGGGGGTTTTACCTGATTCCCACAGCCGAAGTGCCGGTGACCAACATCTTTGCCGACGAAATTCTCAACGAGGCAGACCTGCCCATCAAATACACGGCCTATACTCCCTGTTTCCGATCCGAAGCCGGTTCCTACGGCAAGGACACCAAGGGGCTGATCCGCCAGCACCAGTTCAACAAGGTGGAACTGGTCAAATTTGCCCATCCGGAACACTCCTACGACGAGCTGGAAAAACTGCTGGCCGATGCGGAAACTATTTTACAGCGATTGGGCCTGGCCTACCGGGTGATCACCCTCTGTTCCGGTGATATGGGATTTTCCGCGGCCAAAACCTATGACATAGAGGTGTGGTTTCCCGCCCAGAACCGGTACAGGGAGATCTCCTCATGCAGTAACTTCGAGGACTTCCAGGCCCGGCGGGCCAACATCCGGTTCAAGCGGCCCGGCCAGAAAGGCACCGGGTTTGTTCATACATTAAACGGTTCAGGGCTGGCCGTGGGCAGGACCCTGGCCGCCATACTGGAAAATTTTCAGACAAAAGAGGGCGCCGTTGAGATTCCCGATACCCTGCGGCCTTACATGAGAAACATGGCGGTCCTGTCATTATGAACCCTTCCGACTTTCCATGCGATGTACAGCCCCACCTGGTGCCCCGGCCCGGGGGCGACATGGTGTATAAATGCCTTGGGTGCGACGCCACCCACGACATCAACACCCTTCTATACACCTGCCCTTCCTGCAACAGCGTGCTGCTGATCGAGGACCGGGACTTTGACCGGCACAGGGCCATCCCCGGCCCCCTGTGGCGAAAGATTTTCGATTTTCGAAAAAGCCTCAACATCCCCGCTTTAAAAGGGGTCTACCGGTTTCACGAGTTTATCGGCCCGGACCTGCCCCTGGAAGCGGTGGTATGGCTGGGTGAAGGCGGTACCCCGGTGGTTGAAGCCAGCCCGCTCCTTCAGCAGAAGGTGGGAATCCGCCTCTTTTTCAAAAACGACGGCCAGAATCCCAGCGCCTCTTTCAAGGACCGGGGCATGGCCAGCGCCTTTTCCCGTATTAATTTTCTTTTGCAAAGCGGCATCCTCTCCAACGTGCTGGCTGTGTGCGCCTCCACAGGGGACACGTCGGCATCGGCGGCCCTCTATGCCGCCTATCTCAAGCCCCGGGTCACATCCGCCGTTCTTCTTCCTCACGGCAAGGTCACACCCCAGCAGCTTTCCCAGCCCCTGGGCAACGGGGCCGCCGTGTTTGAAATTGCCGGCGTGTTTGACGACTGCATGAAGGTGGTCGAAGAATTGTCCGAAAACTACAACGTGGCCCTGCTCAACTCCAAAAATGCCTGGCGCATTCTGGGTCAGGAGTCCTACTCTTATGAAATCGCCCAGGATTTTTCCTACGACACCCGGAATCTGACCGTTGTGGTGCCCATCGGCAATGCCGGCAACATCACGGCGGTGATGAACGGCTTCTTAAAATTTTTCCGAATCGGCATTATCAATGCCCTGCCCAAAATCATCGGGGTCCAGTCCGACCACGCCAGCCCGGTGTTCCAGTACTACAGAGAGCCCGACCCGGCCCGGCGCCGGTTTGCCCCGGTGACGGTCAAACCCAGCGTGGCACAGGCCGCCATGATCGGCAACCCGGTCTCCATGCCGCGGGTGATCCGTCTGGCCGACCGGTATGACCAGGCCGCCGGCCAACGGCGGGTGTTCGTGGTGGAAGTATCTGAGCAGCAGATCATGGACTGGCAGCTGACGGCCAACCGGCACGGCAACATCGTCTGCACCCATGGCGGCGAAAGCCTGGCCGGCCTGGTAACGGCACGGCAGCAGGGCCTGGTAACCGACGACGACATGGCGGTCCTGGACTCCACGGCCCACATGCTCAAGTTCTCCAATTTTCAACAGATGTACTTTGAAAACGCTTTTCCGGCCCATTACGGGGTGACGCCGGACCCGGCCCTTGTCAATGCCCCGCAGCTGGTTGAGGTTCCCGGCATTGCCACGCCGGCGGACCGGGAGACACTGAGCGGGCCGGAGATGACAACATTTGTCAGAAAAACCGCTGATGAGATTGCAAACCGGCTTGGCTTGAAAAGGACAAAACAATGAAACGACTTGTCTGTCTTCTGTTGCTGTTGATAATGGTGGTTTCCGGCTGCGCCTCGGCCAAAACAAAAAAAGAGCAGGCCGACAAAACCCGAAGCCTGGGAGAGGCCTTTCTGGTGGAGGAGAAATACCCGCTGGCCTTTAAGGAATTTGAAAAGGCAAAGGCCTTAAACCCCAAGGATCCCCTGCTCTATTATGACTACGGCCTTTTATACCACAATCGCAAAGAGTTTGACATGGCCATCGAGTCTTACAAAAAGGCCATTGCCCTCAAACCGGACTTTGCCACGGCCATCAACAACCTGGGGGTGCTGTACATGGAAAAGGAGGAGTGGGACAAGGCCATTATCACCCTTACCCCCATTTCTGAAAGCTTTATCTATGCCACGCCCCACTTTCCCAACTTCCTGCTGGGACAGGCCTACTACCATAAAAAAGAGTATGCAAAAGCGGTGGAAAAATTTCAAAAGGCCCTTGAGCTTCAGCCGGATTACGTGTTTGCCGGCCACTGGCTGGGCAAAACCTACATGGCCATGGGCCAGGCGCCCCGGGCGGTCAAAATTCTTGAGAACACCGTTGAAAAGGGACCGGCTGTAGCGGTGTTCCATCTGGACCTGGGCCGGGCCTATAGAATGACCGGCAACATGAAAAAGGCGGAGGCCGCCTTTTCCCAGGCCGCATCCCTTGCCACGGACGAAGACCTGAAAAAAGAGGCATTACAAGAACGGGCGTCGGTGCGGGGGTAAAAACGCGAAATATGTATTTTTAAAAATGGTCTTTATCGTTATCTCCTGAGGCCGAAGCCTTCCAAAAAAAAATATCCGGGCTTGGATGGCTTTGTAAAAAGTTCAAGATCAAGGCGCCGCACAAGGAAGCCCGCAATTTGACGAGAGAGATTGCGGAAAAAGGCCATTTATGGGTGGAAACTAGTTGAACCAGACGTAGTCCGTAAAAATATGCCCGAAAACCAGGGGCCACAGGTTCCGCATGACCAGAAAGGCCGCGCCGTTGAACAGGCCGAAAACATAGGTGGCCAGAAGGTTGGAAGGCCCTCCCTCCCAGTGCACCATGGCAAAGACCAGCGGTGAGAAAATCATGTAGATCACGGCCGGCCGCGCGAAAAACCGCGACACCCGGTGAATGAACCCCCGAAAGTACAACTCTTCCACGATACCCGCGCTCAGGCTGAAATAGAGGGAGACCACCACCTTCATAACGCCTTTGGTGGGCACAATGGTCTCATACTGAAAGTAGGGGGCCGATGGCAGCAGGGCTTCGAAAAACTTGTAGGTGTACTTGTACACCCACAGGTTGAGCGGGCAGAAGACCAGGCATATGACGGCCACCAGCAGCAAATTCTTTCTTCCGAAAATCCGCGCGTCCAGCCCCAGGTCGGAAAGGCTCAGCCCGTTTCGTCCGGCCACGGAAAACACCAGTACCGGAATCAGCACCCAGGAGACCAGCTCAAAGCTCCAGTAGGCAACAGCGCTTGCGTGAATCAGGGAGTTGACCCAGCCATTGATCAGAAACGGCACAATGCCCAGGCAGAGCAGCAGCAGGTAGAGGTGTTTTTGACGGTTCTGGTCCAATTCCGGCTCCGGAAATGAGTTGTCAGATTGCTCACACTATCTTTTATTCCATTGAAATGTCAACGGGAAAGACGAAACCTTATCTTGCGCTCAGCCGGTCCATGGCAGTCTCAATAAGCCTTTTGAGCAGGCCCTGGTAGTCGATGCCCGCGGCCCGGGCCGACATGGGAAAATAGGAGGTCATGGAGCCTTCCGGCGGAATCATGCCCGGCGGCGAGTTGACATCAATGACATAGGGAGTGCCCGCCATGTCGCACCGCAGGTCGATACGGCACCAGTCGCAAATGCCCAGGGCTTTCCACGCGGCCCGCACGGTCTGCTCCAGCCGCTCTTGTAAGCCCGGTGCCACAGGCGCCGGGCAGATCAGGTGGTGGGACTCGGCCTGCTCCTCAAATATCCACTTGACCTCAAGAGAATCAATGCGGGCATAGCCTTCGGGCAGGCGGGAAAAATCCGGTTCGATGATCGGGAATATCTCAGGAGGATTTCCCATCATGGGAATAGAAAACTCCCGGCCGTCTAAAAAAGGCTGAACCAGGGCCGGCTCGCCAAAGGTGGCCATCACCCGGCCCACCTGTCGGTAAAGAGCCGCCTCGTCCCGCACCACGCTGTCGGATGTGATGCCGGCCGACGAGCCCTGGGCCACGGGCTTGACGATCAGGGGAAAGGCCAGCCCGCTTTGCAGCGGTTCGTCGCCGGTTTCAAACACCTGGGAGCAAAGCACCGGCACGTTGCAGGCCGACAGCACCTGCTGCATGCGGGCCTTGTCCAGGATCAGGGCCTGGGTCAGGGGACCGGAGCCGGTGTAGGGAAGCCGAAGCATCTCCAGCATGGCCGGCACCTGGGCATACCGGGCCTGGCCGTAAATACCGATTGAGTAGTTAAAAACCAGGTCGATACTGTCACGGTTTTCATAGAGTTTGATATACGCATCCGGATCGGCTTCAATGGGAATGACGTCAAACCCGCATTCGCGCAGGTGAGCCGTCATGGCCGCAATGGTTTCCGGATCATCAAAATCGGCCTCGACCTGGGTTTCCGGTCGGTCAGGATCGGGGTACTGGTGACGGACATTGTAAAGGAAGGCTAATTTCATATCTATTTACCTGACTCCTTACTCTTATTCTTACTCTTACTCCCCACCATCGAAATCGCTATCGCTATCGGGATCGGGATCGGTCCGATTACAGGCACCCACAAAGGATCGGGTTTCATCGGACCGGAATGGACCGCAGGGGCGCAACGTCTGGCATCAGCGCCACGGTGTTTTTTGTGTTCTGCTGGATGCCCTGGTTGTGTGGCGATTGTAATTTTATTGGCTTAACTTAGAACTGGCGATTCGATTAAGGCTAACGCCTGATTCGGCGGCCTGAATGGCAAGCTTCCGATGGACTTCGGGCGGAATCCTGACCATAAATTTACCACTGTAATTTTTGCCTGCAATTGGTTCAGGAACAGGTTCATGATTCCCGCTCATATCCGACACAACTTCGGCAACCAATCGTCGAATTCCTTTCAGCGCCTTTTCAGGTGTATTGTCCAGCCAACTTAAACTTGGAAATTCAGCACAAATACCAACATACTCATTATCGTCTTCAGACCATGTAACTCGGTATGTATATTTATCATTTTTTTGTGCCATAATTCACCTCCAATTTTTCAAGAGCCAGTAATACCTGTTTAACTTGGTATGCTTTGGCTTTACCCCGGTCACTTTGAATGTTTATTCTTGGATCACCCTGCCAGGGTGTTTTGTATATCCGGTGACTGGTTTTCTTCTGGCGAGCCTCGCCGAAATAAAAATCACAGACTTTACATAAATCCGAAAATCGTACATCCTTCGGATTTTGGTTCATTTGCCTAAGTATGCCATCGAATTTAGCCATCGGCTACAATAGTATCATTATTGATATCATTGTCAAGAAAATTTTATATTTAAGGCGAATGATTTATCCACATGAACGTTTGTAGAATCGTGGTCTGCCGTTTGAGTTGCCGCACTGGGGTGCGGCGCTCCCGGGTGTGCACGGCCGGCTTTTCTTTGTAGGAGTACTGCATCCCGGTGCCGCTTATTCTTTAACGGGTGGCACGGGCACCCATCAGAGGCCGGCCGCTGATACCGTCCTGCCGAATGCCCTTACGGGCACACTACAAACCTGGATGTTTTAAGCCCGGCCCGTCTCCACAATGACGCCCCCGCCCATTGCGGCGCAGTCACGCATCGGCGTGATTTTTCCGAAGAGAGCGGGCAGGTAATGTAGGGGCGGCCGGCGGCCGCCCGACTGATGGGCAACCACAGGTTGCCCCTACAAAAACGCCGCAGGCGTGACTTCCCTCGCGCGAACCCCCAAATTCCAATTTTTGGAAATGGCCTTATGCCTTCGGGGTCAGGGAGCCGTTTAAATACTTGTGAATGATGCTGGAGATAAAAGTCTGGTAGGGAATCCCCTCTTCAATGGCCTTAAGCTGGATTTGCTGATAGTCCTTCTGGCTCAGCCGCAGATTAATCCGCTTGTCTTTTTTAAGAGTGTTCCGGGCCGCGGCCAGGGCTTTTTCCTTTTCCCGGTTCAGGTTTTTAACAGGCCGCCACGCCTCCTGCTCAATCGACTCCATCAGATCTTTTTCTTCTTTATCAACCGGATCAAATATTTTTTTGTCTTTTTTTGTCATTCATCCTCCTTCAGACCGTATCGCCTTGCGTATTTCCGGCTTGGAAAGGCGGTTTTAAGAAATATCTCATCGCCCTTTTCCACATAAGGCACAACCACGGCATAGCCGTCTATCTCCACAATATAAATTTTCTGGCCGGCCCGTTTCGGGTGTTCTTCAATGCCAAGAAGATGGCCGGATTCAATCATAAAGACAATCTGTTCAAACGACAGGCCCCGGCTGGCCTTCAGTTGTTCGTTTTTTTCAAGGCTCCAGTTGAAATATTGCATGGCTCCACCATAGCCTTTTGTCTGCCTTTTGTCAACACGTCCGGGCCACGGACAGAGCGCAAACTTACTCGTGAACATCAGTCCGGGAATGCGGCACGGGCAAGCTGTCGCCTGGCCCGTGCCACCCATCAGAGGCCGGCAGCTGGTACCGTTCTGCCGAATGCCCTTACGGGCACACTACAAACCTGAATGTTTTAAGCCCGGCCCGTCTCCACAATGACGCCCCCGCCCATTGCGGCGCAGCCGAGTGAGAAGAGTTTTTCGGGAAAAGCGAAAATGCTGTCTGAGCCACGCTGAAAGCGGGGCGAGTTCATTTTCGCGCCGAAAAATTCTTCGAGCGAGGGAAGCCGAAGGCCAAGCCGCAGGGCGCGGTTCTTTTGGTACTTTTCTTGCCGCCAAGAAAAGTACACAACGTCTACAGTGACAGCTTTGCCCCAATGCGCAGGATCAGGTTGTAGAGGCCCGGGGAGAGGCGCTTTAAATACCACTGGGCCCATGCTTCCGGCCCCACCGGCACCAGGGCCTTGTTCTTTCGAACACCTTTAAGCACCGCCTTTGCCACCCGTTCCGGGGGCCAGCCGAACCGTTTGTAAAAAGCGGCCATCTTTTCCTGGTCGGCCTTGGCGCCGGGCAGCAGGGTGGATTTGCCGTCTTTCACGATGTTGGTGTTGATAAAACCGGGGCAGATGGTGGTGACGCCGATGTTGTGGCGGCGCAGCTCAGCCCGCAGCAGTTCCAGGTAGCCGGCCACGGCGAACTTGGAGGCGGTGTAGGCCCCCAGGCCGGGCAGGCCGAAATAGCTGGCCGCGCTGGCCGTGACCACGATATGGCCGAAATGCTGTTTGATCATGTGGGGCAGGAAAAAGCCGACACTGTAAACCACGTGCCAGAAGTTGACGGCCATCACCTTTTCAAAGTCCGCCATGGGGAAAACTTCCAGGGGACCGCCGTAGCCGATGCCCGCGTTGGCGTGCAGCACATCCACCCGGCCATGGGTATCGATGACAAACCGGCACAGATCTTCCAGTTGAGCCTTGTCGGCCACGTCCACCACTCTGGAAGAGGCCCGTGCCCCCATTCGCACAAGTTCGTCTTCAACCGCTGCCAGCCTTTCAGCGTGAATATCGGTGATCACCACGCAGGCCCCCTCTTTTGCAAAGGCATGGGCTGCAGCCCGGCCGATGCCGGACCCCGCGCCGGTAATCACCACGACCTTGTCTTTCAGTTCACGAATACCGGGCATGGCAAAATCCTCCTTCCGACTGGTTTTATTGTTGAATCAACCATGCACCGGTTGTAAAAAACAAGTCAAGAAGAAAATGGTTCCGGCCCTTTTTCACCATCCGTTGCTTGATAAAAAAGACGATATGCCCTATTGTCAGCCTGATATTCAAATATCGACCGGCCCTGGGGGCGATCATGTCGACAATGATTGAGAACACCCGCGCAGGTGACAAGGACCATTCCTGGTGAACCAGACAGCAGACAAAGACGGCCTCACGGTCGTCTCCACCCACATCAACGCCGACTTTGACGCCATCGCCTCGGTGCTGGCGGCCCAGAAGCTCTACCCCGGCTCCATCGTGGTGCTGCCCGGCTCCAGCGAAAAGAACCTGCGCAACTTCTTCATCAATTCCATGGCCTACCTGTTCAACATGAGCGACATCGGCCAGATCGACGGGCCAAAGGTCTCCCGGCTGGTGCTGGTGGACACCAGCCAGAAGGACCGCATCGGGAAAGCGGCCGACCTGCTGGCCAACCCGGGCCTGGAGGTCCATGTGTACGACCACCACCCGGCCGCCGACGGTGACGTGACCGCCGACCTTCGGGTCTACGAGGCCACCGGGGCAACGGTGTCGATTCTGGCAAAAATGCTTCAGGAGCAAAACATCCCCATCTCACCGGACGAAGCCACGGTGATGTGCCTGGGCATCTATGAGGACACCGGCAGCTTCACCTTTACCTCCACCACGCCCAAGGATTTTAGCGCCGCCGCCTTTTTTCTTGAAAAAGGGGCCAGCATCAACACCATCGCCAACATCGTCTCCCGGGAGATGACCCCGGAGCAGGTGGGCATTCTGAACAACATGATCAACAACTCCCGGACCCACAAGATCAACGGCATGGACGTGACCCTTGCCTCCATCTACACCGAGGAGTATGTGCCGGACTTTGCCTTCCTGGTTCACAAGATGCAGAAGATGAAGGGCATCAACGTTTTGTTCGCCCTGGCCCAGATGGGCAACAAGGTCTATATCGTGGGCCGCTCCAAGGCGGACGAGGTGGATGCCGGCCAGATTCTCAACCCCTTTGGCGGCGGGGGCCACCCCTTTGCCGCTTCGGCCAGCATCAAGCACATGGCCCTGCCCCAGGTGGAGCAGGAGCTGCTGGCCATCCTGCGCATGCAGGTCCGCAAAACCACCCTGGCCAGGGAAATCATGTCCACGCCGGTGGTCGCGGCCACCCCGGACATCTCCTGCCGGGCCGCCGGGGAGCTTTTGACCCGCTACAACATAAACGCCCTGCTGGTCACCGAAAAACCGGAGGCCAAAGGAAGGCTCCTGGGGTTTATCACGCGCCAGGTGATAGAAAAGATCCTCTATCACAAGCTGGAGGAAGCGCCGGTAAGTGAATACATGAACACCGACCTCTCTCTGGCCGGGCCCGACGACGAGCTGGCCGATATTCAGCGCAAGATCATTGAAAACAGCCAGCGCCTGCTGCCCGTGGTGGAAAACGGGGCCGTCATCGGTGTGATCACCCGCACCGACCTGCTCAACACCCTGGTCTACCAGCGGGAGGCGGGCAACCAGCGACAGCCGGCCCCCACCCAGATTCAGGCCCATCCCAAGACCCGGGACATCAAACGGATGATGAACGAGCGGCTGACGCCCCCTGTTCTGGACATTCTCAAAAACGCGGGCAACACCGCCGCGGAGCTGGAATACAGCGCCTACGTGGTGGGCGGATTCGTGCGGGACCTGTTTCTTTCCCGGTCCACCGAGGATGTGGACATCGTGATCGAAGGCGACGGCATCGCCTTTGCCAGGGAGTTTGCCGGCCGAATGAAGGCCCGGGTCCACTACTACAAAAAGTTCGGCACCGCGGTGATCACCTTTGCCGACGGTTCCAAGATCGACGTGGCCTCGGCCCGGCTGGAGTATTACCAGTTTCCCGCGGCCCTGCCCACCGTGGAGATGAGCTCCATCAAGCTGGATCTGTTCCGCCGGGATTTTACCATCAACACCCTGGCCGTTTGCCTGAACCCGGACAAGTTCGGCCTGCTGGTGGACTTTTTCTCGGCCCAGCGGGACATCAAGGAAAAGACCATCCGCGTGCTGCACAGCTTAAGCTTTGTGGAAGACCCCACCCGCATCTTCCGGGCCGTGCGGTTTGAGCAGCGGTTCGGGTTTACCATCGGCAAGATGACTGAAGGGCTGATCAAAAACGCGGTAAAAATGGAGTTCTTCCGGCGCTTAAGCGGCCACCGGGTCTTTGGCGAGCTGCGGCAGATCCTGGAAGAGGATGATCCGGTGCCGGCCATTGAGCGGCTGGCCGAGTTCAATCTGCTGGTCTCCCTGCACGAGGCCCTGAAAATCGACAAGAAGACCGTGGCCGCGCTGCACGCCACCCGGGAGGTGGTATCGTGGTACGACCTGCTGTTCGTGGACAAGCCCTACATGAAGTGGATGGTCTACCTGATGGTCCTGATGCGGGGCATGGCCCAGCAGACCACCGAGGATCTGTGCGACCGGCTGGAGCTGCCGCCCCGCCACCGGGAGATGGCCGACGCCGGCCGGCGCGAGGCAGACACCTTTCTCCACTGGATTCAGCGCAATCCGGGGATCAAAAACAGCGAGCTCTACCAGCGGCTGTTCGGCTTCAGGGTGGAGCAGATGCTGTATGTCATGTCCGTGACCGACAGCGACACCGTGAAAAAACACATCTCCCGCTACATCCTGACCCTGCAGCACGTTGCGCCCCTGATCAAGGGCAAGGACTTAAACGAGATCGGCATCGCCCCGGGCCCGCTCTACAGCGAAATTTTAAGAAAGATCCTCTACGCCCGGCTGGATGAAAAGGTCCGCACCCGGGAGGACGAGCTGGAATTTGCCATGCGCTACGCAAATGACCCCGACGGCTGGTGGAAACGCAGGTAGTGTACTTTTCTTGGCGGCAAGAAAAGTACCAAAAGAACCGGCCCTGCAGCTTGGCCTGCGGCTGCCCTCGCGCAAACGCTTTTTCCGGCGCGGGCAGGAACTCGTTCGCCTGCGGCGAACTCAAACAGCCTGCCCGCTGTTTTCCGGAAAAATCATTCGCGCTCGGCGGCGCTGCAATGGGCAGGGAAAAATGTTTTCCGTCATTGCGGGGCGTGAAACGACGAAGCAATCTTGATCATACGAGGCACGGCTGAAAGAGATTGCTTCGCTCCCTGCGGTCGCTCGCAATGACGAATAGGACGGTCGGATATTGCTTTGCGTCCTTTGCGGTGAATTTAAATTTTAATATTTTTCTAAGATTAAGGGTGTTAAACTAATATGTTTGAAACGATCAACCGGATTGTGATCATGGCCCTGCCTGTTCTGTTTGCCGTGGGCATTCACGAGGCGGCCCACGGGTTTGCCGCTTGGAAAATGGGCGACGACACCGCTGCCCGGGCCGGCCGTATCACCTTAAATCCCCTTCGCCACATCGACATTGTGGGGTCCATCATTCTGCCGCTGCTGCTGGTGCTTGCCAGGGCCCCTTTTGTGTTCGGCTATGCCAAGCCGGTACCCATCAACCCGGGCCTGTTCCGGGAATACAAAAAAGGGGTGATCGTGGTCTCCCTGGCCGGCATCTGCGCCAACCTGGTCTGCCTGGCCGCCTCGGGCATCCTGTTCCGCCTGGTGCTGGCCGGTGCCCGGGCCTGGGCCACGGCCGGCTCCCCGGCCGCCATGGTGGCCTCGCAACTCCTGCTGCTGCTCTGGTTTTCCGTGCTGATCAACGCGGTGCTGGCCGTGTTCAACATGATTCCCCTTCCACCCCTGGACGGCAGCCGGGTGATCACCGTGTTCCTGCCGGTTGGCCTTCAAAAACGGGTTGCATCCATGGAACGCTTCGGTATAATGATCCTTCTGTTTTTATTTATTATTAAGGCGGACGTGGTGTTCAGCGTCATCAACGCCCTGATAACCCCGCTGGTCGTCCTGGCCCTGGGCCAGGACGGGGTTGCCCTGATGGCCACGGGATTCTGACGCAGCAACAGTATACGGAGCGGTAATGAGCGGAAAAAAACGAATATTAAGCGGCATGCGGCCCACGGGCCCGCTGCATCTGGGCAACCTGCACGGCGCCTTGAACCAGTGGGTGGCCCTGCAGGACGAGTACGAATGTTTCTATTTTGTGGCCGACTGGCACGCGTTGACCAGCAACTACGAAGACCCGGTGGGGCTTGACGAATTTACCCTGGAGATGGCCGCGGACTGGCTTTCCGCCGGCCTGTCGCCGGAAAAGAGCACCCTGTTTGTCCAGTCCCATGTCAAGGAGCATGCCGAGCTGTTTCTGATTCTTTCCATGATCACGCCCCTGTCCTGGCTGGAGCGCAACCCCACTTATAAGGATCAGATGGCCCAGTTGGTGGGAAAAGATGTCTCCACTTTCGGATTTCTGGGCTATCCGGTGTTGCAGGCCGCGGACATCATCATGTACCTGGCCGACGCGGTGCCGGTGGGGGAAGACCAAATTCCCCACGTGGAGATCACCCGGGAGATCGCCCGGCGGTTCAACCACCTGTACGGCCCGGTGTTCCGGGAGCCCCAGGTCCTGCTGACAAAGGCCACGGCCCGCATCCTGGGCATTGACCGCCGCAAGATGAGCAAGAGCTACGACAACGCCATCTACCTGGGCGACCCGCCGGAAACCATTGCCGAGCGCACCAGTCGCATGATCACCGACCCCCAGCGGGCCAGAAAAAGCGACCCCGGCGACCCCGGCGTGTGCAACGTGTTCGAGTTTCACAAGCTTTACACCGACCCCGAAAAGGTCAAAGAGATTGATGCCGGGTGCCGGTCAGCGGCCCTGGGATGCGTGGAATGCAAAAAGAACCTGGCCGTTTCCCTGGCCGAGGGGCTTGCCCCCATCCGCGAAAAGCGGGCCCATTACATGGAGCGGCCCGACCAGGTGAAACAGATTCTGGCCGACGGCACCCAAAAAGCCCGGGCCGTGGCCCGGCAGACCATGGAAGCGGTGCGGGCCGGGGTACGGCTGTGATCGAAACGGTTTCGGAAAAAAGGCGGGCCATGCGGCAGGACGATACCTACAAGGTCAAGACCGACATCTTTGAAGGCCCCATGGACCTGCTGGTGCACCTCATCAAGAAAAACGAGGTGAGCATCTACGACATTCCCATTGCCGACATCACCCGCCAGTTTCTGGAATACATCGAGTGGCTGAAGCTGATGAACATCGACGTGGCCGGCGATTTTCTCTACATGGCGGCCATTCTCACCAACATCAAGTCCCGCACCCTGCTCCCCTCCCACAACGGGCCGGACGATGACGAAGACCCGCGCATGGAGATCACCCGTGCCCTTGAAGAGTACATGCAGATCAAGAACGCGGCCGAAACCTTGAGCAGCCGGGACATTCTCAATGAAGACACATTTGTGCGGGCCTCGGACCGAAAGGCCCTGACCGCCGAGGCCGACGACGGCATGATCGTGGTGGGGCTGTTTGAACTGATCGACGCGTTTCAGAACATCCTGGACCGGCTGCCGTCCTCCACCACCCTCTCCCTGTCCGCCGAAGTCATCTCCATCAAGGAGCGCATCTCCCAGATCGTGGACATTCTCGAAAAGAACCGGTCGGTCACCTTTGACCAGCTGTTTGAGGAAAACTATACCAAAAGCGATATCGTGGTCACCTTTCTGGCCCTGCTGGAAATGGTGAAACTGAGCATTGTCGCTGTGCGGCAGCATACGCACAACGGCGTGATAAGGCTGTTTTACCAATGAACCCAACGGAACTGAAAAACATCATTGAAAGTCTGCTGTTCGTCACCGACACGCCGCTGAGCCCATCGGCCGTCAAGAAGGTGGTCACGGACAGCGACATTGGTGAAATTCGCCAGGCCCTGGCCGAGTTGAAGGCGGAGTATGAGGCCCGGCAGGGCGGCTTTGTCCTGAGCGAGGTGGCCGATGGCTACCAGTTTCGCACCCGGAGCGCCTACAAAGAGTGGATCAAACGCATGTTCAAACCGCCGCCCACCCGGCTGGGCAAGGCGGCCCTGGAAACCCTGGCCATCATTGCCTATCACCAGCCGGTGATCCGGGCCGACGTGGAAAAAATCCGGGGCGTGGACTCCGGCGCCATCCTGCGCACCCTGCTGGAGCGCAAGCTGATCCGCATCCTGGGAAAAAAGGAGATCCCCGGCCGGCCCCTGATATATGCCACCACCCAGCGGTTTTTAGAGGTGTTCAACCTGCGCAGCCTGCGGGACATGCCCACCCTCAAGGAGATTCAGGACTTTGCCCGAAGCGACGATGACGAAATGGATCCCCCCCTGGTGGAGACCGACGTTGCCGAATTCGAGGAACCGACGCCGGACAGCACAAACAATGAAATGACGGAAAGCGATACACCGACCGACGAGGCCCCGGCTGACGAGACTTCGGCGGACGAGGCCCCATCACCGGACGATACCCTGTCAGACGCCCCAACGGAGGAAGACACACCCGCGGATTACGGGTCAGCGGCCCCGGACCGGGAAGCCGGCACCCCGGAATCGGCGGACGAGGCGGAGGAAGCGGCCCAAATGCCGGCAGCAGCCCCTGAAGACGGTAAAAACGAACCGCCGGATTCGACGCCTACCGGGGAAAAAGAAAACAGCGATTTTGAAAATGATGCTTGACCTTGGATCAACTATTATTTATTTATAGGGGTACGCCGGGCGGCGGTAAACATTCAGCTCCCGGCCAAAGGACCCGGACCGGGAAAAGGCCGGGGCCTTGACAGATGGGCGGTTAACTCAGCGGGAGAGTGCCACCTTCACACGGTGGAAGCCACTGGTTCAAATCCAGTACCGCCCACCATCACCTTCCCCGGGCCAGCTGGAAACCATCGGCCTCCTGGACAGGAGAAACGCACATGCTGGAATCCAAATACCTGAAAGACAACATTCAGAACATTCAGAAGTTGATGAGCATCCCTGCGTTGAAACACTTTGAAACACGCAACCTGGCCAAAATCCTGCGGCTGAGCAAAATTCGGGAGTATGACGACGGCGAGGTAATCATCAAGGAAGGGGACGTGGATCCCTGGCTCTACTTCCTGCTGACCGGCAGGGTGATCATCAAAAAACGGGGTATCGAAATCACCCAGATCAATTCTATCGGCGAGATCTTCGGCGAGATGCGAATCATCGACGATGAGGGCCGGTCCGCCGATGTCTATGCCGACGGCCACACGATCTGCCTGGCGGTAAACACCTCGGCCCACAAGCATTACCCGTCCGGCACCAGCACCGACAAGGAAGAGACCTTAGACTTTATCCTGCTGCTTTACCGGATCTTCGCCGAGTACATGAGCGCCCGGCTGCGGCTCACCAACACTGAACTGATCAAGGCCAAGATGGAGGCGGGCAAGCTTCGAAAGAAGCTTCAGGGAAAATAGCCGATGGTTTCCTGCCGCCACAATCCCTTATGACGCCCCGATTGCCGCACGAAAAAAAGACCGTCTCCTTTTCCAGGGAGGCGGTCAATGTCTTTTTTCACATTCTCACCCGGTGCAACCTCCGCTGCGCCCACTGTTACATCAACCCGGATCAGCACGGCGCCGACACCCTGCCCCTGGAGACCATTTGCCGCTGGCTGGAGGCGTTTTCCCCGGCCACCCGCAAGGCCAATCTCATTTTCCTGGGCGGAGAGCCCACCCTGCACCCGGACCTGGCCCTCGCCGCGGCCCATGCCCGGAAAATCGGCTATGATTCGGTCACCATCGACACCAACGGCTACCTGTTTAACGATATACTTGATAAAACCACCCCCGACACCATCGACTACATCAGCTTTTCCTTAGACGGGGCCACGCCGGAAACCAACGACGCCATTCGGGGAAAAGGCAGCTACGAAGCCTGCCTGGCCGGTATTCAAAAGGCCAATGCCAGGGGGTTTGCCACCAGCCTGATCTACACGGTCAGCACGGCCAACCTGCACGAGCTTGCCGCCATGCCCGATCTGGCGGGCCGGCTGGGCATTTCCAGAATGTTTATCCAGGTGCTGGGCATTCGCGGCAAATCAGCCGGAGACAAGGCCGCTCAGGACATGGGCCAGGTATCACGGGAACAATGGCGGGAAAATGTACCGGCGGCGGCCATGGCCGGTGCCGATCACGGCATCATTGTCACCTACCCGAAAGTGTTTTTAGGCGAGGATGAAGTGTTTGAATGCGCGGGCCGGGTGGCGGACAACTATTTTATTTTCCCCAACGGCCGGGTCTACCGGTGCCCCCTGTGCGAGGACTTTCCCCTGCACAGCCTGGCCTTTGAAAACAACCGGCTGGTGGCCACCCCGCGCGTCAACGAGGCCGACCTGTTTGAGCTGGACATTGCCGAGGGGTGCGTGATGAACCGGCTGGTGCAGCCGGGCAACCTTTCCTGGCGGCCCGACGGCCGGCCCAAATACCGCATCGCCTGCTGCATGTTAAAAGAAGAGGTGCGGCCCGGCAAGCCGGACCGCACCTCTATCTGAGACACCGGGCAAACCCCTGTGATGGCCCGTCAAAGGGCGAACACAAGGTTCGCCCCTACCGTATTTGCGAGTGTCGAAGCAACACAGCAGCTGCGGCCAAGGTGACCCGGTGCGAAGGGTGAAATATTCGGGTTAGAAGTAATAGCCAAAGTTGATGTTGCCCCGGTATTCCCACGCATTGGTGGTGTTGGCGCCGAACCGGTTGCTGGCCCAGGCCGGACCCGGGCTGGTGCCGTATCCCACCTCGTTGCCCACAAAGTCGTTGCCATTGGAAAAGGCCAGGTCGGTGTAGATATACCATCCGCCGTTGGCCCAGGCCGCCCCGACCACCGCCATCTCGCTGTCGTTGAAATCGCTCTCCGTCTTCATGATGGCGCTGTATTCCACGTAGGGCAGCACGTAGTCCAGCCACTCCACCCCCGGCGTATCAATTTTATAGCTCAGGGAGACCGCGGGAATAAAGGCCTCGGCCGCAATCAGGGTGGGAAAATCAAAGGCCCCCATCTGCACCAGCTTGTCCGTACCCAGGGGCTGGGCCGCGTCCACATCATAATTGTAATAGGTGAGCTGGGGCGCCAGCTTGAAATTCCCCATGGTGGCCACGGCGTGGACCGATGCCGCCATGTGGTCCCCGTCGTCCTGGATGCCGTTGCTCTCCAGCAGCCCGTACTGCAGGGAGGCGCCGAGATCGGTGGAGACACTGTCCCCCGCAACGGTATAAATTGCCCGGACGTTGAACTGGTGACGCTCCTCGTACCCCTGGCCGGTCTCGTCCACCACGTCATAGGAGTAGCGCACGCTGTCTTTTGAAAAATTGGCGCCGTTGTGGGTTCCTTCGTCGGAAACATAGTAACCGAAATCAAGGGTCAGATTGTCCATGGGCTTGGTGTACTTGACGCCCAGGTCCATGTCATCGGCCAGGCCCACATAGTAGTGCTGGTCAAACATCCAGCTCTGGGAGACGCCGTAGGCGGTGGGGCCGAAAGGCACCCGGTTGAGGCCCACCTGGACCTGGCTGTCATTGTCAAAGTTGTACCCGATCCACCCGGTGTGGGGAAAGTGGTAGCCGTCGTGGTTGTTGTTGCCGTAACCGGGATAAAACCGGTACTCGGCCTTGGCCACCCACTGCGCGTGGGCGTAGTCCAGGTTGATGCGAAAGGTGTCCAGGGCCACGGTGCCGCCGTCCTCCTGGGCACGTGAAGAGCGGTCCAGTATGGGATCATAATCGCCGATCGTGTAGTTGGCCCGAATCGCACCGCCGATCTTCAGGTCCCCCACCTGAAAGGCGGAAGCCGCAACCGGCAGGCAGAGCATCACCGCTGCCGTCACCATCAGCCATTTGCTTGTCTTAAACATTTTTCCTCCTTGATATCATATTTTTGAGTTTATCTTTTTTATACGAAGATGCCGTCTATTTGGGCAGCCAGGCCGCCACCTTGTCCGGGTTCTGCTTCACCCACTTGACGGCGTTTTCTTCCGGGGTGGTTCCCTTTTCCTGGTTCCAGGCCATCACGGTCTGAATATCCTCGGGGGTCCACTCAAACCGGTCGAGAAACGCGTACAGGTCCGGCTTGTCTTTCTTCAGCCCCTTGCGTACGATGGTGTCGATATACTCGTCCCCGCCATAAATCCCAAGCGGATCCTCCAGGTACTTCAGGTCCCACCTGCCGAACTTCCAGTGAGGGGTCCAGCCGGTAACCACCACCCACTCCTTGTTTTTGATCTTGTCGCTCAGCACCATGGTCATCATGGCGCCGCTGCCCTCCATCAGTTCCATCTTCTTCATCTTATAGGCCTTGATGGCGGCTTCGGTCTTGGACATGATGCCGGCGCCGGGGTCGATGCCCGTGATCTGGCCGTCAAATTTGTCGGCATTGGCGTCCAGCTCCTCGATGGAGTCGATGGTCACATAGGCCGGCACCACCAGGCCGATGCGGGTGCCCACCAGGTTATGACCCAGGTTTTCCACCTTGTTCTTGACCTTGTCATAGTAATGACCATGGGTGGTGGGCAGCCAGGCCGTGGTGCAGGCATCCACGTCACCGGTGGCCAGGGCCTGCCACATGGCGGCGGCACTGACCGGAGTGAGTTCCACATCGTAGCCCATTTTTGTCTCCAGCACGGCCTTGACCACATTGGCCGACGCCGTGGCGCAGGACCACTCCACGTAAACAATCTCAGCGGTCTTGTCCTTGGCCGTTGCCGGCCCCAGGCCCAGGGCCATGCCGAGTGCCAGAACAATTAGAATCGATAACATCCGTTTCATAACATCCTCCTTCTGATTTACAGTTAAATGGAACAACCATGCGGCGCAAAAACAGAACGCCGCACACTCTCAACTTTTTCAGACAGACCGGATGATCTGTCGGATCTACATATCAGTGGCCTTCCTTTTGGTCCGTTCCCACCCGTTGCATGACCCGGTCCAGAATGATGGCCAGGATCACGATGCCGATGCCGGCTTCAAACCCCCGGCCCGGCTCCAGCCGCTGAATCGCCTTCCAGACCTCGCCACCCAGACCCTTGGCGCCGATCATGGCGGCAATCACCACCATGGACAGTGCCAGCATGATGGTCTGGTTGATACCGGCCATCATGGTGGTCTTGGCAATGGGCAGCTGGACCTTGAACAGCTTCTGTCCCCTGGAGCTGCCAAAGGCGTCGGCCGCCTCCACCAGTTCCCTGGGCACCTGCTTGATGCCCAGACAGGTAAGCCGGATACAGGGCGGCACCGAGAAAATCACGGTTGAAAAGATGGCGCCCACGGCCCCCAGGCCGAAAAAGGGAATGGCCGGAATCAGGTAGACAAAGGCCGGCATGGTCTGCATCACGTCCAGGATGGGCGTGATGATCCGGTAGGCGGTCTGGCTCAGGGCCGACAGGATGCCCAGGGGAACACCGATGGCAATGGCAAACAGCACCGCGATGACGATCAGGGCCATGGTGCTCACAGTGGGAGCCCACAGCTCCATGTTCCAGATCAGCAGCAGCCCCACAAGGGTAAACAGGGCAATGCCCCGGCGCCGGCTTAAAAACCAGGCCAGGCCGGTGAGCGCCAGGATCAGCACCAGGGGGTGAAAAAACATCATGACGCTTACCATGATATCCACACCGTTTTCCGTGACCTTGGAAAAGGCCTTGGTGGCAAAGGAAAAATGGTCCACGAAAAAATCGATGGCCGACTCGATGACCTCACCGATGGGTATTCTATACATTTCCAATGGTCCCCCTTTCTGAAAGTCCGGCCAGCAACGACCCTTTTATGATCACGCCCTTTAACCGGCCGGCCTCATCCACCACCGGCACCGGGTAGGGCAGCCGGGCCAGCAGCGGAATGATCTCCACCGCCGGGGTGTCCAGGGCCACTGTCTCAATATCGGTGTTCACGATCTTTTCAAGGGTGGGATCCCCCCTCCCGGCCGCCTCGGCGGCGGTGTCAGCCGTAACATAGCCGTAGAGCTTTTTGTCTTTTCTCACGAAAATCTGGGAAATCTGGGAGTGTTGCATCTTTCGCAGGGCCGCCTTGGGGCCGTCGGTGTGAAAATAGGCCAGCTCCTTGGGTTTGATCATCACCCGTTCGGCGGTGATCACCTTGGTCATGTCCACGTCTTCCACGAACTTGGCCACATAATCATTGGCCGGGTGGGAGAGAATCTCCTCGGCTGTTCCGGCCTGTACGATACGGGCGTCCTTCATCAGCACGATCCGGTCCCCCAGCTTGAGGGCCTCGTCCAGGTCATGGCTGATAAACACGATGGTCTTCTGCATCCTGTCCTGAAGGGTGAGCAGTTCGTCCTGCATGTCGCCGCGGATCAACGGGTCCAGGGCGCTGAACGCCTCGTCCATCAGCATGACATCCGCGTCCAGGGCCAGGGCCCGGGCCAGGCCCACCCGCTGCTGCATGCCGCCGCTGAGCTGACCGGGATAGGAGTCGGCCCACCCCTCCAGCCCCACCTGGGCCAGGGCCTCCAGGGACCGTTTTTTGCGGGCCACCGGCTCCAGCTTCTGAATTTCAAGGCCGTAGGCCACGTTGTCCAAGACCGTGCGGTGGGGAAACAGGGCAAAATTCTGGAACACCATGCCGAAATGCTGCAACCGGAAACGCCGCAGCTGCTCCTTGTCCAGCTTTGTCACATCCTGGCCGTCGACGATCACCTTTCCGGCAGTGGGATCGATCAGCCGGTTGATGCACCGCACCAGGGTGGACTTGCCGCTGCCGGACAACCCCATGACCACCAGGATCTCCCCCTCTTTCACGGTAAAAGAAGCATCGGCCACCCCCACCCCGTGCCGGGTCTTTTCCATGATCTCGTCCTTGCCCATGCCCTGGGCAAGCAGCTTCATTGCCGCCTCCGGGTTGGGCCCGAAAATCTTGTAAAGATTTTCAATTACAATTTTTTCCGTCATTGGCGTCCCTTTTCTCTTTAACCAGAATGTTTTTTATATACAGATGAGTATGCAGCAAGCAGGATCGTCCCTGCCCTGGCGCCGCCCCCGTACCAGAAGGCCGGAAGTTGCAAAAAAAACAAGCCTTAAGGCAACTACTTGAAATATTTTAATAAAAACGAACAGGGTGCAAAAAAACAACCAGCCCTGTTTCTGTTTTAAATAGTTTTTACCGCGGGCACACCATTGAAAAAACACAGGGGCTTTTACAAATGAGCCATAACTAATTTAAACTATGATATATTTTTGATATGCCCCAGTGGTATCAAAATTTCGGCCCCTTGTCAAATCAGGGGCCGGGGGGAGGGGGGCCGGCGTGAGGAACCATGGGTAAACTTCAAGGAGCGGCCTGTCCGCCATAGCCTTTGGCGACGGCGGGAAGCGACGAAGCAATCTCATGGCATGGGAAAAAATCCGGTGGCGTGAAACCCGAAGGAGGGTGGAGACGCAACCGGGGTTTGTCGGGAATCAAAAAAAACCCCCGGCATGCGGCAACCCGCATACCGGGGGCAATGTTATCCAGACAAATCAGGCGGCGAAAGCCTACTCCTCCAGCAAAGTGGACACAAAACAGGACATATCCACGGAAGAGTCACCTGAAGTATAGTTCAGGCTGGCCATGGGCGGGGGCGGCTCGTCATCCCCGGCAATGGCCGAAGCCGGGGCAAAAAGCGTTTCTGCCGCCTGTTTCACGTAATCCAGGCTGCGGGCCAGCCATGTTTTTACGCCAACTCCCGCATCCGCATGAATCAGCAGATCACCGCCGCCATGATAGGACCCATAGAACCGCAGGTTTATATGGGGCTGTTTGGCCCGTACCCAGTAACCACAGCCCGCCTCCATCGTGGTGGTGGCGGCATTATAAGCCCCGTTCCACGACCAGAGGCGGGTGTCAATATATTCGTTGCCGGCCGGCAGATTGCCGATCAGGTCGGTAAAGACCGGCTCCCCGGTTTCCGGGTCATACACCACCACGCCGACCTCGCTCCAGGCATAGTTCCGGTCGTTGGGCGGGCCCACCATGTTCCAACCGTTGCCGTTGGCATCGTTATACCGCAGGGCGACCTCCACATCCACCTCCGTGGTCATGGGCACGCCGGAGATGTCGGTCGTCAGCCCCTCCCGGGCCAGGACCCATGCGGCCTCGCCCGGATAAACCATGAAGTTGGGATACTCCCGGTACCCCCCGGCTCCCATCTCGCAGTCATACACGCCGATGCGGTAATGGGTGGTGTTGTATCCGCCGGACAGGTCGTCCCCGAAAACCGCCGTGGCCGAAGGGTTGCTTGGAATATGGGTAAAGGAAACCATCCGGTAGTCCTCAATCTCGGTGCCCGGCTCCATGGGCGGCAGGGACGTGGTTTCTTCAGTGCCCACAACAAAAATATTGGTCGGCACACCCTCTTCTCCCGGTTTTTGGGACCAGGCGTATTTCAGGCTGCCGCTGTCCTGGTATCCCACAATCCACTGGTAGGCCATGCCTTCCAAAAAATTATACGCGTCAAGGGTATAACGGGTCAGGTCCGTGCCCCCTTCCGCCACATAGTTGAACGGCGAGGGAAAACTGCTGAAATAGTCGATATCGGCCCGGCCCACCTTCCAGTGGGTGGTCAAATGGCTGTCTTTTTCCGGGTCGGAAAAGGCACTGGCCCGAAGGGTGACCGGCTGCCCCGGCGCAAACACCTGAAACGGCGACGGGCTCACATAGGTAGGCACTGCAGGCGGCAGGTTGCCCGTGGGCGGCATCACCAGATGCTCGTAACACCCCATGTCCGGATGGGCACCCTGAGTGGACCGGATGGTGCCGTCCAGATCGACTGAAATGGTGGAGGTCACAGCCGCGTCCACGCAGGGCGAACCGGACATCAGGTGGTAGTCGGCAATGCCGGTGTTATTATAAAGGGGATCTCCGGTGATGTTGTTGGCCCCCGCAGTGACGCCGTCATAGTTGAGGGTGTTGCCGAACAGGCAGTTATAGTCAATGGTTGGCGTGCTTGCAGTAGCGCTATCGGCAATACCTGTGCCGCAATTGGTAATGATATTGTACCGGATATCCGGGGACACCGTAGTGCCAGTGAGATAAGACATGTCGATGCCCGCCATGTAAGCGCCATCAATGGTATTATGGTAGATTATGGGGGTCACGGGATCGGACTCTCCCGCATCCAGAAAAATTCCCCTGTCCAGGTCCGTGACCATGCTGTCGCCGTTGTAGATCAGGTTGTTGACAATGATCGGAGAGCATGTAAGCGCATCACTGATAAGATGAATGCCAAACGGGGTGTCATAAATCTTGTTGCCGGCAATCGTGTTGGTGCTGTCGCAATCGTACAGGATAATGCCGGCGCTGAGATTTTCATGAATATCGCAGCCCGTGACGGTGATGTTGGTGCTGTTGTAGATATAAACGCCGTACAGGTCTGCGTTGCGGATCTCGAAATCTTTGACCGTGATGTTGTCGCAATACCAGAAGTGCAGGCCATAGGTCCAGGAGGTGCCGGTGGCGTCGATAGTGGTGCCGCCGGCCGGGTCACCCAGAATCTCCGAATCAAACATGTAAAACTCCAGGTCCGACTCTGTTTCACCATTGGCCACACTGTATACCCCCGGCGCCACATAAATGGTTATGCCAGTGGTGTCCCACAACTCCGTTGCCGCGTGGTGCAGGGTCTTCCAGGCTGTTCCAGGGGTCAGGCCGTCATTGGTGTCACTGCCGGTGTTGACGTTGACATAATAGACACTGGCCGCCGAATACTCATAACACCCGATATCCGCGTAAGTTCCCTGGGGACGGGTCTTGCCGTCCAGATCAACCGGCGTAGTGGAAGGAATGGCTGCCTCCACGCATGCAGACGCCCCTACCAGGTGATAATCGGCGGCAGTGCCCGGATCGGCATACTGGGGATCGGCACTGATATCGTTGGTGCCGGCAATGACGCCGGTACCGCTGTAATCGGCGGTGGTGTTGCCGAACAGATTATTATAGTCGATGTTGGGCGTAATCGTGCCCGAACCAAAGATGCCTACATCAAAGGTGGTGATATTGTTGTACTGGATATCCGGTTCTATAGTCCCGCCGCCGCCGAGGTCGTAAATAAAAATGCCATAGGTGGCACCGCCGTCAATGGTATTGTGATAAATTGTGGGAGAAGCTGTGACTGTCGAGCCTGTCACATTAATAAAGATGCCCGTGTCCATGCCCGACGTCGGGCCGTCGTAAATCAGGTTGTTGACAATGACGGGAGACCCCACAAGCCCTGCGGCCGAAATTTCAATACCGGTGGGATTGTCGTAGATCTTGTTGGCGGCAACCGTGTTGCTGGCATCGCATTCACTCAGATAAATACCGGCCCCGAAGTTATCATGAATACTGCATCGAGTAATTGTATGGCCGCTGCCGCCGTTGATATAGACCCCGTAACCCGATGCCCCCCTGATTTCGAGGTCGCTGATCGTTATGTTGGAAACCGTATAGAGCTGGCTCACACTGATACCATTGCTCCAGTAGGCGGCACCGGAACAGTCGATGATGGTGCCACCGGCCGGGTCTCCAAGAATGGAGGAGTCCGTCATATAAATATCCAGAAAATCGTCCAGCTCACCATTGGCAGGACTATAGATACCGGGGGCCACATGGATGATGTTGAAGCTGGATTCGACCAGCATGCTGGCGGTATAGTGCAGCGTCTTCCAGGCTGTTCCCGGGGTCAGGCCGTCATTGGTGTCACTGCCGGTGTTGATATCCACGTAATAGTCAGCCCCCGTTGCCGCGCCGGGCAGGGCCAGCAAAAGGGCCAGGGCCAGAAACAGGCCGAAAATGGCCGCCATGGTACCGTTCTTTTTTATGTCTGCCTGAAGCCGCATGGTCTTTTCTCCTTGCTGTTTATTTCCCCTGGCCGCACCGCAACAGGAATCCCTTGGTGGCCGCCATATCTGTGTGGAAAAAAATTAATGATAAGAAGTTGCTATCACAGTCATTGTCTATACCAATCCCCCTGCTGAGTGTCAATATTTTTCCCTTCTGCCTCTTAGCTGGTGCGGCAGGTTGACCGACACGAAGGGTTCTTCTTCGTTCCCTTCGTGATCTTCGTGATCTTCGTGTTACAAAGCGGCCGGCTTTCCCTTTCCCGGGTGGCACGGGCAAACCGCAGGTTGCCCGTGAACATCAGTCCGGAAATGAAGCACGGGCAAGCTGTCGCTTGGCCCGTGGCACCCGTCAGAGACCGGTCGTTTGATACCGTCCTGCCGATGCCCTTACGGGCACACTACAAACAGGGCATCTCTCTCCGCGCTTATTTATTGATAAGAAAAAAGGAAAGCGGCTGGTATCGATTTTTTCTGTTGACACTCCCCGACCAAAACGGCATATTGCCGACAATCGACTTTATAACAGCGATTCTTTATAAGAACGAGGTGCCATGACATTTATCGCCCCCCAGAGCCTCCCAGAACAGATTGCTGAAATTATTAGAGAAAAAATCGTTCGGCTGGAACTCAGGCCCGGCGAGAACATTCGCGAGGCCCAGCTTGCCGCAGAATTGAATGTCAGCCGCAGCCCCATACGGGAGGCCCTGCGCCTGCTGGAAAAACAGCGCCTGGTGGAACAGGTGCCGCGCAAGGGCACCCGGGTAACCGACCTGTCCGAACAGGGAATAGCGGACCTCTACGACGTTGCCGGGGCACTGATTGTGCTGGCCGCCAAACAGTGCGCGGCCAAAAGCACGGCCGACGAGCTTTCCGCCATCAACGACGCCGTGGTCCGGGCCGGCCGGGCCGTTGCAAAAAAAGATGTGGCCGGCTATCACACCGCTTTTTTCGAGTTTGCCCTGCACTGCATGCAAAGCGCGAAAAACCCACTGCTGGAGGACATGATCATGGACCTTCTGCACGGGGTGCGCCGCATGCAGTTCCTCACCCTCTCCCTGCGCAGCGAAAACCTGGAGGAGAACCTGGAAATCCTTGAAAGGGGCAACGCCTATCTTCAGAACAATGACGGCGAAATGGCGGTCAACACGGTCATCGAATATGTTGCAAAGGAAAAAAGCGTGGCCGTCAAAACCCTCAACCAGGGGCTTCACCTCATGGCCGGCAGGGACGGGGCAACACGGCACCTGCCCGGCAACCCCGGAGCCGGTGGCATCCCTATATACAATGAACGGCCCGTACGGCCGGCCATCGCATCAAACAGGAGAAAAAGCATATGACCGAAAACGCACACCCCGTTCCACCGGCTGCCGACGACCCGATGCGCCGCATCGCCGGCACACGGGAAATAAGAACCCTGGTGGCGGCCCTGATGCCTGAGATGCTGGACATCTGGGCACAGAGCGGCACCGGCCCGATCCGGACCACCGCCAGAAAAACGGTTTCGAAAATCGCCGGGGGCGATATTCGAAACGCCATGCTGGACAAAACCGCCATGGACCGGGCCCCGGCCCTGCACACCCTGGCCGGAGATCCCGAATTCGTGGGACAGGTGTCCGCACAGACCGGGGAGTTGGTGAACGGCCTGTATACCGTGCTGCTGAACGCGGCCGGGGAGATCAACGCGCTTGATGTGGCCGTTAAAAAAGACCTGATCCAAACGATTACCAGCGACCTGTCTTCCGGAAAAAGTGCCGCGCTGGTAACGATTTGCTGTCGCGTCATCAATGATATTCATAAGGATGAGCCGGAATTCCTGGCCCGAGTCCTGGCGCCTGCCTTTGAAAAATGGATCACCTCCATGGATTTCGGGGAGCTCAAGGAGCTTCTGGAAACCAGCACACCGGGCATTTCGGCCCTGGTCCATATGATCAACGAGACCTTGTGGAAGTACCCGGCCAAGGTCATCTCTCTCGTGTCCCTGGCGCCGTCGATCATTAATATAACCATCGATGCCCTGGCCCAGACCCTGGGCACTTTCAATAATGAAGGCACACCGGATATGGTGGCCGATGTGCTGCTGTCGGTGCTGCGGGAAATCGATGCCCAGGCCGCCGGCCGCCTGGTGAACCAGATGGCGGAACAGGCGCGGCAACTCCATGTGGGCAGCGCCCTGATCGGCGAGCCGGGCGCTCCGCAGCTGCCCAACGATTTATCCTCCCTGTTTGATGCCATTGTCAAAGAGATAAACGGTGAGGTGTTGTGGAAAGCCAGGGCTGCCATGGCTGAGATCAAAAGCCAGGCCCACTCCGCCATGACGGATGTTCTGGCGGACAACCCGGACCTGCTGACCGGCGGCATGGCTACCAAAAGCGCGGTACACAACGCCCGTATACGCGCTGTCAGCCACCGGGTCTCCACCCTGGAGTCCATGGACCCGGACGCGATCAACACCGCCCTGGGAACCTCCCTGGAAAACCTCGATCTTCAGGAGGGCGCCAATGCCGTCAACGCCGTGATCCTGGTGGCCGGCCGGCTGCTGGAAGCCCGGTCGGAGGCGATCCGCGACAAGGCCGGCTCCCTGGTCGACGCCCTGGACCTGTACGGCGCGTCGGAGACGATCGAAAGGGCGGGCGAGGTCGTGGGAGAAGCGCTGCTGCCGCTGGCCCGGGCCGTGGTGCCCCCCCTGGCCCGGGGAATCCTCAAATCCCTGGCCGCGGACGATGACGAATTTGAAGACGGCGCACAGGCCGCAAGGCGCCTGCTGGCCGCTTTATTAAAAAACGGGGAGGCGGATTAAAATGACGAATTCTTTCTACGAGGCCACCACCACGGTTTGCAACCAGTCGATTCAGGAATGGCAGTCGTCCGGAAAAAAAATCGTCGGCTATACCTGCTCCTATGTTCCCCCGGAAATATTTCACGCCGCCGGGATTCTGCCGGTTCGCATCCGGGGCATTGAAACCGAAGGAACGGATATCGGCGACGCCTATTTCGGACCTTTTATCTGTTCGTTTCCCAAGTGCATCCTGCAACTGGCCGGCAAGGGCAAATACAACTTTTTAAGCGGCGTCATCATCACGCCCGGATGCGACGCCATGCGCCGCCTGGACGAGTGCTGGCGCAAAGCCGGAGAAGACTACCCGGGAATCGTGCCGCCCTTTTTCTACTATTTCGATGTCCCCCACAAGACACTGCCCCACGGCATGAAATGGTTCAAGGAAGAGCTTCTGACCCTTATCGCCGGGGTGGAGCAGCACTTTTCCGTCACCGTCGACACCGACGGGCTGCACCAGGCCATCGCCCTTTACAACCGGGGCCGGATGCTGCTCAAGGAGCTGGAGGAGATACGCACCCGGCCGGAAGTCCCCATCACCGGAACCGAGGCCTTTGCCGTGGCCGTGGCCGGAACGGTTCTGCCCCGGGACCTGTATACGGAGCAGCTGCAACAGCTCCTGGAAGACCTGAAAACCCGGCCTTCGGTATCGACCGGCAAAAAACGGATTCTGGTCATCGGCAGCATCAGCGACGACATTCAGATCGTGGAACTGATCGAAAAAAACCCCACCGCCATCGTGGTGGCGGAAAACCTCTGCTTCGGCGTACGTTACGAGGGCAACCTGGTGGCCGAGACCGGAGACCCGGTGGAGGCCATGGCCGAGGGCTACCTGGGAGAGTGCACCTGCCCCCGCATGTTCGGCAAATACCAGGAGCGATTGGCGATCCTGAAGGCGAAAATCGACGCGGCCGCCATTGACGGCGTGATCATGCAGAACATCCGGTTCTGCGACCTGCACGGTTCGGAACACGGTCTTCTGGAGCGCGACCTTGAAAAGGCGGGCATCCCCTGCCTGAAGATCGAGCGGGAATACGGACCGCTCACGGACACCGGCCGCATGCAGATGCGCATCCAGGCGTTTTTGGAAAGAATCTCAACCTAACACCCTTTCTGGGTTCAGGAGGCAGTTATGAGAGCGGAACTCAAAGAATACAATTTTGACGCATTGCTACATCGCGGTGTGACGGCCGCCGCAAAGGCGGCCGACGGCACGCCCAAGGAAAGAGATCTTCTGATGCGCTATGCGCCCTACTTCAGAGGGTCGCTGGAAAAAATTCTGAATGAAGGCGAGCCCGGTGCTGTGTTTCTGAAAATGATGGCCAAGTTTTTCGACAACCTCCTGACGGCCCATAAAAAGGGCAAGAAGATCGCGGCCACCACCTTTTGCTTTTCTCCGGCCATTCTGTACGCCGTGGGCGCCGTGCCCGTGACCTTTGAGATTCTGTCGGCCCTGGCCGGCATGCTGTGGAAACGGGGCGCCTTTGACTACCTCGACTTCGGCTGCGAAGTGGGCCTTACCGAGACCTCCTGCTCGTCCCAGCGGGGTTCCCTGGGCGCCTATCTGGCGGGACTGGCCGAAGAACTGGATTTTCTGGTCTGCGACACGCCGGGCGTGTGCGACACCAACGCCAATGCCTTTGCCTTTGCCTCCAGCTACCTGGACAAACCGTGCTATCAGCTCAATTATCCGCAAAGACTCAATGACAACCGCACCAGTCACTACCACCTGGATGACTACCGGGAAATGATAAAGTTTCTCGAAGGGCAGACCGGTAACAAAATGGACTACGACCGGCTGAAGACCGTTCTGCTGGAAGTAGAAAAGCAGGACACCATCATCGCGGACATGGAGGACATGCAGATGCTGGTCCCCTGCCCGGTGCCGCCCCTTTACAACATGTTCATCTACGCGGGCCGGTTCATTTGCTCCGGCCTGCCGGAGTTCACACGCGCCCTGGAGGCAATGCGGGACACGGTCCGGCAGAACGCTGAAAACGGCATTGCCGGCCTCAAATCCGGCATTGAAAAAAGACGGCTCTACCTGTGCTACATCGACCACTACACCGTGGACATGAACTTCTGGCAATGGCTGGACGACCAGGGTATCTCCCACCTGGGGTCCATTCTTTCCAAGACCTTCATGGAAGGAACGGCCTATTCGGCGGACCTGGAAGGATCGGCCTATAAAATGGACACCAGCTCCGAGGAGGCCATGCTCAATTCCATCGCCCAGCTCAACGCCCGGCTCCCCATGGTCCGCTCCATCCGCGGCCCCTACGACCAGCCCAACATGTGGCTGGACGAAACCATCGCCGTGGCCCGGGCATACAAAGCGGACTGCATTGTCTACAACGGTACGCCGGGATGCCGCAACACCTGGGGCATGGTCAAGCCCTTTGCCAGGGACCTGGAGAAACTGGGCTATCCCACGTTTATCATGTATGACGACGCTTTTGACGACCGGGTGGAATCATGGGAAAGCACCCGTGCCCGGCTGGAAGAATTCTTTACCGTAAGGGGGTTGTTATGACCATTGTCGCCGGCTGTGATGTGGGCTCCCTCACATCCAAGGCCGTTATCATGAGACAGAACAAGATTCTCGGTTCAAGCATCGTCCGGTCCAAGGCCCGGCCCGAGGTCTCGGCCCAGGCCGCCATGGACCAGGCCCTGGCCGATGCCGGAATCGCCATGGACCAGGTGGCCTGGTGCGTGGGCACCGGTTACGGACGGGATAAAATTCCCTTTGTCAATGCCGCCCGATCAGAGATCGCCTGTCACGGCAAGGGGGCCCACTGGATGGCGCCTTCGGTTCGGACCGTCATCGACATCGGGGGCCAGGACTGCAAGGCCATGAGGCTGGACGATACCGGAACGGTGGAAAACTTTATCACCAATGACAAGTGCGCCTCCGGCACCGGCCGGTTCCTGGAAGTGATGGCCGACGTGCTGCAGATCGATGTCAATGAACTGGGAAATCTGTCCGCCAGGGCCCGCTCGCCGATCATGCTGGCCTCCACCTGCACGGTCTGGGCCCAGGCCGATGTGATCAAATATTTAAATTCAGGAGTTTCTGTGGAAGATATCGGCGCCGGCATCAACAGTGCCATGGCAAAGCGGGTGGCCATCCTGGCCAACTCGGTGAAAATCGAAAAAGAGGTGGTCATGACCGGCGGGGTGGCCAAAAACGCCGGCGTGGTGGCCACCCTGGAAAAAATTATCGGCCAGCGCCTTCGCAGGATCCGCAAGGCCGATCCGCAACTGGCCGGGGCCATCGGCGCGGCGGTATTCGCCCTTGAGAAAACCAACGGCAATAAAAAGGAGGCCTCATGATTACAGCAGGCTGCGACATCGGCTCCCTCACCGCCAAGGCAGTCGTTCTAAAGGACGGAAAAATTGTGGGCCACCAGGTGATCCGTGTGAAAACCAACCCTGCCGAATCCGCCAACGAAGTGATCCGGCTGGCCGCTGAAAAGGCCGGTATTCCCATTTCCGACATCACGGCCACGGTGGGCACCGGCTATGGAAAAGAGCATATCAACTTTGCCAGTTCCACCTGCTCCGAAATATCGTGTCATGCCAAGGGGGCCTGGTGGAACCTGCCCTCGGTCCGCACCATCATCGACATCGGGGGCCAGGACGCCAAGGCCATCCGTATCGACGAGCAGGGCAATGTGGCCCGCTATATCTACAACGACAAGTGCGCCGCCGGCACCGGTCGCTTCCTGGAGGTGATGGCCAAGGCCCTGGAAGTGGACCTGGCCGACATGGGGGCGCTTTCGGCGCGCTCCACGGAAAGAATCCGCATCTCCAACCAGTGCGTGATATTTGCCGAAACCGAAGTGGTTTCCCTGATCAACGAAGGACGGGAAACCTGCGATATCATCTGCGGCCTTCACCATGCCATGGCCAACCGCGTGGCCTCCCTGGCCAAAAGCATCGAGGTGCATGAGGAGGTGGTGATGACCGGCGGGGTTGCCAAAAACAGCGGCATGTTCAACGCCCTTTCCGAAGGGCTGGGGGTTACCGTCAAGGCCCTGCCCGTGGATCCCCAGATCAACGGGGCCCTGGGCGCGGCCCTGTTCGCGGCCGAATTGGCAGCCGGCAAATAGGGCCGGCTCTTATTGGCCGGCCCTGTTGGAGACATTGTTCAGGAAATAAAGGAACTCTCCATATCGTCATGCTTTCAAATTCTTTTTTCAGCGTACTTTTCTTGGCGGCAAGAAAAGTACCAAAAGAACCGCGCCCCGCAGCTTGGCGCTCGGCTGCGCTGCAACGGGCGGAGGCAAACATTTTCGATTTTGCTTCGGACAATCAAAGCACGAGCAGTGAGGAACAAAATGGCACACTCCCGTCATTGCGAGGAGCTTCGTCCCATTCGTCTTTGCGAGGAGCAAAGCGACGAAGCAATCTTGCGGCATACGCATTCGGCAAAAATCACTTCGCCTGCGGCTTGCAATGACCGTCGGTTTCGATACCGATAGCGATACCGATTTTGATTAGATAGGGAAAGAGGTAGAACCATGGGCCTGTTTGACGACCATATCGCGCAAATCCGCAAATTCATTGACTCGCGGGCGCAACGGCCCGACGTGTCGGTCGTTGCCGCCGATGACGTGCCCTCCTGGCCCATGGGCGACAGCCGCAGCCTGGTGCTCTCATCGGACACGGCCGTGGAGCTGGGCAGCCCCAAAACCGCGTCCACCGCCTTTCTGGTCTGGACCGACGACACAGAGGCGGTCAGCCACGGCCGCGTCACCCGAATCGGCCCCGACATTCCAAAAGAGACCCGGGACCTTGTTCCTTTCGGCAAAATTGTTCTGGTGAATGTTTCCGGGTTTGACGAGGCCAACACCTACGACCGGTTCCGGGAAATGGAAATGGCAAAGTACGACATTCACCCGGCCGGATACATGATGCGGGCCGTGTCCCAGTACCAGCGGGAGTGGAGCCGCATCAGCAAAAAAGCAAAAACCGACGGATTTTCCCTTTCATTCCTGGGAAAAGCGCTGATCGAAAAACTTTCGGCCCTGCCCTATGTGCATGGCGCGGAGGTGATATTTGTCACCTCGTCCGCGGATGACGTGACCGCGTTAAAAGCCGTGGGCGAGAGCGTGGGCAAAATCACCGGCGCCATGAACAAGATGGGCGAGGAGATGGACCTGGACTGCGACGCCTGCGAGTACAGCCCCGTGTGCGACAGCGTGTCTGAATTAAGAAAGATGCGAAGCGCCATGCAGCAGAAAAAAACGGAGAACACACCCTGATGCCGAGAAAGACCCCCACCCCCTTTGATGCCCTGCTGGAGGAGCCGGTCAACAGCCTGGCCGAGCAGGCCATGGACGAAGGCCGCATTGCCATCGGCTACACATGCAGTTACGTGCCGTCGGTTCTGCTGTCGGTGCCACCCCTGTTTCCCTTGCGCCTGCGGGCCCCCGGCGCCGCCGGCACCGAGCTGGCTGACATCTACATGTCCAACCTCACCTGCTCCTACACCCGCAGCCTGCTTGAGTTTGCCATGGACTACCGCTACCAGGCCCTGGGGGGTTTTGTTCATACCGCCGGGTGTGACCACATGCGGCGGCTTCACGACAACCTGACCTACCTGATGCCGCCGTCCTTTAGCCATATTCTGGACATTCCCCACCGGACCGGCGAAGAGGGCCTGGCCTGGTACAGGCAGGACATAAAGGCCCTGGCTGAAAAACTGGAAAGCCATTTCGGCGTCTCCATGTCTTCAGACGCCCTGAAGGCCGCCATTGCCGACCACAACCTTCTGATAAAAAAGATACAGGCCGTCTCCGACCTGCGCAAGGCCGAGCAGCCGGTGATTTCCGGTGCCGAATTTCACTGCCTGCTGATGGCGGCCGTCACCTCGCCGGCCCACCTGATCGGTCCCCGGATCGACACCTTTTTTGATCACCTGGCCCAGAGGCCGCCCATTGAGGATGCGCGGGCCCGGCTGATGATCGTGGGGGGCCAGATGGACAACCCCCGGTTTATCGAGACCATCGAATCCGCCGGCGCCCTGGTGGTGGCGGACCGCACCTGCACCGGGTCCCTTTTCGGCGCCGCCCCCATTGATGAGACGGAAGCCGATCCCCTGGACGCCATTGCCCGTCACGGGCTTTTTTCTCCGGGTTGCCCCCGCATGATGGAAGATTTTGACCGGCGGCTTTCCCGCATTCTTGAAGCGGCAAAAGCATTCCGCGTTGACGGGATCATCGTTGAGTTTATCAAATTTTGCGACACCTGGGGCGTGGAAGCCGCCTCCCTGGTGCCGGCCCTGCGAGATGCCGGCTTTCGGGTCCTCTCCCTGGAAAGAGAGTATGCCGCCACCGGCATGGGCCAGCTTCAGACACGCATTCAGGCCTTTCTGGAAAGCATGGGAAAATAATCATGAACCGACTCCGCCGAAACTATCTTCACGCCTCTTTTGTGGCCGGCAACTGGACCGCCATCGCCGGCATGGCCCTTCGCAACGGCCTTTTCAAGACCCTGTTAAAAGACATGCCCCGCTACCCCTGGATGAAAACCCTGCTGCGGGCCAACCTGCTGTTAGATAAATTCGGCAAGGATCGCGACGACGCCTACTTTGAGGCCACGCGCCTGGTGACCCGGTATATTATCCGGGGTTTTGTAGAGCTGCTGGACGACATGTTCCAGCGCGGGGACCGGCTGATCATCCATGAAGACATGGTGCCCCCGGAAATCTTCCGGGCCATGAACCTTACCCCGTTCATGGCCGAACTGCTGGGCATCTCCCTGCCCATCATCGACCCTTATGCAGTGGAGGAATACATCGACCTGTCGGAAAACGCCGGCGTGCCCCCGGACATCTGCAGCCTGCCCAAAAGCACCATGGGGTTCGCCCTGGCCGACCAGTTTCCCCCGGCCCTGGCCCTGGTGGCCTCCAACCTGCCCTGTGACGGCGGCATGGCCTCCTACACCGTAATGGAACGGAAGCTAAACCTGCCCACCGTCCGCATCGACATTCCCCACCATTTTTACAACGACCGGGCACGGACCTACTTTGTGAGCGAACTCCGGCGCATGATCACCTGGCTGGAAGCCAACACTCCCGGAAAAATGGACTGGGACAAGCTGGCCGCCATCTGCGAAGAGCGCAACAGGATGGTGGAACATGAACTGGAACTTTGGGAGATGCTTCAGACCCGGCCGGCCCCGCTGGCCGCCGAACCGGTCTACCTGAGCCACCTGTGGGGTTCCAACGTCCAGCCCGGCCACCCGGCCAGCACCCGCATCTTTAAACAGCTGAGCGATCTTGCCCGCAAAAACATCGACGCCGGTAAAGGGGCCCTGAAAGATGAGAAGTACCGGATCCTGCTGTGGAACCCGCCCCTGCTGCATGCCAGCGACCTGTTCAACTGGGCCGAAACCGCCTACGGGGCCTCGCTGATCATCGACAGCATGTCCTACAACAGCCGGGAACCTTACATCGACACCTCCTCCGAAGAGGCCATGCTTTACGGCCTGGGCCTGAACATCATGGAAGGCCCCATGGCCCGCCACACCCGGGGCCCGGCCGCCAACTACACGGAAGACATATTCGACATGGCCAAGCGGTTTGACATCGACATGCTCTGGGTGGCCGGCCACGTGGGGTGCAAAAACACCGCGGCCTTAAACGGCATGCTGCGGGAAAAATGCCGGGAACACGGCCTTCCCATGCTCATAATCAATTACGACCTGAGCGACCCGCGCGTCGTCTCCAATGCCGGCATACTGGAGCAGATCAACCATTTTATGGAAAATATCATGGGCGCCAAACGCCGGGATGCGGCATGAATTTTTTCGACACTGTTTGCCATCAGATACCAGATGGCAGAAATACGTTTGGGCTTTGGGTAAAAGGCAAGTCGTCATGAGCGAGTTGTTGATTGCCATTGCGGAGAGCGTTCTCCCTTCCGTCATTGCGAGGAGCGTCCTCCCAGTCCGTCATTGCGAGGAGCGAAGCGACGAAGCAATCTTGCGGCACACATGATGCTGAAGCGATTGCGATTTCGATACCGATACCGATAGCGATAGCGATCCCGATTTTGATAAAAAATTTTTAACAATATGTTGAAGCCCTTCTTCGGGCAATAAAGGCAGGACAGATACATGGACAAAGAACTTTTTTGCGCCGGCTGCGACGTGGGCTCCACCACGGGAAAGGCCGTTATTCTTAAAGGAAACACCCTTGTGGGCTCGGCCATCGTTCAGAGCGAAATCGACCCGGAACAGACCGCCACCAGCGTACTGGAAGCGGCGTGCCGCCAGGTGCCGGAACTTTCCGGCATCGACCGGATCGACTGGCTGGTGGGCACCGGCTACGGCCGCAACGAAGTGCCCTTTGCCAATGAAAACCTGTCGGAAATCACCTGCCACGCCTCGGGCGTATTCTTCTGCAACCCGGCGGTGCGCACGGTGATCGACATCGGGGGCCAGGACGTAAAGGCCATTGCCACGGACGAAACCGGCCGGGTAAGAGAGTTTGTGATGAACGACAAGTGCGCCGCCGGCACCGGCCGCTTTCTGGAGATGATGAGCCGGATCTTTAAAATGGACCTGGACGGGTTTTCCGAGCTTTCCCTTCAGGCCAAAAGCGTGATTCCCATCACCTCCCAGTGCAGCGTGTTTGCCGAAACCGAGGTGATCAGCCTGTTGAGCAAAAAACGGCCGGCCCCGGACATTGCCGCCGGCATTTTCGCCTCCATTGCCAAGCGGGGGTTTACCCTGCTCAAGCGGGTGGGCATCACGCCGGAGGTGACCCTTACCGGCGGCTGCGCCAAAAGCCGGGGCCTGATTATTCACCTGGAGCGGCTGCTGCGCACAAAGCTGGCGCCCCTTTCCATAGACCCTCAGTTGATGGGGGCCCTGGGAGCGGCGGCCGAGGCGTCCAAAAGCGTGGCCCGGACCAGGGCGACGGCGCGCGCATAAACCGCTGCTCCCGTTGCAGCGCAGCCGAACGCGAACGGTTTTTTCGGAAGAAGCGGGAAATCGCGTAGGGGCGAACCTTGTGTTCGCCCCACTGATGGGCACCCGCCGGTTGCTCTTACATAATCTGCATGGGCATGTTTCTTTTGGTGCTTTTCTTTGCGCCAAAGAAAAGTACATAGAAAAAATGAATAGAAAATTTAAGGAATAGAAATATTGTCATGACCACAAACGCATCCAAACCATCGAATACGACCATCCTCTTTGCCGTGTGCGGCAAGGGGGGCGTGGGAAAAACATCGATCAGCGCCGCCCTTGTCAAGCTGCTGTGCGACCGGCCCGGCGCAAAGGTGCTGGCCATTGACGCGGACCCGGCCGTGGGCCTGGCCTCGGCCCTGGGCATGGCCCCCGGCCGTACCATCGACGACATCCGCACGGCCCTGATAAAAGATGTCCGCGACGGATCGGGGGTGGACAAGCAGGAGCTGCTCTCCCGCATTGATTACGACGTGTTTGAGGCCATCGAGGAAAAGGGCAACCTGGGATTTCTGGCCATCGGCCGGCCCGAAACAGAGGGGTGCTACTGCCGGGTCAACAGCTTTTTAAAAGAGATCATCAACACCACGGCCCACCATTTTGATTTTGTGGTCATTGACGGCGAGGCCGGTATTGAGCAGGTCAACCGCCGGGTCATGGACGCGGTGGACTATCTGCTCCTGGTGTCCGACGCCTCTGCCAAGGGGCTCAACGTGGTTTCCGAAATTCAAAAGACCGCGGCCCGCACCGTGAAGTTCAAAAAAGCGGCCCTGGTCTTGAATCGCATTCGCACTCCCGAAGAGGCCGAAGCCGCCATCTCCCGCACCGACCTTGAAACCGCCGGCTGGATTCCGGAAGACGACACCATCCGCGACTTTGACATTCAGGGAAAATCGATCCTGGATCTTCCCCCCTGCCCTGCCCTGACGGCCATCGATAAAATCCTGGACCGGATTTTGAAGGGTTAAAACCCTTCACCCGCATAAAAGTCATTGTGAGGAGCGACAGCGACGAAGCAATCCTGGTCATCCTTGTGTCATTGCGAGCCGCAGGCAAAGCAATCTTGACCGCACTGTGCGTCATTGCCGGACTTGATCCGGCAATCCAGTGTAAAATTGATTAAAATACCTTCCCGCTTTTCAGTGTACTTTTCTTGGCGGCAAGAAAAGTACCAAAAGAACCGCGCCCCGCAGCTTGGCCTCTGGCTTGCCACGCCACAGGCGTGGCTGCCCTCGCGCGAACGCTTTTTTCGGCGCGAAAATGAACTCGCCCGCCTTCGGCGGTGCTCAAACAGCATTTTCGCTTTCTCCGAAAAAAGCGCCCCCGCTCGGCTGCGCTGCAACGGGCGAAAACAATCGCCGGCACTGTCCTATCCTTGCATGCGCCATCCCCTCATTGTTTTTCTGTTGACACTTCAGTGGGATAACTTTTAGTATCCGAAAGGCTTGGGGAAAACTAGCATTTTACATCACGCCGTATAATCACTGTTAGGCTTATAAAAAGAGCATGCAAGGACTACTTCCATTTTTTATATTTATGTATGCGGTCATATTTACTTCCATCTTAATTCATGAGATTGGACATGTCATAGGTGCGCTGGCCGTGAATCTTCACATTGATGAAGTTAAAGTGGGTTTTATTGGCTTTCGAAAGAGAAGAGGAAAATTCCGATTACATTTTTATAAGAATGCTTTCTCTGGTCATGTTAAACGAATTGAACCAGACAATACGATTCCTCTTAAAAAAGAGTTTATCTTTTCAGTTTCAGGAATATCTGCCAATTTAATATTTGGCGCTTTATTGCTTTCTGCATACCATTATCGTAATAACAATGACTTGCGTGAACTACTGATGATCTTTGGTGCTGTCTCTATCTTTATAGGGGTTATTAACTTGATCCCATTTAAATTAAAACGCTTGAATTTAATTTCAGATGGCTTACGTTTGATTGTCGTTTTAGCTCGTTGGTTGACCGGAGTGGACCAGCCTAACAAGGCAGCTCAAAAAGACAACCAGGGCTAGGGGGGTTTTGAACATTCGGGGAAAATTGATCCTGGAGCTTCCCCCCTGCCCGGCCTGACTGCCATCGACAAAATCCTGGATCGGATTTTGAAGAGTTGACGTTCCTCCAAAAATGTCATTGAGACGCTTTCCTTCCTGCAGGAAGTGTCCAGAAAGATTCTAACTTTTAGATATAAAATGAAAGGTTATCTGTTTTTCCTCTTGACCGAGGTCTAATAAAAGGTCAAATTTTTGCCTGGGCTGATAGTTTAATATTTTTGCTTTTGAGGTCTTGTCTTTTTGAGATCGCTCTTTTTCAATATTTTTCTTTAATATATTAATGAGCTCTATGTCTCCATTGTAATTGAAATAATTTTTATCGATTGTTTCTTCAATAAGATAAACGCCATCAATTCTCCACCGTGATGTATCTTCAAAATCAACCGTCGCTTTTCGGTCTCCCACTTTAAAAACTTCCTGGCCACTATAAACAACCGCTCCATCCTTTTTATAGTGGGCCCGAAGACTGATCTGAACAGACACCTCCGAGTCGCCAAAAACAGGGCTGGAGTCCCAAATCCCCAGAAAGTCTTCTGTGGTGTAAGCTGCCTGTTTACAAGAAAGTAACACCACCGTGATGAGAAACAGGCTACCCCAAAAAACAGTGTGTTTGTTTTTTTGCATAATAGTTCTTTAACTTTGATCAAGTATACCGGCGGGGCTTTTCGGCGAGTGAAACGAGTCGGTCAACAGCCCCATGTTATAAAATTTTTATTATTGCAGCTGGTTTTTCAGAAACCACTGGGCCTTTCCATTCCGCAAAAAATATTCTAAAGCTTCCAAGTAAATAAAAAACAAAACTAAATCCAATGTCATAAAGAGATAATTAATTTTCAAGACTTCAGATGGATTTATTAGAGATAAAAATAACCTTATGAATAGTGACCCCAAAATAATCGCAAGGAACCCCAAAATAAATTTAAAGGGATTAAGAGGCCTTTTTTTCAATCCATATTTGGGATCCATTTTTCGTCTGATAAAAGTATATGCATAATAAACTAGCGAAACTACGATGATTGATGGTAACAAGCAGTTCTGGTTCATTTCATTCACTTTTTATAACTATAGATTGTCTGCCGTGACGTAAACCGTCCATTTCCCCCATTGTTCTTGGATACTAGAATTTACCTCATTGAAATGTCAACGAAAAAGCGGGCTGTTGATTCTGCGTTATGGCGCAAGAGCTACGTGGGGGACCAAGCGGATGGGTGCTCTGTTTGTAGTGTGCCCGTAAGGGCATTGGAAATGACCGGCTGCAAAACGCCTGACGGCGTCACTACAAACAAGAAGAGGAAAAAAGTTTTTTCTTTGCAAGTGTGTAAAACCTGAAATCTCTCCCAGCAGTTTACGGAACAACCGGACATCAACGAACCAACCCCGCCCATTGCAGCGCAGCCGAGCGCGAACGGTTTTTTCGGAAGAAGCGAAAATGCTGTTTGAGCACCGCCGAAGGCGGGCGAGTTCATTTTCGCGCCGAAAAAAGCGTTTGCGCGAGGGGAGCCGAAGGCCAAGCTGCACGGGCGCGGTTCTTTTGGTACTTTTCTTGCCGCCAAGAAAAGTACACGGATAAGCAGGGGGAGGAAAAAAGAGTTTAGCGGAAGAGATTGCTTCGTCGCTGGCGCTCCTCGCAATGACGCACTGTGCGGCGGCTGGCAAAAAGGCTTGACCGGCAGGCGATCAGCCGGTGTCGATACCGATCCCGATAGCGATAGCGATTTGGATGGGGAGGGGAAGGCGGTTACGCCTTCCCAAAAACCTCTGCCATGCGCTTCATGGCCGCATCCACATTGGCGTAGCTGTTAAATGCCGACAGGCGGATATACTGTGCGCCGCACTTTCCAAATCCCCCGCCCGGGGTACACACCACCCCGGCCTTTGTCAGCAGGGTATCAAAAAACGCCCAGGAATCGGTTTTCGTGTCCACCCAGATATAGGGCGAATGGTCCCCGCCCACGTAGGAAAAGCCCATGCCGGCCATGGCCGCGGTAATTCTGTCGGCATTGGCCATGTAGGTGCGAATCATCTCTTTTGCCTGGGCCTTGCCCTCGGGGCTGTAAACGGCTTCAGCGGCCCGCTGCACCGGGTAGGAGACGCCGTTGAACTTGGTGCAGTGACGCCGGTTCCACAATGCGTGCAGTGCGTGGGCCTTGCCGCTGGTGTCGTAGGCCATGCACTCTTTTGGCACCACGGAAAAGGCGCACCGGGTGCCGGTGAACCCGGCGGTTTTGGAAAAGCTGCGAAACTCCACCGCCACCTTGCGGGCGCCCGGAATCTCATAAATCGTCTTAGGAATGGACGGGTCACGGATAAAGGCCTCGTAGGCGGCGTCAAAAAGGATCAGGGCCTTTGCATCCAGAGCCCAGTCCACCCATGCCTGAAGGTATTCCTTTGTGGCCACGGCGCCGGTGGGGTTGTTGGGAAAGCAGAGGTAGACCAGGTCTGCCGGCTCTTTGGGAATGGCCGGCAGAAAACTGTTTTGCGCGGTGCACTCCATGTAAACGATGTTGCCGTAACGGCCGTTTTCAAAGGCCCCGGTGCGGCCGGCCATGACATTGGTGTCCAGGTAGACCGGGTAGACCGGGTCGGGAATGGCGACCCGAATGTCTGTGGCAAACAGCTCCTGAAAATTGCCGGTGTCGCACTTGGCCCCGTCGCTGATAAACACCTCGTCGGGTTGAATGTCGGCACCCCGGGCCTGGTAATCGTTGGCCGCGACGGCTTCCCTCAAAAACGCGTATCCCTGCTCCGGCCCGTACCCGCGAAAAGAGGATGCCGTACCCATTTCATCCACGGCTTTATGAAAGGCGTCCAGGCAGGCCGGACACAGGGGCTGCGTGGCGTCGCCGATGCCCAGCTTGATGATGGACTGGTCGGGATGGGTTGCCTGGTGGGCGTTTACCCGTTTGGCGATTTCTGAAAACAGGTAGGAGGACTGGAGTTTTAAAAAGTGTTCGTTGATCTTGATCATGACATCCTCTTTTCAATATGATTTTACAAAAATGGTCTCCTTATTTATCCATGTACTTTTCTTTGGCGCAAAGAAAAGTACCAAAAGAAACATGCCCGTGCAGCTTGGCCTTCGGCTCCCCTCGCGCAAACGGTTTTTTCGGCGCGGGCAGGAACTCGCCCGCTTCGCGGTGCTCAAACAACCTGCCCGCTTTCTCCCGAAAAAACCGTCTCCGCTCGGCTGCGCTGCAATGGGCGAATCAAACCGTTACAGCCCGATTACCGCTACCCTGTCCAGGCAAACACCAGTACAAACAACAACACGATTTAAAATAGTAATAACCGCGCATTATTCAGTTACAGCCGGGAAAGCCCTTTCCATCAGCCCCCGTTTATATTAGAATGCGTCATTCATGTCAATCGGCGCTTTGTGGTGCAGGAACGGGGATTTCATGGCGTTGTCACGCACTAAAAAACTGGTTTTACTTGCCATAGCAGTGCTGCTGCTGGCGGCTTTCGGGTACCTGGTCTGGCGGTACGTTCCCGTAAGAGACCTGGTGGCCCTTGTCAATGAAGAGATACCGCCCTGGCTGTTTGTCTGCCTCATGGCCCTGCTGCCCCTGGTCGGGGCTCCCATCAGCCTGTTCTATGCCCTTGCCGGTATTGTCTTTCCCATGGGGATGGGCGTCCTGGTCACGGCCCTTGTTATTCCGTTTCACCTGGCCGGCTTTTTTTTACTGGCCCGGGCCGTGAAAACCCCCATTGAAAGGATACTGGCCCGGCGGGGCCACAGGCCCCCGGCAATTCCGGCCCACCGACGGGCCAGCTTCTGCCTGATCATGAACATGCTGCCCATTCCCTATGTGGTAAAAAACTACCTGCAACCCCTGGCCGGCATTCGGTTTCCCCTTTTCTTCTGGGTCTCCTGGCCGGTGCAGCTGGTCCTGGCCCTGCCCATGGTGCTGATCGGCAGCGCGGCCACGGACATGGACCCCGTGCTGCTGAGCATTGCAGTGGTGCTGTTTGCCGGAATGTATGCCGTGGTGCGGCGCATTGAAAAACGGTACGCCGGCGCTATTCCGGCGCAGGATGACGGGGAGGAACCGTCCGATACGGCCTTGTGAGAATCAGTCAAAAGGCTTTACGATTTAGGCGTGTCAAACGATTCGGGAAGGAAAACGGGGAACCATAACCATCTGAATCAAAATCCGAAACTCTTTCCCAGCAAAAACGCATAACACCGACGCAGCCCGAACGGGCTACGGCGGCACAACTCACCTGCATCCGCCTTCAGCGGCTTTGCACGCAATCCCGGCATTTACGCACTGACCGACCCGACAGCACCGTCAACACACCGGAAAGCACAAAGCCGCCTTCAACGAATGGGCGCGGACCTCAGTCGGCCTTCTTGCGCAGAAAGGTCGGAATGTCCAGGTCATCGTCACTGTAGATGATGCCCTTGTAGCCCCGGTAAGAGGACCCCGGTGAATCACCGGACACCTCCTGCACCCGCCGGAAGGTGGGTGTTTCCAGGCTCGACACCGACACCTTCTCCAGATCGGCGGGGGTGATGTCCCGTACCCGGCCCCGTTTGATGTCCACCACCGTATCCTTTTCCTGGCCGATGCCCGTGGCGATCACGGTGATGCGCATCTCGTCGCCCAGGGACTCGTCGATGGTCTGGCCCCAGATGATCTCGGTGTCGTCACCCACTTCCTGGTGAATGCGATCCGACGCCTCGGTCATCTCCTCAAAGGTCATATCGCTGGTGCTGGTGATGTTGATCAGCACGCCCTTGGCGCCGGAAATGGAAAAATCTTCCAGCAGCGGATGGGCGATGGCCCGTTCCGCGGCATCCACGGCCCGGTTCTCGCCATGGGCCACGCCGATGCCCATGAGGGCCATACCGGCCTTGGACATGATGGTCTTGACGTCGGCAAAGTCCAGGTTCACCAGGCCGGGCACCATGATCAGGTCGGAAATACCCCGCACCGAGTGATGGAGCACCTCGTCGGCTTTGCGGAACATGTCCACCATACGGGCGCTCTTGGAGGCAATGGCCCGCAGCCGGTCATTGGGAATGGTGATCACCGTGTCGGCCAGGTCTTTGAGCGCGGCAATGCCTTCTTCCGCCTGCCGGGCCCGCTTCTTTCCCTCAAAAGAGAAAGGCTTGGTGACCACGGCCACAGTAAGGATGCCCAGCTCCTTGCAGATCTCGGCCACCACCGGAGACGCCCCGGTGCCGGTGCCGCCGCCGCATCCCTCGGTGATAAAGACCATGTGGGCCCCCTCCACCGCGGACCGGATGGCGTCGGCATTCTCCATGGCCGCCTCTTTGCCGATTTCCGGGTTGGCACCGGCCCCCAGCCCCTGGGTCACCTCGACCCCGATCTGAATTTTGATCGTGGCCTTTGACATCTCCAGCGCCTGAGCGTCAGTGTTGGCAACAATGAACTCCACGCCCTTGAGATCGGCGTCGATCATGTTGTTAATGGCGTTGCCGCCGGCGCCGCCCACACCGATTACCTTGATTTTTGCCCTTTTTTCGCTCTCAACAAATGAGAAAGCCATACGCCCTCCTTTCACTGGGTCGGTTGGAACCCCGCGGGTTCCGTTATGGTAATGCTGTTTATAATCTATACAATATCCTTGAACCACCGCCGCATGCGGCCGATGATCCGATTGAAGATGTTGGCGTCCCGAATGCGGAACTTGCGATCCCCGTCATTGCGGGCGCCGTAAATCACCAGGCCCACGCCGGTGGCGTACATGGGGTTGTTCACCACGTCCACCAGGCCGGCGATGCCGGCCGGCCGCCCCAGGCGGGTAGGCTGGTTGATGATGGATTCGGCCACGTCACAGATCCCTTCCAGCAGGGCCGTGCCGCCGGTGAGCACCACGCCGGAGGTGATCAGCTCCTCGGCCCCCTTGCTGAATATCTCCCGGTTGACCAGGGTGAATATCTCCTCCACCCGGGGGGTGACAATTTCGCTTAAAATCTGGCGGGGCAGTTTCTTGGGTTCCCGGCCGCCGGTGCTCTTCACCTCGATCTCGTCGTTGCCGATACCGGCGGCCGTTCCGGAAATGGCATATTTCTTCTTGATCTTTTCCGCCTCGGTATGGGGCGTGCGAAGGCCGATGGCAATATCGTTGGTCAGGTTGTTGCCGCCCAGGGCCAGCACAAAGGTGTGCCGGATGTTGCCGCCGTAAAACACGGCCAGATCGGTGGTGCCGCCGCCCAGGTCGATCAGCGCCGTGCCCAGGCTCTTTTCCTCGTCGGTCAGCACCGCCTCGCCCGAGGCCAGGGACTCCAGCACGATGTCGCACACGTTCAGCCCGGCCCGGTTGGCGCACTTGACGATGTTGTGGGCCGAGGTCACGGCGCCGGTAACGATGTGAATCTTCACCTCCAGGCGCACGCCGGTCATGCCCACCGGGTTCTGAATGCCCGGCTCATCGTCCACGATGTACTCCTGGGGCAGCACGTGAATAATCTCCCGGTCCATGGGAATGGCCACGGCACTGGCCGCGTCAATGACGCGGGATACATCGTTGGCGGTGATCTCCCGGCCCTTGATGGCGATCACACCCCGGCTGTTGAAGCTGTTGATGTGGCCTCCGGCAATGCCCACGTAGACGTCGGAAATCTCGTACCCGGCCATGAGTTCGGCCTCTTCCACGGCCTTCTTGATGGAGGCCACGGTGGACTCCATGTTCACCACCACGCCCTTGCGCAGCCCTTCCGAGGGATGGGTGCCGATGCCGATGATGTTAATCTTGTCACCGTCTTTTTCACCGACCACGGTGCATATTTTTGTCGTGCCGATATCCAGGCCGACGATTATGTCCTGCTCCCGCATGTTGCCCCCTTTTTGGAATGATTGGCGTAGGCGGCCCCGGAACCGGGCGCCACCACGATGCGATCCGGCCATTGCAGGCCGATGACCGCCACATGTTCCGGCGACGGCTCTTTACGAAAATGGGCCATTACCCGGTTGAGCCTGCGAAACTTGTCCACAAAGTCGTCATATCCCAACCTGACTTCATCAACCGTATCAAAGGCGCGCATCGTGACCCCGGTGTCCGGGTCCACGTGAATCGTCTGAACGCGCATGCCGTAGATAAACTTTTCCACCCGCGTGCCGGTGTCCAGCACCTCCAGGGCGGCCAGAAACGCCCTGCTTGCCGGCCGGCCGTCGGCGTCGATATCGCTGTAGTCCAGGCCGCAAATCACCGGCAGCGTGTCCGGGTCCGACGGTTCCATGCGCTTGAAGATCACGCCCGCGTCGCTGATAAAAAACCGGGTGCCCAGGTTCACCACCGCCATGGGAACATGTTCCCGAATGCGAATGGTCAGGGTGCCGGGAAGCTCCCGGTAGAGCTCGGCTTCCGCGATCCAGGGCTCGACCAGCAGCCGCCGGCGCACAACCGCCAGGTTGACGGCAAGAATGTTGTCCCCCGGCCGCACACCCGAGGCCCGGACCACGTCCTCCCGCGCAAGTACCTCGTTTCCCTCCACGCGAATGGTTTGCGTGGTAAAATATTCACAGCCGGTCAGAAACCCGTATCCCGCCGCAAAGATGACACTGACCGCCAGCAGAACCGTCACAAGCCCCGCGACCCTTAGCACGCGCACAGCCCCCTGCCGGACCGGCCGGCGGGGCGCGTTTTTCCGGGCCGGTTTCTGCATGGCCTTTACCGAGGCCGGCCGCTTGAGTATGGGTTTATTGACCGACAATGGTCACCTCCGGTTCCAGGGTCACACCGAACCTGTCGGCCACTCGCCGCTGAACGGTCTCCATCAGGGCCAGCAGGTCGCCGGCGGTGGCGTTACCCCTGTTTACAAGAAAATTGCCGTGGGCCTCCGACACAACGGCGCCGCCCACGGCCAGACCTTTAAGCCCGGCCCTGTCGATGAGCTTTCCCGCCGGGTCACCGGCTTCCGGATTTTTAAAAAAGCATCCCGCGCTGCGGAACCCGGCCGGCTGAGTGGCCGTCCGCCGTCGCCGCCGTTCTTCCGCCGCGGCCTTCAATGCTTCGGAATCGTCAAACCCCAGGCCCAGGTCAACGCCGGTGATCACCGGCGGCCCGGGTGTTGCCGTATCGTCATTCCTGACGGCAAAGCGGCGATAGGAAAAAACCAGGTCCTGTTTTTCTTTTCGAATCCTTCGGCCGTCGCCGGTCACCATTTCCACCGCCTCCACCACGTCACCCATCCAGCCCTCGGCCGTGCCCGCGTTCATGGCAACGGCCCCGCCCACGGTGCCGGGAATGCCCACGGCAAAGGTCATACCGGCAAGCCCGTTGTCCGCGGCATACCGGCACAGCGCGGCCAGTGTAAGGCCGGCGCCCACGGTGAGGCGGGCCCCGCTCCCCCGGTCGGAATGCCGTTCGATGGTCTGCCAGTATTTTTTCATATCAATCACAATACCGCGAATGCCCCGGTCCCGGACCAGGAGGTTGCTGCCTCCGGCCAGGACCATGAAGGCAATGTTCTGTGCCCGGCACCGGCCGATCAGTTCCCGCAACTCCGAAACAGTCTCCGGGGCCACCAGGGCGTCGGCCGGGCCGCCCACCCCAAGGGTGGTGTGCCGGGACATGGGCTCGTCCCATTTTACCCGGTCCCTGAAAACCGTTGTCAGCCATTGCCGAAACCCCTGGTCCATGTGTGCCTTCCACTGGTCTCTATCTTTCCTGCCCGGACAGCACATCCTCGCCGATGCGCCACACATCCCCGGCGCCCAGGGTCAACAGGATGTCGCCCTTCTGCAGTATCTCTTTCAGGTATGCCACGGCCTCGGCCCGTCCCTCCACATACCGCACGCCCTTGTGCCCGTGGGCGCGGATGCCTTCGGCCACGGACTCGCCGTCCACCCCGTCGATGGGATGTTCGCCGGCCGCGTAGATGGGCAGCACCACCAGTTCGTCGCACTGGTAGAAGGCCCGGGTAAAGTCATCAAACAGGGCCTTTGTCCGGCTATACCGATGGGGCTGGAACACCACCACCACCCGCCGGTCTTCCCAGTGCTGCCGCACCCCCTGAAGGGTGGCCTTGATTTCCGTGGGATGATGGCCGTAGTCGTCCACCACGATGACGCCGCCTGTCTCGCCCTTTTTCTCAAGCCGCCGCTGCACGCCGGCCATGGTTTCCAGGGCTTCCTTGATCACGGCAAACGCAAGGCCCAGCTCCAGACCCACGGCCACGGCGGCCAGGGCGTTTCGCACGTTATGGAACCCCGGCACGCCCAGGTCGATGGTGCCAAGCTCTTCCTGGCGCCAGACAACGGAAAATCGGACCTTGCCGTTGATGGGCGTGATATGGCGGGCCTGAAGGTCGGCCTGGTTGCTGGTGCCGTAAGTGATGAACCGCTTCTTGATCAGGGGCACCAGGGCCTGGAGCGGTTCGTTGTCCAGGCAGACCACGGCCACTCCGTAAAAGGGAATCCGGTCGAGAAATTCCAGAAAACTTTTTGATATGGCTGCGAGATCCGGGTAAAAATCCAGGTGTTCCCGGTCGATATTGGTCACCACGGCAATGGAGGGGGAAAACTTCAGAAATGACCCGTCGCTCTCGTCGGCCTCGGCCACAATGTAGTCACCATGGCCCAGCACCGCGTTGGTGCCGATGCTCTTGAGCTTGCCGCCGATCACCACCGTGGGATCCATGCCGCCCTGGCCCAGCACCGACGCCACCATGGAGGTGGTGGAGGTCTTGCCGTGGGCCCCGGCGATCACGATACTGTACTTGAGCCGCAGGATCTCGGCCAGCATCTCGGCCCTGGGAATCACGGGAATCCCCGCCTCCCGGGCCGCCGCCACCTCCGGGTTGTCGGCGGCGATGGCGGATGACACCACCACCACATCGGCGCCGCCAATGTTTTTGCCGTCATGGCCGTAAAATATTTTCCCGCCCAGGCCGGTCAGCCGGTCGGTAATGTCCGACTGCCGGATATCGGACCCGGACACGGTGTATCCCAGGTTGAGCAGCAGCTCGGCAATGCCGCTCATACCGATGCCGCCGATGCCCACAAAATAGATATGGTATGCTTTTAAATACATTGAAACACTCCGGCTTCCTGCCTGTTTCCATCCGTTACAAGGGCCAGGCACGCCCGGGCCACGCGTCGCCCGGCATCGGGTTTTCCCAGGTGCCTGGACTTTTTCGCCATTTCCAAAAGCGCCTCGGGCGCACCGGCGTAAAACCCGATCCGGTCGGCAAGCACCCGGCCCCTCAGGTCCTTCTGCCGTATCATCTCCGCGGCACCGGCTTTCACCAGGGCCTCGGCGTTAAAGGCCTGGTGGTCGTCCGTTGCACCGGGAAAAGGCACGAAAATACAGGCCTTTCCCATGCAGGTGATCTCCGCCACGGTGGTGGCGCCGGCCCGGCAGATCACCAGGTCGGCGGCCAGATACCGGGCCGCCATGTCATCAAAAAAGGGCTGGACCACGTGGCCGATGCCGGTCCGTTCATAGGCCTGCTTCACCATCTGTAAATCCGCTGTGCCGGTCTGGTGTACAAACCGGATGTTCTCCCGGTCCGCCAGAATGTCCAAGGCCTCTGTTACGGCCAGGTTGATGCCGTGGGCCCCCTGGCTGCCGCCCACAATAAAAACGGTAAACCGTTGCCCGTTCTTTTTGGTACCGCTTTCTGCCTCACCCATGGCGTTCAAAAAAGCCTTTCGCACCGGATTGCCGGTGGTCAGGGTTTTTGCCGCGCCCAGCCGCCCGGCGGCGGCATCATGGGAGACGCACACCAGGTCGGCAAACCGGGCCAGCACCCGGTTGGTCAGGCCGGGCAGGGCGTTCTGCTCGCAGAGCACCACTTTCCGCCCCATCAGCCGGGCCGCTATCACCACCGGCGCGGACACGTACCCGCCCATGCCGATGATCACGGCCGGGTCAAAACGCCGCACCAGGCGGCCGGCGGCAACAATACCGGCCAGCAGTTTAGCCACGGCCCTGACTCTGGCCACCGGCCCCCGTCCCTTGATGCCCTCGGTTGCAATAACTTCAAAGGCAAACCCGGTCTTTGGGAGCACCCGCTTTTCAATGGGGCTGCCCGTGCCGACGAACAGCACCCGGCACCCGGGCGCCATCTCCTTTAAGCTCTCGGCAATGGCGATGCCGGGAAACAGGTGCCCCCCGGTGCCGCCGCCGGCAATGATGACGCGCATCTCGCCTGTTGTTGAGCCGGTCTGCCTATTCATGCCGACGTTGTCCTATATTCATTAAAATACCAATCGCCGCCATGTTGAACATCAGCGACGTGCCGCCGTAGCTCAAAAACGGCAGGGTCAGTCCCTTGGCGGGCAGCAGCCCCACTGCCACACCCATGTTGACCACCACCTGCAAACCGATGGCCGCGGTCAGGCCGATGGCCACAAAGCTGCCGAACAGGTCTTCGGCCCGCCGGGCGATTATCACGCCCCGCCACAGAATCACGAAATAGAGCGTCAGAATCACCAGCACGCCCCAGAGGCCCAGCTCTTCGCCGATCACCGAAAAAATAAAATCGGTGTGGGGCTCGGGCAGGTAAAAAAGCTTCTGGTATCCCTGTCCCAGGCCGGTTCCCCACAACCCGCCGGTGCCGAAGGCCATGAGGGAGTGGACCACCTGATACCCCTCGTCGGTCCTGTACCGCCAGGGGTCCAGGAAACTGATCAGCCGGAGCCGCCGGTAGTCGGCGGTAAACATGTAGTAAACAACCACCGGTATCAGAAACACGCCGGAGGCGAACAGGTGCAGGGGTCTGACGCCGGCCACGAACAGCATGATCCAGGTGATGGCGGCCAGGATCACAACGGTGCCGAAGTCGGGCTGCATAACGATCAGGACCGACAGGATGGCAAACACCGCCACATGGGGAACAAACCCGATGGAAAAGTCGGTGACCTTCTCCTGCTTTTTGTGCAGGGAATAGGCCAGGTAGACAATCAGCGCGAACGTGGCAAACACCGACGGCTGAAAAGAGACCGGTCCCACGCGCATCCACCGGGTGGCGCCGCCCGCGGTGTAGCCGATGCCGTTGACGTACAGGGCCCCCAGCAGGAGAAAGGCCGCGCCCAGAAGCACATAAGCAAAAAAACGGAACAGCCGGTAGGGCACATAACGGCAGCCCACCATCAGGCAGATGCCCACAACCAGAAAGGCCGCCTGCCGTTTCAGGTAATGGGCGCCGTCCATGAACTCGCGGATCGCTATGTGGGAGCTGGCGCTGTAGACCATCACCACCCCGATGCCGGCCAGGATCAGGGCCGGAAACAGCAGGCTGATGTCCACATAGAGCAGGTTGGATTTTGACCTAACCCCGCGCATGGTCTCCCTCTTTCAGTTTTTTCACGGCATTACAGAAGTCATCGCCCCGGTGGGCATAGCTCTCATAGCTGTCGAAACTGGAGCAGGCCGGCGACAGCAGCACCGCGTCACCGGGGGCGGCCAGCTCGTGGGCACGGCGCACCGCTTCGGCCATTGAACCGGCATCCCACAGCGAGACCGATCCGTTGATGGCCATGCGAATCTTTTCTTTGGCCGCGCCGAACAGCACCACGGCCCGGGCCCGTTCCCGGATGACATTTTTGAGGACCCCGTAATCACACCCCTTGTCCTCACCACCCAGCAGCAGCACCACCCTGGAGGTGAAAAACTCCAGGGCCCGTCGCACCGCGTCCGGATTGGTGGCTTTGGAATCGTCAAAATAATGGACATCGTCGATACTGGCCACATACTCCAGGCGGTGACGCAGCCCCTGGAACCCGTCCACCGCCGCCTGAATTCCCTCCACCGTGGCCCCCATGGCCAGGGCCGCCAGGGTCGCGGCCGCGATGTTTTCCATGTTGTGCCGGGCCCGCATCAACGGGGACGTCACGCTGATGGTCGCCGTTTTTGTCCCTGCCGTGACGATCTCCACGGCAGTGTCACCAATCACGGCACCGTCCTGTGTGTTTTTACCGGCATTAAAGGTCAGTTTCCTGCTTCTGATTCCCTTTGAGGCCTGCAGCACGTGAAAGTCGGCGCCGTTGATCACCGCCACGTCGTCTGCCTCCTGGTTCTCAAAAATACGGCCCTTGGACCGCACGTAAGCGTTAAAGTCCACGTACCGGGCCAGATGGTCCTCTGCGATATTGAGCAGCACGGCCACATGGGGCCGGAAGGTTTCACTGGTGTCCAGTTGAAAGCTGCTCACCTCCACCACGGCCATATCCGCGTTTTCCCCCTTGTCGGCAAACCCGATCAGGGGGGCGCCGATATTGCCGCCCACAAATACCTGCCGGCCCGACGCCTTGAGCATGTCGCCCAGCAGGGTGGTGACGGTGGTTTTGCCGTTGGTGCCGGTGACCGCGGCCACCGGCTTTGTGACAAACCGGGCCGCCAGTTCCATTTCGCCCATCACCGGAATCCCTTTTTCCGCGGCTTTTTTCAAAGGCGCCAGGGTCTCGGGCACGCCGGGGCTCACCACGATATAGTCCGCCGACAGAAAGGTACTGTCCTGGTGGCCGCCCAGTTCAAGGGTTGCGCCCAGGTCCCGGGCGGACACCACCAGGTCACCGAGCCTGGCCTCGGACGCCTGGTCGGTAATGGTCACCAGCGCGCCGCGCCGGAGCAGGAACCGGGCCGTTGCAAGCCCGGACTTTCCCAGTCCGACCACGACCACTTTTCTGTTTTCCGTTTCAACAGGTTTCATCAGCGTATCTTCAATGTGCTTACCGCGATCAGGGCCAGGGCGATGGCAATGATCCAGAAGCGGACAATGATCTTGGGTTCGGCCCACCCTTTGAGCTCAAAATGGTGGTGCAGCGGCGCCATGCGAAAAATGCGCCGGCCCTTTGTGGCTTTGAAAAACCCCACCTGAAAAATTACGGACAGGGTCTCCACCACGAACAGACCACCCACCAGGGTCAGCAGGATCTCCTGCTTGGTAATGATGGCCACCGTGCCCAGGGCCCCGCCCAGGGAGAGGGACCCCACGTCCCCCATGAATATCTGCGCCGGGTAGGCGTTGAACCAGAGAAAGCCCATCAGGCCGCCGGCCATGGCGCCGCAGAACACCGTCACCTCACCGCTTCCCGGCACGTGAATCACCTGCAGATAGTTGGAGATGATGGCGTTGCCCGCCACGTAGGCGAATACCATATAGGCCACGAACGAGATCACCAGGGGGCCGGTCACCAGCCCGTCCAGCCCGTCGGTAAGGTTCACGGCGTTGGAGGTGCCCACAATGACGAACACGCCCAGCACGATGTAAAAAAGCCCCAGGTCCGGCGCCACCCGTTTGAAAAAGGGCACCAGCAGCACGGTGTTGGTGTCCGAGGCCGCGAAAATCAACAGGCATATCCCGGCTGCCAGCACGGTCTGGGCCAGAAACTTGGCCCTGGCCGAAAGCCCCTTGTTCCTTTTTTTGATCTGCATCAGGTAATCATCAATAAAACCGATAGTCGTGAACCCCGCCAGGGCCGCGAGGGTCACCCAGATATACCGGTTGGTCAGGTCGGCCCAGAGCAGGCAGGCCACCAGCACGGAAAAGACGATCAGCAGTCCGCCCATGGTGGGGGTACCGGCCTTGCCCTGATGGCTCTGGGGCCCGAGTTCCCGAATGTACTGGCCGATCTGCATTCTCGCCAATGTCCGGATGGTAAATGGTCCCAGCAGAAAACAGATCAGAAAGGCGGTGAGGCTGGCATAGATCGTTCGAAAGGTGATGTACTGAAACACGTTGAAAAACGATATATGCGTGTGCAGCGGATATAATAAATGGTACAGCATCGCTACCGCCCCCCTTCCCTGTCCGCGGCGCCGTTACCGTAGGCCGAAAGGGCCTGAACAACGGTCTCCATCCGCATGCCCCGGGAACCCTTCACCAGGACCCAGTCCCCCGGTTCCAGGACCGGGCATACCGCTTCGATGATTGTTTCTTTTGATTCAATCATAATTTTTTCAGGCGTCATGCCGGCAGCAGCGGCGCCCCCGGCTACCGCTTCCGCAAATTCACCCGTCACATAGAGCCTGTCCACACCGCTTTCGGCCGCCATGACGCCTGTTTTGCCGTGCATCACCGGCGCGTGATCCCCCAGTTCAAACATGTCGCCCATAATCAGGATACCGCGCCCGGCCCCTTTCAACTCCCGCAATCCGGCCAGGGCCGCCTTCATCGATTCCGGATTGGCGTTATACGTGTCATCCACCAGGGTAAACCCGGCCCTGGTCTGCGTAATGGTCATTCTGCCGGGCACCGGAGAAAAGTTCTCCAGCCCGGCCTTGATCTCCGGCGCGGACAGACCCAGACCGGCCCCGATGGCGGCGGCGGCCAGGGCGTTGGACACCATGAAGGTGCCGGATGCCGGAAGGGCCACGGCCACCTGCTCGTCCGTGGCGGACAGGCACAGGTCAAAACAGACCCGGCCGTCCTGCCTTCTGACCGAAGCGGCGGTGATATCGGCCTTCTGCCGCATGCCGTAGGTCACCACCCGGCCCCGGACCTTTTGCGCCATCTTCATGACCCGCATGTCATCGGCATTCACAATGGCCGTGTCCTTGTCGGTCAAGGCTTCAAGAAGTTCAGCCTTGGCCCGGGCCACGCCGTCGATGTTTTCCACACCCTCCAGGTGCCCGGCCCCCACATTGAGGACCACGCCCATGTCCGGCTCGCAGATCTTTGCCAGTCGCCCAATCTCGCCGGGCGCGTTCATACCCATCTCAAGGATCGCCACCTGGTGGCCTTTTTCCAGCCGCAGCAGGGTCAGGGGCAGACCGATCTCGTTGTTGAAATTTCCCGTGGTAGCCAGCACCCGGTACCGGCGGCCGCATACCATTGCCGCCATCTCCTTGGTGCTGGTCTTGCCGTTGGTGCCGGTGATGGCCGCCACCCGTGGATTCACGCTTCTTCGGCGATGACGGGCCAGATCCCCCAGAGCGACAACGGTGTCTTTTACCACCACCCGCGCCCCCCGGCCGGTTGCCCGCGGCGTATTGATCCGGGACGCATGGGCCTGGTCGATCATCACGCCGCCGGCTCCCTGCGCCAGCACCCGGTCGATAAAATCATGGCCGTCATGCTGCTGACCCTGAATCGCCACAAACAGATCTCCTTTGCCAAGGGTCCGCGAATCAATGGAGATGTTTTCAAACATCTCGTTTCCTTTTCCCTGCACCAGCTCACCGCCGGTTGCCGCTATCACATCTGACATATGCCACACCAGGCCGCCTGCCATAATCGCCTATCCGCACTGCCCCGCCGACATGGCGGGCATCTGGTCGTTCCCGGAATTCCCCCGGGCCTGCAGCGCGGCCGCGGCCTCCTGCCTGTCATCAAAATCAATGGTCCTGTCCCTGAATATCTGGTAGTTCTCCTCTCCCTTGCCGGCGATCAGAATGGTGTCGCCGGGAGCCGCGGCCGACACAGCGGCCCGTATGGCCAGACGGCGGTCCGGCTCCACCAGGTACCGGCCATTACTGCTTTTTCCGGCCAGGCCGGCCACATCGGCCACCCGCTCGGCCAGGCCGGTCATTCCCTTTACAATATCCGCGATAATGGCTTCCGGATCCTCACTTCTCGGATTGTCCGACGTCACCACCACCCGGTCGGCAATAGTGGCGGCAATCCCGCCCATTTTCGGCCGCTTGGCCCTGTCCCGGTCGCCGCCGCAGCCGAACACGCAGAAAAGCCGGCCGGCAGATATCTTTCGAAGGGCCGACAGCACGTTTTGAAGGGCATCCGGTGTATGGGCATAATCCACAAAAACAAAGCGGCCCATCCGGTCGGCCACCTTTTCCAGGCGGCCGGGCACACCGGCAAAGGTCTCGATGCCTTCCTGAATCGCCGCCCCTTCCACGCCCAGGACAACACCGGCGCCGGCCGCGCAGAGAATGTTTTCAAGGTTATAGGTGCCGGCCAGCGGTGAGCAGAATGGGATCGGTCCGGCCGGCGTCACAATTGTGCCGGCAAGGCCGTCCGGAGAGCTGGTCACCCCCTTTGGATAAATGTCACATGCCTCGGCGAACCCCGCGCCCATGCGACCGGGCACGGGCAGCGTATCAAACAGGCCCCGTCCCCGGGCATCATTACAGTTGATCACCGAGACCATGTGCTTTTCCCGGACGCCCACGGACCGGGTTCCGGTAAACAGTCGTTTTTTGCACTCCCAGTAGGTCTCCATGTCCCCGTGAAAATCCAGGTGATCCTGGGTCAGGTTGGTGAAGATGGCCACGTCAAAGGCGCACCCGGCCACCCGCTGCTGGGCCAGGGCGTGGGAGGAGACCTCCATGACCACATGGGTAACGCCGGCTGTTGCCATGTCACGCAGAATGTGTTGCAGGTCGGCCGACTCCGGCGTGGTCAGCGGGTTTTTGAACCGCCGGCCCACGTAACGAAAATTGCCGGTACCGATCACCCCCACCTGTTTTCCCGCCTTTACCAGTATGTGCTCCACCAGAGCCGCGGTGGTGGTCTTGCCGTTGGTGCCGGTGACACCGACCAGTACAAGCCTTGCCGAGGGCGCGCCGTAGAAAACAGCGGACAGCAACGCCAGGGCGTTCCGGGCGTCAGCCACCCGCACCGTCACGGCGTCGCGGGCATCCACCTCTTTTTCCGCCACCACGGCCACGGCGCCCCTGGCCAGGGCCTGGTCGATAAAATCATGGCCGTCTCTGGCACTGCCCCGAATGGCCACAAACAGGCCACCGGGCCGGACCTCGTCGGACCGGTAATGAATCGACGCGATCTCTGGGTCCGGCATCACGCCCCGGGCCGCCGCCGTGGAACGGACGCTTTCCGGGCAGACCGGCAGCAGCAGTTCGGAGAGTCTCATCCGTTCACCTCCCCGGGTATCGAAACCATCATTTTCCCCCGGTCCTTCTCAAACTCAGGGGGCACCCCCAGGTAACTCAACACTTCATAAGCGATCCGCCGGAAGGCCGGAGCCGCCACCACGCCACCGTAGTGATGTTTCTGCGGCGCGTCCAGCACCACAAGAACGGCGATGCGGGGGTCCACCTTCGGCACAAACCCCATAAAAGAGGCGAGAAACTCGTCTTCCGCGTAACCGCCTTCGGCGTTATACTTCTGGGCCGTGCCGGTTTTACCGCAGACCGTGTACCCCTTGATGGCGGCCATCTTTCCCGTTCCGTCCACCGCCGTCACCGTCTCCATGATATCGGTGACGGTCCGGGCCGTCTCCCTGGAGATAATCCGCCGTCCCTGGGTGACGCCGTACTGCCGGACCACGCTGCCGTTCTCATCCACAACGGCCTTCACCACATGAGGTTTCATGAGCACGCCGTCGTTGGCGACCGCTGAAAGGGCGGTGACCAGTTGAATGGCCGACACCGATATGCCCTGGCCGAAGGCAATGGCGCCGGTATCAATGGGCGTCCATCTGGCATAGTCGGCCAGCCGTCCCTGGGTCTCTCCTGAACAGTTGATGCCGGTCTCCTGGCCAAAGCCGAACCGGTGAAGGCTTTCCCACAAAACCTGGCGGCCGATCATTTCACTGATCTTCACCGCCCCGATGTTGCTGGAGAACTGCACGATCTGGCCCAGAGAGAGCCAGCCGTGGGCCTTGGTGTCATGCACCAAATTTTTGTAAACCCGGTACTTGCCCTCCTCGCAGAAAAAAACGCTGTCCGGCGTGCAGACGCCGGCCTCCAGGGCGGCCGCGGCCAGGAAGATCTTCATGGTGGAGCCCGGTTCAAAGGCGTCGGTCACCGTCCGGTTCCGCCACCAGCGCCGGTCGTACCGGGAAAAGGCGTTGGGGTTGAAAAAAGGATAGTTGGCCATAGCCAGCACCTCGCCGGTGCGCGGATCCATCACCACCGCCATACCCGATGCCGCCTCGTAGGTCCGGGCCGTCTCCTCCAGCACCGTTTCCACGATGCTCTGAATGGTGCCGTCAATGGTCAGCACCAGGCTGTTGCCGCTGCTGCCGCCGGCATCCCCGTCCTCGGTATAAAGATCGCGGCCGATGGCGTCCTTGATGATGGTACGCTCAACCTTAAGGCCCCGCAGAGAGGCGTCATAGGTATACTCCAGCCCCTCCAGCCCTTTCTCGTCAATACCTGAAAAGCCGATCACCTGGGCGGCCAGGGTCTTGTTCGGGTAGACCCGCTGCCGTTCCGGCACAAACGCGATGGCGCCCCTGTCCAGTCCGATGCGGCGGACCGCGTCCGCCTCGGCGGGCATCACGTTACGTTTGAGCCATACAAAGGATTTACCGGATGCGATCTGTTTTCTGATTTCCCCGGCCTTGACGCCCAGGGCCGCGGCAAGGTCATTTACCTTGTCTTCGGCATTGATCATGACACCGGGATGCATGCCAATGGAAACCGTGTCAATGGTCACGGCCATCTCCATGTTGTTCCGGTCATAGATCGCGCCCCGCTTGCCGGTGGTGACCCGCACCTTCTGGTACTCTCTGGAGGCTTCACCGGCCAGCATATCGGCGCAGAAGGCCTGAAGATAGATCACCCGTGCCCCCACCACCAGGTACAGGGCGCTGAAAATCAGCCCCACCACCAGGATGCGGATGCGAATGCCTTTTGTCTCGTCTGTCTTGCGGCCGTATCTCATGGAATTAACTCCACTTGGTCCGTGTTCGGCATGACCATGTCCAGCCGTGTTCTTGCAATGTCCATGATGCGGGTCGGCGAGCGCAGCCGGGCCAGTTCGATTTTCAGGTCCTTCTGCCGGGCCGCCAGAGTCGCCGCCAGGTCCGTGTTCCGGGTGATGTCGTACCGCAGGTCCACGCTTTGCACGCGGCACCAGGCAAAGCAGAAAAATTCTCCGGTCAGCAGCAGGAGCACGGCCAGCCAGAGCAGGATGGTTCGGTCGCCTGACTTGCGCTGCTTTTTCTTTTCGGCCATCACCTGCCTCCGGTGGTTATACTTTTTCCGCGGCCCGCAGCCGCACGCTTCGGGCCATGGGGTTTGCCTGAACCTCTTCCGCTGTCGGCACCAGGGCCTTGCGGGTAACGATCCGGCACTCCCGCTGCTTGCTGCACGAACAGACCGGCAGGCCGGGAGGACAGACACACGCTTTCTCCCACAGCTTCATCCGGCGCTTGACCATCCTGTCTTCCAGCGAATGAAACGACAGGACGCAAATCCGGCCCCCCGGCTTTATGCGGTCGATCACCGTGTCCAGAAACCGCTCCAGGTTCTCAAGCTCGGTGTTGACCGCGATGCGAAGGGCCATGAACACGCGGGTGGCCGGATCGATCTTTGCCGTGTGCCGCTCTTTTGCGGGATACGCATCAGTCACGATGCGGGCCAGCTGCCCGCTGGTAGTGACGGGCGCCGACCTTCTGGCCTCAACAATGCGGCGGGCGATTCGGGAGGCATACCGCTCTTCCCCGAACTCCCTGAAAATCCGTACCAGGTCGGCCTCGGCCGACTGGTTGACAAGGTCTGCCGCCGTCAGGCTCTGATCCGGGTCCATGCGCATGTCCAGGGGCTCGTCCTTTCGAAAGGAAAAGCCCCGGCCGCTGCCGTCGATCTGGTAAAAGGAGAGCCCCAGGTCCAGCAAGACACCATCAACTGCCGGTATATCCAGGCTGGAAAGGATCTCCGAAAAATCGGCGAAATTGCCCCGAACATATAAAACGCGCTCTCCAAAAACGGAAAGCGCCTGTTTCGCGTGAGCCAGGGCCGCGGGGTCTTTGTCAATGCCGATCAGCAGCCCTTCCGGAAGAATTTGTTCAGCGATACGGACCGCATGTCCCCCGCCCCCCAGAGTGCAGTCCGCAACGATCTTTCCCTTTTCGCAGTTGAGAAGGGCGACCGCTTGGTCGGGCATGACCGATGTGTGGCGAAACGACATGTTAAAGTCCCAGCTTTTCTATTTCATTCTGAAAATCCTCATCGTTCATATCGTCTTCATGCAGATTTTTCTGTTCTTCCCACTTTGCCCGCGACCAGATCTCGAAATGATCCGATATGCCGATAAGCACGATCTCCTCTTCAAGCCCGGCGTCCTGGCGAAGCTCCGGCGGAATCAGAAGGCGCCACTGTTTGTCCGGCTGGCATTCGGACGCACGCCCGATAAAAAACCGGCGGAACCGGCGCATCTGGTTGCCCTTCTTCTCCAGCATCACCATTTTGGCCTCTATTTTTGACCACTCCTCCAGGGTGTAGGCATAAAGCCCGCCTTCAAAAAAGGTGATCATGGCGGTGCCGTCGGCCCCTATAAGATCCCGAAAACGGGAGGGGATGACGATTCTGCCCTTTGGGTCAATTCTGTGATAGGAAGTGCCTCGAAACATAGTTACTCCACTTTGCTCCACTTTGCTCCCCTTCAATTTACACTCCCTGAACCCAGAGTCAAGAAAAAAAGAATAAAAAATGATTTATTTTTTTAATAATTTATCTGACAAAAAATCAGCGGATTTGCCCTGGTGATTGTCACTTTCCTGTTGAAAAAGCGCGGCGATGCTTTTAGATTACCCCAAAATGACTTTTTCGGCCCCACACGCCGAAATTTAATCTTTAATTTTGGCAACAGAACATGACCGACGACAAACAGAAAGTCCGTGCCCTGGGCCTGTGTTCCGGCGGACTGGACAGCATGCTGGCGGCCCTGGTGCTTCGGGACCAGGGCATTGAGGTCTGCTGGGTCTGCTTTGAAACCCCCTTTTTCAGCGCGGCAAAGGCGGTGCGGGCGGCCGAGGCCCTCGATATCCCCCTTACCGTGCAAAACATCACCGGCCGGTATGTTCCCATGCTCAAGAACCCGCCCTGCGGGTATGGCCAGCACATGAACCCCTGCATGGACTGCCACGCCCTGATGTTCAACATCGCCGGGGGTATCATGAAGGAGAAAGGATATGATTTTCTGTTCAGCGGTGAGGTGGTGGGCCAGCGGCCCATGAGCCAGACCAAGCCTTCCCTGCGGTACGTGGAAAAACATTCCGGGTTTGACGGATACATTCTCCGGCCCCTGAGTGCCCTGCTGCTGCCCGAGACCGAGCCGGAAAAGGCCGGCCTTGTGGATCGAAACGGACTGCTGGGGCTTTCCGGCCGGTCCCGCAAGCCCCAGATGGAGATGGCCCGGCGGTTCGGCGTCTCCGACTACCCCTCTCCGGCGGGCGGATGCCTGCTCACGGACAAGGGGTTTTCCCAGCGGCTGCGCGATCTTTTTGCCCACCAGGAGACCTGCACGGAAAATGATGTTCTGCTGCTCAAGTACGGCCGCCACTTCCGGCTTTCGCCCACGGCCAAGCTGGTGGTGGGACGGACCCGGCAGGACAACCAGGACATTCTGGACCACAGCACCGGCCTCAACGCGACGGTCCTCAAGATCAAGCAGTTTCCCGGCCCCACGGGCCTGCTGATCGGAGAGCCCGGCGAAGGGGCGCTCCTCCTGGCCGCCGGCATCTGCCTGGGATACAGCAAGGCACCGGATGACAAGCCCGCGGCCGTAAACGTGGCCGCCGGAAAACAGCAGCAGACCGTCACCATGATGGCCGTTCCTCCGGACAAGGTCCGACACCTGCTGATATGACACTTGAATCCTTACCCCTCAGTTTTTTCTTGACCTTTTCCCGCGCCTGACTATATATTGGCCAATCGATCAAACAATTTTTTACAATTTCACCAGACGCATACAACCAAGGAGAACGCCATGAAAACCGGTTCTTTAACCCGTACCTGCCGGATCTGCGTGCCTGTGATGACCGCCCTGCTCCTCTGCCTGGCCACCACCGGCTGCGCCCCGCTGCTCAACAGCGTCTTTGACAACGCCCTGCCCCCCATGGAGGGGGTCCAGACGGTTCCCGGCCTGGCGGAAAAGGTCACGGTACAGCGCGACAACATGGGCATTCCCATGATCGACGCCGCCTCACTGGAGGACCTGGTCTTTGCCATGGGGTATGTCAGCGCCTACGACCGGTTTACCCAGATGGAGGGCTTCCGGCTGGTGGGCCAGGGCCGGCTCTCCGAGCTGATCGGCAAGGCCACCCTGGAAATGGACATCTACCTGCGGGCGTTGAACGTAAACCAGGTCGCCACAATCCTTTACGAAAGCGCGTCTCCTGAACTGCTTCACATGCTTAAACGCTACAGTGAAGGCGTCAATGCCTACATGGACCAGGCGCCCCGGCCCATGACCCTCAAGCTGGCCGGATACACACCCGAGCCATGGACCGCCCTGGATTCCGTGCGTGTGTTCGTGGTGCTCACCCTGGGCCTGGCCCAGAACCTTCACGAAGAGATCAACATGCTCAACGTGGCCCGGAAGGTGGCTGTTGACGACCTGGCGTGGCTTTTTCCCATCTACCCCGACGAGCCCCTGCCCTTTGACGAGATCAAAAAGCTCCAGGGGCTGGACCTGACGGCAGCGGCCGGGGATATTCAGGCCCTCTGCGACACGGCCCGCTCCGTCAACCAGGTGCTGGTGCCGGCTGCCGCGGCCTCCAACAACTGGGCCGTGTCCGGGCGCCGCACCCGGTCCGGCAAACCCATCCTGGCCAACGACACCCACCTCCCCCTGTGCATGCCCTCCATCTGGCACATGATGCATCTCAAGTGCCCGGGACTTGAAGGCGCCGGAGTTGCCCTGGCCGGGGTACCGGGCATCATCGCCGGATACAACGGCCACATGGCCGTGGGCATGACCATGGTGATGGCCGACAACCAGGACGTGTTTTTAGAAAAGATCAAACGGGAGCCGGACGGCCTCTATTACCTTTACAAAGACCAGTGGAAAAAGGCCGCGGCCCGGCAGGAGACCTTCCGGATCAAGGGCGAAAAGGACACGGTCCGCACCATCTATGAAACCGCAAACGGCGTGCTCATGAATGACATTCTCACCGTCTCGCCGCGCCACGATCTGATGCCCCAGCCTGTAAACAATTCGCCCCTGGGCATCGCCGTAAAATGGGCCGTTATGGAACCGGACCAGTCAATGGAAACCTTTTTCAGCATCATGCGATCCAAATCCGTGGACGAGGTGCTGGCCCATACCCGAAAAGGCCACTCCATTATTCCGTTGAACCTGGTGATGGCCGATGAAAAAGACATTGCCTGGCAGGTCACCGGCCGGTATCCCCTGCGCAAAAAAGGCCGGGGCCTTTGCCCCTCACCGGGGTGGACCGGTGAATACGGATGGGAGGGTTACCTGGATCCGGCCCTGCACCCGTCAGTGAAAAACCCGGACACCGGTTACGTGGGCACGGCCAACCACCGCACCGTACCCGCCGACTTTCCCCATGTACTCTCCTCTTCCTGGTACTATCCGGACCGGGCCCAGCGCATACAGCAAATGATCGAGACAACAGACATCTATGACGCGGACACGGCCAGAGCCATGCAGCTGGATGACTACTCAGTCTTTACCGAGACCGTTAAATCCCTTCTGCTGGACCCGGCCATGGCAGAGCGCATGACCGCCACATGGCAGGCCGCCGGACAAATTGAGGCCGGGCAGAAGGCCCTGGACCTGCTTTCCGGCTTTGACGGCCGCATGGCCGTGGACTCACCGGGTGCGGCCCTGTACGGGGCCTTCCTGTTCTGCCTGGGAGAAAACCTGTTTGCAGACGAGATGGGCGGCACCGGCTCCCAGGCCTACCACTCCCTGCTGGAGACCTTTCTGATGGCCTATTCGGCCCTGCACGACCATCTCACCGACCGGTGCGAAACAAGCCCCTTCTGGGACGATATAACCACCCCGGAAAAAGAGCAGCGGCCGCAGATCCTGGCAGACACCCTGGCCGATGCCGTGGCCCTGGTGGAAAAACGGTGCGGCAAAGACACGGCCAAATGGCAGTGGGGAAAGCTGCACACCGCCACCTGGAAAACCGATGCCTCCCTGCTGGCCGACTACATGGGCTTTTTCGACCGTACCGGTATCAAGTTTCTCTCCGGCTATTTTGACCGGGGGCCTTATCCAGCGCCCGGGGACCACACCACGCTGAACGTGGCGGCCTACTACCCGGGGAAAAACTTTGACGTGTGGCTGATTCCGGCAATGCGCGTCATCGCGGATTTCGGCGGCGAGGAGCCGCTGACCGGCATCAACAGCTCGGGCCAGTCGGACAACCCGGCCAGCCCCCACTACGACGACGGCATCACCGCCTGGCGTGAGGGTCGGTACAAGGAATTTCCCTTTGCAAAGGAGGGTGTGGACGCGCTCTACACAAACGTGCTGACCCTGGAACCGGCGGCCAGATAAACCTGTTGTTATCCGGAAACGGTTTTAAAAGGATTCAGGCCGGCAAAAAGATTCATCGGAATCGAAATCGATTCCCCTTGACGAATTTTTTCCTCCAGATATTGCACAAGTTGATGCCGGGTACTATATATAATCCTGTACGTTATATGGTTCGGCACCAGCAGAGCCCAGCTTTTTAATGTCTCAGCCTGTCTGGACCGGACAATTTGGAATGGCAGAAGGCTCGCCCGAATAATCGGGCAGTGACAACGGAAGCTCAATACCGATACCGATTTCGACAATAAGGAAGGAGTTCGCCATGCAGAGTTACCAGCACAGCATGGGGGTATTGCTCAACAGGAACAACATCCGTATCTTCTATCGCAGCTGGACCGTTGATGAACCGGTCGGGCTGGTCTTTCTCTGCCATGGCCTGGGCGAACACTCCGGCCGGTACAGCCACCTGATTCAGGCGCTGCGGGGCCGGGGCATCTCCTTTTACGCCTTGGACCACAAGGGCCACGGCAAGTCCGGGGGCAAGCGGGGCCACACCGACAGCTTTACCGATTACTGCGACGACATTCACCAGTACATCACCGACCTGATCCGGCCCGACCTGCCGGACCTGCCCATGATCATGCTGGGCCACAGCATGGGCGGCCTGATCGCGGCCCTTCACGCCCTGACCTACCCCGGCGACATGGACGCGCTGGTGCTGTCCTCCCCGGCCTTTGAACCCACGGTGCCGGTTCCCGCGGTCCAGCGGCTGGCAGCGGCCCTGGCCGTCCGGCTGATGCCGCGCCTCTCCCAGAACAACAAGCTGGACCCGGAACACCTCTCCTCAAACCGGGAAACCGTGGAGGCCTACAAAAGCGACCCCCTGGTCCACACCATGGTCACGGTAAAATGGTTTGTCGAGTTTACCGCCGCCACCCGTCGCTGCATGGAACAGGCGGGCCGGGTCACCGCGCCCCTGCTGGTGTTTCACGGCGGCAACGACGCCATTGTGTCGCCCGACGGCAGCAAAGCCTTTTATGAAAAGGCGGGCAGCACCGACAAAACCCTGAAAATCTTTTCCGGCCTGCGCCACGAAACCATGAACGAAACCCCGGAAAAACGGGAACCGGTCCTGGAAATGGTATCCGACTGGATTCTGGACCACGTAAAAAAATAGGGGCAGCCCCGGCCGGCTATTTTTTTAGCTGTTTCTTGACGGATTTAACATATTTTCCAAAGTTGCGGTCTTTTTTTCTCTTCTCAACATAGGACATCTGGTAGAACGCCGACTCCTGCCGCAGCTTGATGTAATTGTCATAGTGGGCGCGGCTGATTGCGCCTGAATTTACCGCCTCAAGCACGGCGCAGCCGGGTTCGGCGGTGTGGGTGCAGTTGCCGTAGCGGCACCCGGTTCCAAGCCCGGTAATGTCTGAAAAGTTCTCTTCCATTCCGCTTTCGGCCCCCAGAAGGCCGAACTCGCGCATGCCCGGGTTGTCGATGACCAGGGCCCCGCCTTCAAGCAGCAGCAGTTCCCGGCGTACGGTGGTGTGCCGGCCCTCGCCGGTGCCGCTGACACCCCTGGTCTCAAGCAGTTCCCGTCCGAGCAGGTGATTGATCATCGTGCTTTTGCCCACCCCGGAAGACCCGACAAAGCAGTAGGTCTGTGCCGGCGCCAGTATTTGTTTAAGATCGGCCATGCCCCGGCCCGTGACATTGCTCAGGGTCAGCACCGGCGCCGTCACCCCGGCGGCCCGAATTTGCGCCACCTGGGATGCCAGCACCTCCGGCCCGACCAGGTCCGTCTTGGTCAGAAGAATCCAGGGCTCGGCCCCGCCGTCTTTTACCATGACAAGGTACCGCTCCAGCCGGTTTACGTTAAAATCAAAATGGCAGGACTGGACGATAATCACGCAGTCCACGTTTGCCGCGATCATCTGGTAGTCCACGACATCCCCGGCGGCCCTGCGGCGCAGCGCGCTTTTTCGCTCCAGGACCGCGCGCACCCGGCCCAGTTCGCCGGCCGGGTCTTTTTCAACGCACACCCAGTCCCCCACGCAGGGCAGTTCCTGGACCAGATGGTGGCGAAACAGATAACTGCCCGCCGTCTTTGCCCGAAAAGTGCCGGCCGGGTCCATGACCAGCAGCAGATCACGGTCCACCGCCACAACCCGGGCAATGGTATCCCCGGGCCGGCATTCGGCGGCCCTCTCTTCAAACCACTCATTCCAGCCCAGAGGGGCCAGATCAGGGTATCGGATTTTCATTTGTCACCAGTCACCAGAATATTCTATTTCGGGCACGGCATTAATTTTATACATCGTAACTGAAAAACCACCCCTCCTTTTTTTCCTGAAGCCTAAAGCCTATTCTCTTGACATGTCAATCGAAAAACATGGCATTGGCATGCGCCATAATGCAGGGTCTGAATGACGGGAAGGCCGGCTGTCCTGTTTGTAGTGTGCCCGTAAGGGCATTGGAAATGGACGGTTTCAAACGCCTGACCCGTCACTACAAACAGGAAGGGGTGTGAGAATTTTTCTTCGTGATCTTCGTTTTCTTCGGGTGCTTCGTGTTGAAAACAGCAGGAGTGACTGGCACGGCAGGCCGCTGGTGGGGAAACACTACCAGCGACGCCAACCGCTTACCATCAGAATCCATCACTCTTTTAGCAGCCTTGCGTTCACTGCCACGATCACCGTGGACAGAGACATGACAACGGCCCCAGCCGACGGCGGCAGCAGAAACCGGAAGAACGGATATAGGATACCGGCCGCAAGCGGAATGGCGATAATATTGTAACCCGCCGCCCACCAGAGATTCTGCACCGTTTTCGAGTGGGTCGCCCCCGAGAGTTCAATAACATGGATGACATCCCTGGGATCGGAACGGACCAGCACGATATCGGCGGTTTCCATGGCCACATCCGTTCCCGCGCCGATGGCGATACCCACATCCGCTTCGGCAAGCGCCGGCGCATCATTGATGCCGTCGCCCACCATGGCCACCCGCAGTCCTTTTTTCCTGATTTCTTTAATACGGGTGGACTTCTGGTCGGGCAGCACATCGGCAAAATAGTCATCCAGCCCCAGTTCTCCAGCAACAGATTCAGCCACGGCCCGGGAGTCACCGGTCAGCATCATGACCTGAAGCCCCATCTCCTTTAAACGATGAACCGCGTCCTTCGAAGATTGCCGCACTATATCTTCCATGGCCAGCGCGCCTTCGGGCCGGTCGTCCACCAGCAGATACACCACGGTGTTGCCTTTTTCGGCAAGTTCATTCACCCGTTGGTTTTGAACGTCGATCCCGTTGTCTTTGAGATAACCGGGGCTGACCACCTTAACAGCGAGATCCTCAACAGTCCCTTCGGCCCCCTTCCCTGGAATTGCCTTGAAGTTTTCAGGCCCGGCAACGTGTAGTTCCTTTTTTTTCGCTGCTTCAACAATGCCGGCGGCTATGGAATGTTCAGACCGGCTTTCCAGTCCCGCGGCCAGCCGGAGGATATCATCCTCTGAACGGTCTCCCAGGGAAACCACCGCGGATACGCCGAACCGCCCTTCGGTCAGGGTGCCGGTTTTGTCGAACACGATGACATCGAGATTCCGTGCCGCCTCAAAGGCCGTACGGTCTCTTATCAGCAGCCCCTTTTTTGCGGCAATGGCCGTGGATACGGCCACCACAAGGGGCACGGCCAGGCCCAGGGCATGGGGGCAGGTGATAACCATCACCGTCACCATCCGCTCCAGGGAAAAGACGAATTCCCTCCCCGCGATAAGCCATGCGGCCAGGGTTACGGCCCCGGCGGTAAGGGCGACAATCGTCAGCCAGAATGCGGCCCGGTCCGCCGTGCCCTGGGCTTTGGATCCGGATTCCTGGGCCTGCCTGACCATCTCCACCACCTGGGAGAGATAGGTGTCATCCCCGGTTTTCTGCACGGCGACCGTAATAGCGGACTCGCCGTTGATACTCCCCCCGATGACGGTATCCCCTTCTCCTTTTTCCACGTGTTTGCTTTCGCCGGTAATCATGGACTCGTCAATGCTGGTGCGGCCATTTACGATCTCGCCGTCCACGGGAACCTTTTCACCGGGTTTGACCGCCACGCGGTCGTCCTTTTCAAGCCCGGATACGGGCACTTCTTCTGTTTCGCCATCCGATTTGAGGCGGTGGGCCTTTGACGGAATCAGTTTGACCAGTTCTTCCAGCGCGCCGGAGGCGCCCATGACGCTCCGCATCTCAATCCAGTGCCCCAGAAGCATGATGTCGATCAGGGTGGCCAGTTCCCAGAAAAAGACCTTTCCGGGAAGGCCGAACACCACGGCACTGCTGTAGGTATACGCGACAATGATGGCGACGCCGATGAGGGTCATCATGCCGGGGGCTTTCTTTTTCAGTTCGTCGGCAAGCCCTTTGAGGAAAGGCCACCCCCCATAGAAAAAGACAACCGTCGCGAATCCGAACTGCACCAGGGCATCCCCCGGGAAATCCCACTTCCCTTTGACCCCCAGCGCCCCCTGAATGAGCGGTGCCAGCAAAACAATGGGAACGCTCAGTACCAGCGCAATCCAGAACCGCCGTCTGAAATCCGCCACCATGTGGGCGTGATGGTCCTGGTGTCCCTGGTGCGCGCCGTGTTGCCGGTGATCCTGATGTGTCCCGTTCCCCTCTTTTTGATGTCTGGCATGATGATCGTGATTCCCATGCCCACGCCCGCCATCTTCTCCCTGATCATGGTGATGGTCAGCGCCTCCGCCATGGGGAGATGCATGATCGTCCACTGCCGCGTCTTTGTCGCCGGAATGTTTCTCATCGGCCCTGGTCATTTTTAATTTCTTCCTTTTTTATTGAAGGCTTATCACTACTGATAAAGTGACCGCAGAAAACCGGTATCCCTGTCCACCAGGACAACATCCACCAGGTCGCCGCTTTTTGAAGTGACAATCTTCACTTCAAATCCTTCTTTCTTTTCTTTGATATCGCCGATCTTGAGATTTGGGTTCCGGCCTGCCTGCAGATAATCGTCAACGATCTGCCGGGCCTCGATCAAACTCCATAATGCGGGCAAACGCTTTGTCCACTCCCGGGTGCACCTGATGATAAAGGGGGCTGTCGGGCCCGACACGCCCCCCCATATCATAGGTGAATGCCGCCATGCCCACATGACGGATCCAGTAGCCCGCCCGTACCGGACCCGCGGCGTCATAGCAGGAATGAAAATGGAGAAACGCGTCTTCCGGAGAAGGCCGTGTCTCAAGCCAGTTTTCCGGTGCCTCTGAAAAAAATACCGGGTTAATGCGATTTTCCACGGGAAGCGTCACGCTGGCGTCCGGCAGACGGGTAAAAACCGCCTCCCCTTCAAAAAGACTCGCGTTTTCCGGCAAATCACGGGTATAAAACGAGCGTTCATTAAAACAGACAAATTCGAGCCGTGTCAGGTCCCCCGGCGCCTTCGGCTTGAAATAGTAACCCACAAACGGGCCGAACCCCACCCGGCGTCCGTCCAGATCGATCTCAACAGTGGACACATATCCCCGGGGAACTGACAGCGATATGGCCTCGTTGTTGGTTTGGCCGCAGCCCGCCCCGCCAATCCAGAACATGAAGCAGACAAACAGGACCGGTACTGATAAAAGCGTTGTTTCAGCTTTCCGGCACATCTTCACCCCTTCCCCATAAAATGCCGATAGCCCATATGCAGATACCGAACACGATGACAAAAACAGCCACCGCCAGGGGTTTGCTGCCGAACCAGTCCGCAAGGGTAATCTGCCCCACATTGGTGGGGGCATAAAGCAACGGAATCAGGAATTCATGCAACTGGGCGAACAGAGCCGTTCCGGCCAGCCCCCCGAGAAGGGCGAACACCGCGTCCATCCGGCCTTCGCCGGCCGCGGCCCATGTGGTGCCCGGACAATAGCCGGACAACCCCCAGCCCAGGCCGAACAGAATACCGGCGACGCCGGTGGCCACCAGGCTGGTGGGAATAATCAGGGTACGGCCCACGCCGGCGGCCTGCAACCCCAGCAGACCGACAGAGGAAAGCAGCACCGCCGTGAGCATGAACCGCGGAATATCGCCTTCCATCATCAAATGCGCCCGCGCCATCTTATCCGCGTTGGTGGCGCCGATGCGCTGAATAACGAACCCGAATGCGATGCCGGACAACAATCCCAACCATATTTCAGTACTCATTTTTCCCCCTTTCCAATACCGCCGCCGGCCCCGCGATAGACGAAACGGGCCGTCAGCATAGCGATCCCGAAAATCAGCACACCGAAATACAGACCGCTGACGGCAAGCTGGGTGGAGCCCGACATAAAGAGGCCCAGCGTACAACCGCCCGCCAGCCTGGAAGCGAACAGAATGACAAATCCGCCCGCGAACGTGGCGGCAAACCGTTTGACTTTACTGTTGCCGAACCGCTTTTCCCATATTTCGGGAATGTCCCGCACCGGTATGCTGAAGGTACGACCCGCAATAAAGCCGCCGATGGCCATTCCCAGCACAAAGGCGAACAGCCATGATCCCGTATCCGGGATCATCCGGTAATGGGCCTTCTCCACCACATAATCCGGCGCCACGGTCTGCAGGACACCTTTCAGCGTGCTCACAAAACCGCTTGAAGAGGCCGGCGGGCCGTATGTGGCAAAAACAAAAAGAATAATGCCCGCCAGGGCAAAGGCGGCCGGAAGCCATTTCCAATATGGTGATGTTTGATTGTTTTTCCGCATAATCAACCTCCGCATGAGACATAACCGCCGGACGGTTCACCGGACGATGGTTTACCGGTTTTTCCATCCCGGGGTTTAATTCGCCTGGAAGAAACCGCCTGCCCGGAAGCGTCCGGCAGCATATCACCCACCAGGCGGTTTTCCCTTGTTTCCACGGGGAAAAACTTATCCGGATTTCCCCACTCCTTCCAGGAGGCTTCATATGTGAACACGTTTTCAAATCCCATGAGCCTCAGCACATAATAAGAAAACGAGCTTCGCCTGCCGGAGTTGCAATAAACGATGACGCCCTTTGAAGGATCAAGGCCCCTGTAAAGCGCCTGCAGTTCGGGATAGGATTTCAGGGCCTTGGTATCGGCGTCGGTCCAGGCCGATTCATAATTGATGTTTACAGCCGTGGGAATATGACCGAGTTTCAAAGGATTGCCGTCAAGGCCGGTGGTGCCCTTTTCCCCCACATACTCAGCGCGGGACCGCACATCCACGATTTGATAATAAGGATCGCCCAGCCGCTTATAAACGAATTGCCCGGTAGTCAGTTTCTCCCGGTTCACTTCCCCGGCCGGGGCCTGATACAACAACGGTTCGGGCGTCCGGGGGGCGGTTGTGACCTCGTAACCGGCATCCCGCCATGCATTGATACCGCGTTCCAGGAGCATCTTGTTTTCATGCCCCAGCACATCAAGCACCCAGAACACATAGGACGCTGTTGCGCCGCCGTCTCTTTCCACCGAATCATAAAGCACCACCGTATCCTTCCGGGTGATCCCGTGACGGCCGAGAATATCCTGGGCCTGGCGGACCCCGACGAATGTTGACGCCAGGTCTTCCCCCACATCGTTGAACTGGAACTCGGACCAGGGCAGGCGTACCGCACCGGGAATAACACTGCCGTCATAGTGGTCGTCGGTCCTGACATCCACGACCACCAGATCCGTATCCGTCAGGTGGGCTTTAACCCATTGGGCGTCCGTGATGAAATTTCCGTTGGGATAGCCCCTGGCCGTTTGATCGGCGGCGCTGAAGGACCACAGCGCCCCCAGAAACAGAACCAGGGCGATGACAAAATACCTGAAAAAGCTGTTTTTCATGGCTGCCGTCTCCTTTTATTGTTTCTTTTGGTTAACAAAAGCGATGATCGCCTCAATGTCCGGCACCTCGTGGATATCATAAATTTTAATCCATTCGACGGTGTGGTCCGGCGCGATCAGGACATTGGCCCGGTTGGAAACCCCCGTGTCATCCAGGAACAATCCGTATTGCCTGGCCACCCCGCCGTGGGGCCAGAAATCGGCCAGCAGATTGGTTTCCTTAATCCCCATGGCGTCCGCCCATGCCTGTTTGGACTTGAGACTGTCCACGCTGATGCCGTATGCCATAACTTCCAGTTCTTTGAAAACCGTATGCTTCACTTCGAGGGTGCGCATCTGGATCTCACAGATCGATGTCCAGGCCAGCGGGTGAAAAGACAGAAGGATTCTCTTGCCCGCCAGCGCCATGGGGTTTACAGCCTGATTGTCCTGATTGTTGAGAGAAAACTCCGGCGCCGTATCGCCGACTTGCAGGTGGTGATGTGTCATGGTTTTGCTCCTTCATCATTTCAGGTTTTGAAAATATGAGCCGGTGGATATTTCTAATATAATCCCATTTGCCTCAAAAGCACTTGGCGGGCGGCGCATCACGAAAACGGCCGGAAAGCGAAAAGAGTTTAATAGAATATCCCACAAAAATGATACGCTATATAAGGGCCCAGAGTAAGGATTTATTCAATTTTATCTAATCTTCTTTTGTTTCAACAGATAGCCTATTCGATCTAAATTCTTTTTCGGTTTCAGGATAAATACAACACCAAAAACAGTACATGCAAATATGACACAAGATATCATATTGCCATCATAGAATGACAACCGCAAAGAACCGGGCAAAAACAGAGAGAACAACATTTCAGCAATCTCTTGAGCCAATCACTTTGACACTCTGAATATCAAATTCATATATTCATTATAAAGCAGAAGATTAGTGCCCATCCATATGGTATCAGGGCACAAACAAGGAGTTCACTCTGGAAATTAGAATTTTTCGCAAGGTCAAGGAAAACAAGAGATTCAGAAGATGCCCACTGTTGTAAGACGCACAAGGAATCCCACAGTTTGACGCAGAGATTACGGGAAAAGCCCGTTTATGAATGAAAACTAATTGTTCGTAGAGAAAAAAGGTCTTATTTCCCTATTCCCTTTATTCTTAATTAGACACTAAAATATCTGCGTTGGGAATGTCAAGAAAAAAATATGATACTGCTTATGCGTCATGACCCGATGCATATGTAATAGCAGCGGTCGAATAAAGGGAGGCCCCGGTTTTAATACGCCCTAAAGGCATTGGGAATGGACGGTTTCAAACGCATTGGGGCGTCACTACGAACGGGAGGAGGTGTGAGAATTTTTCTTCGTGGTCTTTGTTTTCTTCGTGTGCTTCGTGTTGAGAACAGCCGGAGTTACTGGCACGGCAGGCCGCTGGTTGGGGTGGGGCAACCGTTTGAGGAGGAGATCGCTTCGCTGATTTCGATACCGATACCGATAGCGATTTCGATGAATAGGGTATCAGGAGACCCCGTACTGTTTCAGTTTTTTCTGTAATGTCTTTCGCGTGATGCCCAGGCGGCGGGCGGCCTCGCTTTTGTTGTTATCCGTGGCTTCCAGGGTTCTTAAGATGGCGTCCTTTTCCACTTCCGACAACGGCAGGCCATGGGACGCCGGGCCGGCGCCCGCGGCAAGGGGCGGAGTGGCCTGGGCCGGGGCCTGCCGCTCGGCCATCAGCAGCACGTCCTCACGGGAGAGGTATTCAGACCGGGCCAGGACCACGGCCCGTTCCACGGCGTTCATCAACTCCCGCACGTTGCCCGGCCATGAATAGGCCAGCAGGGCCTCCATGGCGTCGGGCGTAAACCCCTGGACCTGCTTTTTGTTCTTGGCGGAAAACAGGGTCAGAAAATGGTGGGCCAGCTCGGGAATGTCCTCTTTTCTGTTGCGCAGGGGCGGCACCTCCAGATTGACCACGTTGAGCCGGAAAAACAGGTCTTCCCGAAAAGTGCCGGCCTCCACCAGGGCATGCAGGTCCTTGTTGGTGGAGGCGATGACCCGTACGTCCACGTGAATGGTGCGTTCCCCGCCCACGGGGGTGACCTCTTTTTCCTGAAGCACCCGCAGCAGTTTGGCCTGCATGGACAGGGGCATCTCGCCGATTTCGTCCAGCAGAATGGTGCCGGTGTCGGCCTGGACAAACCTTCCCTTCTTGGCCTTGTCCGCGCCGGTAAAGGACCCCTTTTCATGGCCGAACAGCTCGGACTCCAGCAGGGTCTCGGTGATGGCGGCGCAGTTGATCTTGACAAAGGGGCCCTCCCTGCGGGCGCTGTTGAAATGCAGGGCCCCGGCGATCAGCTCCTTGCCGGTGCCGGATTCGCCGGTGATCAGGATGCTGGCGTCGGACGGGGCCGCCTGCTCCACGGTTTCCAGCAGCCGGGTCATGGCCGGACTGTTTCCGATGATCTGGTCCCTGGAAAACCGGCTGCCCAGCCGCTCCTTTAAGTGGCGGTTCTCCTTTCGCAGGCGGGCCGCCTCCAGAATCCGCTCCAGCGTAAGGCGCAGCTTTTCAAAATCCAGGGGCTTGGTCAGGTAGTCGTAAGCCCCTTTTTTCAGAGCCTCCACCGCCGTGTCCACCGAGGAGAAGGCGGTCATGATGATCACCGGCACTCCGGGGTTAAAAGACCGGATCTGCTCTAAGGCCTCCATGCCGGACATGTGGACCATCTTCAGGTCCATGAGCACGATGTCCGCGGGCCGGGTTTGAACATATTCCACCGCGGCCAGGCCGTCGTCGGCCTCGGCCGTCTGGTGGCCCCACCCCTCCAGAAGAGTGCGAAGCATGGAGCGGTGGCCGGCGTCATCATCAACAATCAGGATTGTGGCGTGCTTTTTCATGTTCTCCTTCTGTGTTTCGTTCATGCCGGAACGCGGATATGAAACGTTGTACCGTGGCCTTCCCGGCTCTCCACGGTGATGGTGCCGCCCAGACTCTCCACCAGCTTGTAGACAATGGCCAGGCCCAGGCCGGTGCCCCGGCTTCGGGTGGTAAAATAGGGATCGAAAATCTGCTCCATATCCTTTTCCGCAATGCCGTGGCCGGTATCTGTCACATCGATGGTCACGGTATCGTTGTTGTCGCCGTCGGACAGGGTGACGGTGAGGCGGCCCCCGCTCTCCATGGCGTCCACGGCATTTAAATACAGGTTGAGCAGCACCTGGTTGAGCCGGTCCCGGTCGGTGCGGATGACGGGCCGGGTCGTTTGAATGCGGGCCGTGGATTCTATACCCTTGTTGGTAAAATCGTTTTCCATCAGCCGCAGGGAATGCTCAATCAGCTCGCCGGGTTCTACCTCGGTTATCTCCAGGGAGACGGGCCGGGCAAACTCCAGAAGCTGGGTCACGGCCCGGTTGAGCCGTTCCACCTCGTAAATCATGGTGTCGGCGGTCTTCTTGTCCTGGTCCGAATCCGAAAACTTCTCCTTGAAATAGGTGGCAAACCCCTTGATGGAACTTAACGGGTTGCGGATTTCATGGGCCACGCCCGCGGCCAGCTTGCCGATGGCGGCCAGGCGGCGGCTGCGGGCCACCTCTTTTTCCAGGCGGCGCATGCCGGTAAGATCTTTTATCAGCAGCAGGTAGCCGGACACCCGGCCGCCTTCGTCCTGAATGGGGGAGGCCCCGATCTCCAGCACCCGGTCCACACCGTCCGGCCCCGGCACCTCCACCTCCTGGGAGACATTGCCTCCGTCCTGAACCACCTGGTCGGCCACCTGCCGCACCGGCGGCGGTAAACGGTCCATGTCCAGCGGGTCGTCATCCGTACGACAGGGCGCCATACCCAGAATCTCGGCGGCCCGGCGGTTGCACGACGTGATCTCCGGGCCGGGGCCGAAGGTGACCAGGCCGGCCGGCATGTTGGCCACCACCTCGTCGGAAAGGGCCTTGACACGGACAAAGGAGGAACGGGCCGACCGGTAGGCCTGAATGGAAAACAGCGCCAGCATGCCGGTGCACACGATCAGCAGCACCACCGTGCCGTTGAGGACTGCGCGGCGAATATAGGCGGACCGGGCCGCGTCCAGCCGGGTCATGTCAAAGCCGACAAAGATAAACTGGCGCACCGGGGGCTGGTCCATGTCCTGGAAAAAATGCATGGCGCACCAGTCGTTGAACAGCCGCTTGTGCTCTCCGGGCGGCAGCCGGTCGATCATGCTTTTGAGCCGGCCCCGGACGGCAGGGGGCCGGTCCGGCGTAAACTGCTTGAATACCTCGAATACCGGCCCGTTGTCATGCTCCACGCGGCGGTGAGAAATTGTGGAGGGGGCCTGGTCCGCCGGAATCTCCGGGAAATTCTCATACCGGCTGCCCACCCGGTCCGGGTCGCTGTGGGCAAGGATGTCGCCGGTCTCATCGGTAATCAGCAGGTAGGCGATGTCTTCCTGCAGGGAAACCTCCATGAGCAGCCGCTGCACCTTTTCCGCGCCCCACATCATCATCACCACGCCAGTGCGGGTGCCGGCCTCAAAGGAGCGGATCAGGGCCGCGCCTTTGCCTTTCATGTTTTCCACCACCCGCTGGTCATGGGTACGGATGTTGTCGACCACCACGAATACGAAGATGGGCACGGCAATCAGAAGCACCCCCACGATGCCGAACAGAAAGATGCTTTTTAAGGAAACCGTTCGTCGCTGCCTGGACTTCATAGTTTCAGAACCTTTAAATATTGATAAACGGCCCTGCATGGCCCGGCCGGTACAGGGACTGACGGAGTCGGTTATGCAAGAGAGGTGCCTTTATGTATTGAAAGCCTCCTGGCGGACCAATATAGGGGCTCGCTCTTACAGCTTCAATTGAAAGGGCCGGTTGCCTCCATTTCCGGCGGCCCCGCCGTTGTCCGAAAACTACGGGTAAATTTTACCCATATGGATACAAAAGGGTGCATAAAAAATATCCGGATTTAAGAAAACCTTACCGCCTTTACGGAAGGAAATCAACAAAAAACAATTTCAAAAACAGATTCTTATAAAAATTATTGCTGTCTGGCACGGGCCTTGCTATTCAGATAGGCAATTGAAAAATCGAAAATCAAAATTAACTTTATAAAACCGGCAAATCCGGTCTGAAAGGAGAAGTAAATGAAAAAGAGAGCACTGACAGCGGTTGTGGCGTTGTTTGTGATGGCCCTGGCCACTTACGGTTTTGCCTGGGGTCCGGACCGTTCAGGAGACTGTCCCCGGTTTCGTGGGCAAGGCGCGGAGGAAGGGGCCAATGCCCGGTCCCCGTGGAAAAGCGACCTGACGGAAGAGCAGCAGAAAGCGCTGGACGGGCTGAATCAGAAATTCATTGATGACACCGTGGATCTTCGCATCAGTATAAATACGGCGTCCGACAAGCTGGCCCTGCTGATGGAGACCTCCAAGCCGGACCGCCAGCAGATCAAAAAGCTGGTAAAAGAGATCTCTGAGCTCAAGGGAAAGCTTGCCGAAAAACATGTGGACTATCTGATGGAAGCCCGTGAGATAGCCCCTGAAGCAGGTAAACGGTTTGGTGTTGGAAAAGGAGCATGTGGTTTTGGTTTTCAGGGCCGGTCCCCCGGTCCTGGATTGTGCCGGAATTAGCAATCCGGTAATGGCGCGCGGCTGTGCCGGTCTCCTCCCCTGCGGCACAGCCTCCCCCCAACGCCATTGCCTTGCAACCGGCTCCTCCTGGCTGTGCCCTCTGCCTCCCCCCCCTCCCCCTCAAACGCGCGGGGGGCACAGCCTTTTCCTTAAAAAACCGCACACCATCTCCCGCCTTCACTTTTACGCTTGTTCTTAATCGACTTCGTTCCGGTTTGAAAAGTTTCTCTCATTCGAACACCTTCTTCGTGGTCTTCGTTTTCTTCGCGACCTTTGTGTTCAAACCGGCTGGCCGGCCAGCCTGACAGGTCTTTGATTGACACAAAGTCCCGGAGGCAAAACGCCATTTAACAAAAATCATGTGCTTCGGCAAAAAAACTGGTTTTTTCACCATGCCTCATGTAAGATACCGCCATGAAGCTGTAAAAAAACCTGTAAGCATTCTGTTTTTAATATACAATCCGACATTTAAGAAAAGGAGGGTGCATCCCATGTCGAAAAAACGCATTCTCGTGGTGGATGACGAACCCGATTTCGTCATGCTGGTGAAAAAATACTTGGAAAAGGCGGGCTTCCAGGTGGAAATGGCCTTCAACGGCGTTGAGGCCCTGGAAAAGGTCCATGCCAACCCGCCGGACGGTATGGTGCTGGACGTGATGATGCCGGAAAAAGACGGCTACGAGGTGTGCGCGGAACTCAAAGGGGATGAGAAGTACGCCGATATTCCCATTGTGCTGCTGACCGCCGTGGCTGACCACGTCAGCTCTACCCGCTACTCCCACTTTGACGGCATTTCCATGAAAGCCGACGACTATCTGCCCAAGCCCGCCTCCGCTGAAGACATCTGCGAAAGCGTCAAAAGCCTGGTAGACTAAAACAGACCGGGCCGGAAAGCGTTAAACTTTCCGGCCCCTTGTGTCTGCCGGACTAAACGTTTCTGGGCGCCGGCAGCCTGACGGTAAAGGTGCTGCCCTTGCCGGGCTGGCTCGCAAGGTCAATGGTGCCGCCCATCTGCTCCACCAGCCCTTTCACAATGGGCAGGCCCAGGCCGGTGCCCGTGATAAACCGGGTGTTCTCGTCCTTGACCCGGAAAAACTTTTCAAAAATCTTCTCCCTGTGCTGCTCGGCGACACCGAACCCGGTATCCGCCACAGACACCCTGAAAAACCCATCCTCCATGTCGGCCCGCACCACAACGGAACCGCCGTTGCCCGTGTATTGAAGGGCGTTGGCCACCAGGTTGCCAAAGATGCTTTCAAGGGCCAGGGGGTCGGCGGTCAGCTCGGGAAACGGCCCGGTCCCCAGCTCCAGGGAAAGCCTCTGCTCTCTGGCCGCGGCCCGGGACTGCATGAAGTCCACGATGCTGGCAAGCAGGTTTTCCAGCCGGATCGGCTGAATGTTGTGTGTCACGCCGCCGGACTCGATGCGGGACAGATCCAGCAGGTCCCCGATCAGGGCGATCAGGCCGCCGGTCTTCTCCTTGGCCCGGGAAAGGATGTACTGATCCTCGTTGTCGTCGTTTTCTTCGGCCATGTCCCGCAGCACCGCGCCCAGCTGCTCGTGAATGGTGGAGAGCGGGGACCGGAGTTCGTGGGACACCTTGGCCACGAACTCGGACTTGAGTTGATCGAGCAGCTTGATGGAGGTGATGTCGCCCAGGGTCACCACCGTGCCGATGCACTCGCCGGTTTCGGCCTGGACCGGGCGGCCCCGGGCAATAAGATACTTTTCCCCGCCGATGCTCAGTTCGTGGGTAAACAGGTCGGCGGCGCCGCCGTTATCGCCCCTGGCCGTGCGCCGCACCATGTCGCAAAGCACCGGATCTTCGATGTAAGTGGCGATGTCGGCACCGGGAGCGGTTTCCGGTGCCAGCCCCACCAGCAGCTTGAACGACGGATTCATCAGCACCACGGTACCGTTTTTATCGGTAACCGCCACGCCGGTGGGAAGGGACTCCACAATGGCGCTGATCCGGCTCTTTTCCGTGCCCAGGTCGGCCAGGGTCCGGCTCCGCTCCAGGGCCAGCTGCTCGGTCTCATGGATCAGGCGAATCTTGTCCAGTGCCCGTTCCACCACGATGCGCAGCTGGGCCGGGTCAAAGGGCTTTGGAATAAAGTCGTAGGCCCCCTGTTTCATGGCCTCGATGGCGGTCTCCACCGTGGCAAAGCCGGTGATCACGATCACCAGGATATCCCGCTCCTGCTGCTGAATCTCCCGCAACACATCCATGCCGTCGATGCCGGGCATCTTCAGATCCAACAGCAGCACGTCAAAAAACTCCCGGCCCAGCAGCTCCAGGGCCTCGTGGCCGTTCGCCGCCATGGACACTTCACAGTCCAGGCGCCGGAGCACGCGGACACACCCCTCGCGGATATCCTTTTCGTCATCCACCACCAGAATCTTCATGCGTTGCCTATCGTCCACTCTCGTCCTCTCCTTGTCCCGAATAGGCCGGCAGCTCCACTCTGAAAACAGCGCCCCGTTCAGGTTTGTTGGCGGCGGACACCCGTCCGCCGTGATCATCAATAATGCTGTAAACCAGGCTCAGGCCCAGGCCCGTGCCCTTGCCCTCGTCCTTGGTCGTATAAAAAGGCTCAAAGATACGGGGCAGGGTGTCGGCCGGAATACCGGGGCCGGTGTCGGCGATCTCCACCGTCACCATTTCGCCCATGGCCGACGCGCCGGTGGTGATGGTCAGCTCGCCCTTGCCTTCCATGGCCTGGGCCGCGTTGAGAATAATATTCATGAACACGTGATTGAGCTGCTGCACGTCCGCATCCACCCACAGGGCCGTGTCGGCAAACCGCTTCTCAATGGTGATGTCATGAAACAGGGTCTGGTTTTCAAGCAGAAACAGGGTACGGGCCACGCTCTGGTTCACATCCACCATGGTCCGCTGCTGGCGGGTCTGGCGGGCGAACTCCAGCAACTCCCGCACGATGTCGCTGCTGCGCTGGGCGTCCCGCAGAATGCGATGAATATCCTCGGTGACCTCCCTGCTCAGGTCATAGTCCTCCAGCAGCAGCTTGGCGTACAGCATGATGCCACCCAGGGGGTTGTTGAGCTGGTGGGCCACGCCCGCGGCCAGCTTGCCCAGGGAGGACATCTTTTCGGCCTGCAGAAGCTGGGTCTGGGTCTTCTGAAGGTCGGCCTTGATGCGCAGGTCCTCGGTCATGTCATGAAAAAACCCGATGGAGGCGATCTCCTTTTCCCCCTCGTACACAATGGAAGCGTTCAACAGGATGGGCACCGTGCCCCCGTCCTTTCTCAGGGCGTCCACCTGAAAGGACTTGAGTTTGCCTTCGCCGCCATGGTCCGGGCTGCGCATCATTCGCATGATCTCACGGGCCCCGTCACCCGGATAGATGTTGCGAATATCCAGGCTGTTTAGCGCCTCGTCCACCGTGTAGCCCGAGATCTCGGAAGCGGCCTCGTTGAAGATGATCACCTTGCCGGTTTTATCCGCGGCGATCACGCCGTCCACGGAACTTAAGATCAGGTTGCGCAAGAAGGCGTTGGACATCTCCAGCCGGCCTCGAATCTCGCCCAGCACGGTAACGTCGAAATCAATCATCACCAGGGCTTCAATGCGGTCCCCGTCAAAAATGGGATAGGAGTAAAAGCACGACCCGTCGCCGGCGATCTCAAAAGTGCCCCGGGTCACGCCGGACAGGGCCGGCCGCTTGCTGCGCAGCACCTCGCTGGCCATGCAGGTCTGGCAGGGCGTATCCCGGTTGCAGAACACCTCGTAGCATTTTTTGCCCTCCAGGGGTTCTCCCACCAGCAGCCCGGTAAAGGTGTTGGCCACCAGAATGGTATAGTCCGGAGAGATGATAAAAAACTTCCGCTGGGACGCATCAATGGACTTGATTAACAGTTCTTTTTGCGCATCGGTTCGCATAGGCGTTCCCTTCCCGCGGTTATTGAAAGATAACATCTTATTTATTTTAATGAATTATACTATTTTTTGCGGTTGTGCAAACATTTTTGCCTTGAATTTTCCCGGCAAATGGCGTAATCAGGCCCTATTGTGACGCCGTACCCACGGCGGCACTCACTTGATTGACAAGGCTTGGAGGCCATAACATGACGATGAAAGTGCTTGTATCCGACACCATTGACGCGTCCGGCGTATCCCGCCTGGAGAACGAATCCGGCTTTGCCGTTGACGTTAAAACCGGGCTTCCCCCGGAGGAACTGAAATCCATTATTGGACAGTACGACGCCCTGATCATTCGCAGCGCCACCAAGGTGACCGCCGATATTCTCGAAGCGGGTGCCCCGAAGCTCAAGGCCGTGGCCCGGGCCGGCATCGGCCTGGACAACGTGGATATTCCCGCGGCTACCAAGCACGGCGTGGCCGTGATGAACACGCCGGAAGGCAACGTGGTGACAACGGCGGAGCACACCATTGCCATGATGATGGCCCTGACCCGCAACATTCCCCAGGGGACCCTCTCCCTGCGGTCCGGCCAGTGGGAAAAGAAAAAACTCCAGGGCCGGGAGGTGTTCAACAAGACCCTGGGCGTGATCGGTTTCGGCAAAATCGGTTCCATCGTGGCCGACCGGGCCCGCCAGCTCAAGATGAACGTTATTGTCTTTGACCCCAACATCGCCCGGACCACCATTGAAAATGAAGGGTTCGAGTATGTCTCTTTAGACGACCTTTTTGCCCGGGCCGACTACATCACCGTCCATGTACCCAAGCTCAAGCAGACCGTGGGGCTTTTAAACAAGGCCGCCTTTGAAAAGATGAAAACCGGCGTGATGGTTCTCAACTGCGCCCGGGGCGGCATTGTGGATGAGGCCGACCTGTACGACGCCCTGATGTCGGGCAGGGTGGCGGCCGCGGCCCTGGACGTGTTTGTGACAGAACCGCCCGGTGAGCACCCCCTGCTCAAGCTGGACAACGTGATCGCCACGCCCCATCTGGGCGCCTCTACCAAGGAGGCCCAGGTCAACGTGGCCGAGGCCGCGGCCCACCAGATCATTGAGTTCCTCAAAAACAACACGGTGATCAACGCCGTCAACCTGCCGGCCGTGTCCGGCGACCTGCTGGAAAAACTGTCGCCCTTCACTACCCTGGCCGACCGCATGGGCCGCCTGCTGGCCCAATTTTCAGGGGCCAACATCACCGAAATCAAGATTGAATACAACGGTGACTTTCAGGGCCTGGACCTGGCGCCGGTCACCACCGCCGCGGTCAAGGGCCTGCTCACGCCCCTGGTGGCCTACCAGGTCAACTCGGTAAACGCCGCCTCCCTGGCCGGAGAGATGGGCATTGCCATCACCACCCGCAGCGAAACCCTTCCCATCGACTACACCAGCCTGATCACCATCAGCGTGACCTCCGGCGCCGGCACCCACACCGTGGCCGGCACCATCTTTGGCAAAAAGGAGGCGCGGGTGGTCCGGATCAACGACTTCCGGCTGGAGATGATTCCTACAAAAGGCCATTTTGCCATCATTCACAACCTGGACAAGCCCGGCGCCATCGGCAGCATCGGCACCACCCTGGGCACCTTCGGCGTCAACATCGAGCGCATGCAGGTGGGCCAGCAGGGCGACACCCTGCGCAACATCATCTTCCTGAGAACCGGATCGCGCATTCCCGACGATGCCCTGGCGGCCGTAAAAGAGCTGCCCCTGGTCAAGGATGTGACGGTTTTTGAGCTTGACGAATAGCAAACCGGTCTTACATTTCTATTGATATACCGCCCCCGGCCGGTGTGTGCGGCCCGTGGATCAACACCCGCAGGCAATGCCCGTGCCGGTTGCATGACCGCATACGACAAGGAGTAATCCCCATGACCGCTGCAGAATCCCAGGACTTTGTTCTCAAGGAAGACGACAAGAACAAGTCCCAAAAAACGGAAAGCCGGCTTCCGGCCATCAATTTTTCCACCTTTGTCTTTTCCCTCAACTCATCGGCCTTGGTACACCTGGGCGTCATTGCCGACCCCGTGTCCGGCAAAACAGAGAAAAACCTGGCCGTGGCCAAACATACCATCGACATTATCGGTATGCTGAAGGAGAAAACCGCCGGAAACCTGACCGATGATGAAAAAGGACTGCTGGAAACGGCTTTGCGCGACCTGAGAATTCTTTACGTAAAGGAGAAGGACAGCAAATGAAACATTACGCCACTCTCCCCACGGCAATCAGCAGGCGGTGCGTGGCGGGCGCCGGAATGGCCCTTGCCCTGCTTACCCTGCTTTTTACCATGAACTCGGCGGCCCTGGCCGCGATTCAAAAACAGCCGGCCCTGATTCCCGAATCATTCAGCGAACTGGCCGACGCTATCGGTCCGGCCGTGGTCAACATCCGCACCGAAACAACAACGGCCCAGAGCGACCGCCTGTCCCGCCATTTTTTTAACTCCCCCTTTGGAGAAAACGACCCGTTTAACGAGTTCTTCGAGCGGTTTTTCAATGCCCCCCACGGCCGGCAGTTCAAGCAACGCAGCCTGGGCTCGGGGTTTGTCATCGATTCACGGGGGCTGATCGTCACCAACAACCACGTGGTGGAAAACGCGGACAAGATTATTGTCAAGCTCAAAGACGGTGATGAGTTTGACGCCACGGTGGTGGGAACCGACGCCAACACCGATCTGGCCCTGCTGGAAATCGAGGCAAAGCGGCCCCTTCCCAGCCTGGAGCTGGGCGATTCAGACGACCTGAAGGTGGGGGAATGGGTGGTGGCCATCGGCAGCCCCTTCGGCCTGGAACAGACCGTCACCGCGGGCATCGTCAGTGCCAAGGGCCGGGTGATCGGGGCCGGTCCCTATGACGACTTCATTCAGACCGACGCCTCCATCAACCCCGGCAACAGCGGCGGCCCCCTGGTCAACCTGGCCGGCGAGGTGGTGGGCATCAACACCGCCATCATTGCCAGCGGCCAGGGCATCGGGTTTGCCATTCCCGCCAACCTTGCCAACAACATTCTTGAGCAGCTGGAGACCAAAGGCCACGTGATTCGCGGCTGGCTGGGCGTGGGCATTCAGCCGGTGAGCAAAGAGATGGCCGAGTATTACAACCTGGAAAGCGGCAAAGGGGCACTGGTCACCGAGGTCTTTCCCGGGGATCCGGCGGACAAGGCCGGCATCAAGACCCAGGACATCATTCTTGAGGTCAACGGTAAAGAAATTAAAGACAGCCGGGATCTTTCCGCCATGATCGCCAGCCTGCCCGTGGGAGAAACCATCAAAGTAATGCTGCTGCGGGACGGAAAGAAAAAAACCGTAACCGTCAAGATCAAGGAACGGGACGACACCCGCGTGGCGGGCAAATCGGAAACCGGCACCCAGAGCGCCATGGACCTGGAAGTGGCCGACATCACCGAAGAGGTGGCCAGAAAACTGAACCTGAACAGCACCGAGGGCGTGTACGTGTCTGAAGTGGCCCCCGGTGGAAAGGGCGATCAGGCCGGCATTCAGCCGGGAGATGTGATCAGAGAGATCAACCGGCAGCGCATTCAGAACACGGCCGACTTTGAGGCCATCCTGAAAGGTATCAAGGAGGGAGACCCCCTGCTGATCCTGATTCGAAAATCCAACGGCATGTTCATGGTGATAAAAACCACCCGGTAGCCCGGATATTGCATAAAACATCCGGGGTAACGGGCGACAACACCGGACAATTTGAGCAGGCGCTTGATATCTCCCGATATCAGCGCCTGCCGTTTTATGGTAACCAAGGGGGTCCGTCATGAAGGTGCTGTCCCCTGCCAAAATCAACCTGTTTTTGCACGTCACCGGAAAGCGGGCCGACGGGTATCACGATCTTTTTACCCTGATGTGCTGCATCGGCCTGTTTGACGAGCTGACATTCGAACTCACCGACAGCGGCGTTTCGGTCCGGTGTGACCATTCAGCGGTTCCCTCCGATGCTTCCAACCTGGCCCACCGGGCCGCGACCCTCTTTTTTGAGCGTACCGGCATTCAGGCCGGGGTCTCCATCACCCTTGTCAAGCACATTCCTGTGGCCGCCGGCCTGGGCGGCGGCAGCAGCAACGCCGCAACGGTCCTGGTGTGGCTCAACAACCGGTTCGGGCGGCCGCTCTCCATGGACCGCCTTCTGGAGATGGGGGCCCTTCTGGGCGCGGATGTGCCGTTTTTCATCTTTGGCCGGCCGGCCCTTGCCACCGGCATCGGAAACCGCCTTGTCGCCTACCCTCTCCTGCCCTCCCTGCCGGTGGTGCTGATCCATCCGGACATTCCTGTTTCCACCGGCGATATCTACAAAAGTTTCAATTTAACATTGACAAATAACAAAAAAATTTCTACGATCCATTCTTTTACAAAACAGACGCCTTTTGAGTTTGCAAAACACCTTGAAAACGATCTGGAAACGGTTACTCTGGAGCGATATCCGGAGATAGGGGCCGCCAAAAAAAGACTGGTGGCCGCCGGCGCGCGGGGTGTTCTGATGTCCGGCAGCGGCCCTGCCGTGTTCGGCGTTTTTAAGGACCCGGCGGCGGCGGAACAGGCCTATGCGACGATTCCCCGGCAGACGGGAGAACGGCTGTTTTGCGCGACATTACTGACGGCGGGACATACGGCTTGACCGAAAAATGAAGCCTTTGCACTGGGGCGTCGTCAAGCGGTAAAGACACAGGATTTTGATTCCTGCATTCGGAGGTTCGAATCCTCCCGCCCCAGCCAATGGACACGATGCCGGAAAACGATATGAGGACAGGCCATTGAAGGAACCAAACAACGATTTTAAAATTTTTTCGGGAAACGCAAATCCCGGGCTGGTGGAAAAAATCTGCGCGTACCTGGGCCGGCCCCTGGGAAAGGCCAAGGTCTCCCGGTTCAGCGACGGCGAGGTCCAGATCGAAATCAACGAAAACGTCCGGCGCAAGGACGTGTTTCTGATCCAGTCCACCTGCGCGCCGGTCAACGATAACCTGGTGGAACTGCTGCTGATGCTTGATGCGCTCAAACGCTCCTCGGTCAGCAAGATCACCGCGGTGATTCCCTATTACGGATATGCCCGCCAGGACAAAAAGGTAGCGCCCCGGGTGCCGATCAGCGCCAAGCTGGTGGCGGACCTGCTCACCCAGGCCGGTGCCAACAAGATCATCACCCTGGACCTGCATGCCGGCCAGATTCAGGGCTTTTTCAATGTGCCGGTAGACAACCTGTTCGCGGCCCCGGTGCTGATCACCCACATTAAAAAACACTTTTCCCCCGACAACCTGGTCATTGTCTCTCCCGACGCCGGCGGTGTGGAGCGGGCACGGGCCTTTGCCAAGCGACTGGACGCGGAACTGGCCATTGTGGACAAGCGCCGCTCCGCTCCCAACCAGGCCCAGGCCATGGCGGTCATCGGTGACGTCAAGGATAAAATCGCGATTATTTTAGACGACATGGTGGACACCGCCGGCACTCTGACCGAGGCGGCGGCGGCCCTGGACGCCAAGGGCGCCAGGGAAGTGAATGCCTGCTGCGTGCATCCGGTGCTGTCCGGCCCGGCGGTGGACCGCATCACCGGCTCCAAACTCAAACAGATTATCGTCACCGACACGGTGCCGCTGAATGAAAATGCGAAACAGTGCAACAAAATAGAGGTCCTCTCCATCGCCGACCTGGTGGGAGAGGCCATGATACGAAGCTACAGGGGCGATTCGGTCACCTCTCTTTTTGTATAGCCCCGTCCATTGCGCTTACCAAAATATAAAGAAACAAAGGATTTTTGAAACATGGAATTAAAGGAACTGCAAGTCAAAACACGTCAGATGGCGGGTGGGCCCACCCCAAAGGCGCTGCGGCGCCAGGGGTTTGTTCCCGCAATAGTGTATGGTCATAAAAACGACCCGCTTCCCCTTGCCGTGGACGATCACACTTTTCGCCTTCTGCTCAAGGACGCCGGCCAACAGGCCCTTCTCTCCCTCGTCATCGACGACGGGGCCGCGTCAAAAACCGTCATGCTCAAGGAGCTCCAGCAACACCCGGTCTCCCTGAAGCTGATTCACGCCGATTTTCACGAAGTGGATCTGACCAAGAAAATCACCACCTATGTCCCTGTTGCCACAACGGGTGTGTGCAAGGGCGAAAAAGAGGGTGGTGTGCTTCAGCTGATCCGTAGAGAACTGGAAGTGCGCTGCCTGCCGGGACTTATTCCGGAATCCATCGCCATCGATATCAGCGCTCTCGACATCGGTGATTCGGTCCACGTGGCTGATATCGAGGCCCCGGAGGGGGTTGAGCTGGTGCATGAGGTCAACTTCACGGTGATCGCCGTAGCCGCGCCTACAAAAGAAACGGTTGAAGACGAAGAAGCAGAAGAGGCCGCGGCAGAAGGCGCCGAAGAGACCGGGGAGACCGGGGAGACAGAAGAAGGCGGCGACGAATAAACCAAAGCCTGTCAACGCGGTTTTTCTATTCAGTGATGCATGTATGAAACAGAACCCTATCTGCTGGCAGGACTCGGCAACCCGGGAAGTGATTACGCCCGCACCCGGCACAACATCGGGTTCATGGTGATTGACCGGCTGGCCGAACGGTTTTCTTTTGCCATCGACAGAACAAAAGGCAGTTGCCTGTATGGCACCGGAGGAATCGAGGGGCAACGGGTGGTGGCGGTAAAACCGCAGGGATTTATGAACAGCAGCGGGCCGCCGCTTTTCCGGCTGGCACAATATTTAAAAATATCAAGCAAGCGAATGTTGGTCGTACACGACGACATCGACCTTGCTTTTGGAAAATTAAAAATAAAAACGAAAGGAGGTCATGGCGGACACAACGGCATCAAATCGATCATCGATACCTTTGGAACGGATGACTTTGTCCGTGTCCGCATCGGTATCGACCACCCCGGCGCCCGGGAGGGGGTTGTCGGCCATGTGCTGGGACGATTTTCAGCAGAAGAGCTGGAACACCTGGACGGGCTGATACAGCAGGCCGGGGAAACCGTTACGGCGATCCTGAAAGAGGGCGCCACAGCGGCCATGAACAGGCTTCATGGCGCACGGTAACAACAGGTATTTTTGTAGAGAAATATAAACCATCAACTAAAACAAACAAGGAGGAAAAATGGAGGCTTTAACAGGCAATCTGCCATTACTCTGCACCCTGATCGGAGTGGTGGGCATCATCTATTCTCTGATCATGGCGGGCATCGTCAAGAGCGCTCCCGCCGGTAACGAGAAAATGAACCAAATCGCCGACGCGGTCAAGGAAGGCGCTATTGCCTACCTGAACCGCCAGGCCAAAAGCATGGGAATCACCGGCATCATCATCTGCGTCGTCATCTGGTTCACTATGGGCTCTCTGACCGCCATCGGCTTTGCCGTGGGCGCCATCGCGTCTTTCTTCGCGGGCTACATCGGCATGCGCGTTTCGGTTATCGCCAATGTTCGTACCGCTGAAGCAGCCAGGGGCGGCCTTTCCAAAGGCCTTGCCATGGCCTTCAGGGGCGGTTCCGTGACCGGCATGATCGTGGCCGGCCTGGCCCTGACCTCGGTCGCCGGCTACTACGCATTTCTGCTCTCCAAAGACCTTACCGGCGTTAATGCGGTTATTCCGCTGGTGGCCCTGGGCTTCGGCGGCAGCCTGATCTCGATCTTCGCCCGTCTGGGCGGCGGTATCTTCACCAAGGGCGCAGACGTTGGCGCGGACCTGGTGGGCAAGGTGGAAGCCGGCATTCCCGAGGACGACCCCCGGAACCCGGCCACCATCGCCGACAACGTGGGTGACAACGTGGGCGACTGTGCCGGTATGGCAGCCGACCTTTTTGAGACCTACGCCGTTACCGCCGTGGCAGCCATGCTGCTGGGCGCGCTTTTCTTCAAGGCCAACGGCCCCGAGGTTCAGTCCATTGCCATCAATTTTCCGCTGGTGCTGGGCGCAGTGTCCATCATCGCCTCCATCATTGCTATTTTCTTTGTGCGGCTTCGTGAAGGCAGCGACTACATCATGGGCGCCCTGTACAAAGGCATGTTCGGCGCGGCTGCCATCTCGGCCGTGGCCTTCTACTTTGTGGCCAAGAAAATGCTGACCGGCGTTGAGGGCATGGACGCAATGAACCTTTACTACTGTTCATTGATCGGCATCATCCTGACCGTTGTCATTGTTATCATCACCGAGTACTACACCGGCAAGTACCAGCCGGTAAAAGATATTGCCGAAGCCTCCACCACCGGCCACGGCACCAACATCATCGCCGGCCTGGCCGTGAGCATGCAGTCCACCGCCCTGCCGGTGATCGCCATCTGTATCGCCATTTACGTTGCCTCTACCCTGGGCGGTCTTTACGGCATTGCCATGGCAGCCATGTCCATGCTGTCCATGACCGGCATGGTTATCGCCATTGACGCCTACGGCCCCATCACGGACAATGCCGGCGGCATCGCCGAGATGGCAGGCATGGACGAGAGCGTCCGGGCCGTTACCGATCCCCTGGATGCGGTGGGCAACACCACCAAGGCCGTTACCAAGGGGTATGCCATCGGCTCCGCCGGTCTGGCCGCCCTGGTGCTGTTTGCCTGCTATGTCATGGAATTCCAGTTCCATGAAGGCGGTGATCATGTCGCCCTGATATTTGATCTGTCAGATGTCCGGGTGCTGATCGGCCTGTTTATCGGCGGCCTGCTGCCCTTCCTGTTCGCCTCCATCGCCATGAAGGCCGTGGGACGGGCCGGTGGCGCGGTGGTTGACGAAGTACGCCGGCAGTTCCGTGAAATTCCGGGCATCATGGAAGGCACGGCCAAGCCGGACTACTCCGCCTGTGTGGACCTGGTCACCAAGTTCGCCATCAAGGAGATGATGGTACCGGCCCTGATTCCGGTTGTTGCCCCGATTATTATCGGTGTTCTTTTCGGAAAGGTCGGTGGTCCTTATGCTGTTGGCGGTCTTCTGATCGGCAGCATCGTCACCGGTGTCTTCCTGGCCATCTCCATGACCACCGGCGGCGCGGCCTGGGACAATGCCAAAAAGTACATTGAAGACGGCAACTTCGGCGGCAAGGGCAGCGATGCTCATAAGGCAGCGGTTACCGGCGACACCGTCGGCGACCCCTACAAAGACACCGCTGGTCCGGCCATCAACCCCATGATCAAGATCGTCAACGTGGTGGCCCTGCTCATGGTGCCGGTGCTGTTCCTGTAATACGAAACTGTTAACAACCTGAGATAAAAGGGGGAGAGCCGGCCGGCCCTCCCCCTTTTTAGTTGCCGGACGGGTTAAAATCTGCTATAAATAGTAAGATTTGTAGTTATTCAACCTCCGAGGTGACATAAAAAATGGCGCAGAAGGTAAAACCCAAAAAAGGGCCGGTCGTTAAAAAAGGCCCGAACAACTATCAACCCGGCGACCTGGTGGTCTACCCGGCCCATGGCGTGGGCCGCATTGAGACCATTGAGTCCCGGAACATCGGCGATACCCGGCAGGATTTTTACATCATGAAGATCCTGGAAACCAACATGGTCATCATGATCCCCACCCAGAATCTTACGGCCGTGGGCATCCGCAACGTGATCTGCAAAAAAGAGGTTTCAAAGATTTACAACATCATCCGCAGCCAGGAGGAGTGCGGCGCCGGTGACAACCAGACCTGGAACCGGCGGTACAAGGAGTACATGGACAAGATCAAAACCGGCTCCCTGTACGAGGTGGCTGAGGTGTTCCGGGACCTCTTTTTGCTGAAAATGACAAAAGACCTTTCATTTGGGGAAAGAAAACTGCTGGATACGGCCCAGGGCCTGCTGGTAAAAGAGCTTTCCATTGCAAAAGGGGCCGAAGAAAAAACGGTCATCTCTGAGATCGAGTCCTTTTTCCCCAAAATGCCTCCCTCCCATGCCGCCGGATAGAGACGTCGCCCTTGTGACGAGTGCAGGGCACGACGGCCTGCGACTGGACACGCTGGTGGCCGGTCAGTGGGATTGTTCACGTCATTCAGCGGCCCTGCTGATCAAAAACGGCACTATCCTTGTGGACGGTCGGCCCCAGAAGCCTTCCTATAAAGTTGGCGTCAACCAGTCCATAACCGGTCGCATTCCTTCACAAAAGCCGGAAAAGCCCGGCCCCGAGCCCGCCCCCCTGCCTCTCCTGTTTGAAGATGCGTTTCTGCTGGTTGTCAACAAGCCCCCCGGCCTTGTGGTGCACCCCGCCCCCGGCCATGAAGGGGGCACCCTGGTCAACCGCCTGCTGCACCATTTTCCGGCCATTGGCACCGTCGGTGAGCCTGACCGGCCGGGCATTGTCCACCGTCTGGACAGAAACACCTCCGGGGCCCTGGTGGTGGCCAAGACCGCGGCCGCCCATCAGGCGCTTTCCGACATGTTCAAATCCAGGCAGGTCCGCAAGACCTACCTGGCTCTGGTATACGGCCAAATGAAATCGACCGGCGGCGTTGTCACCCTGCCCATCGGCCGGCACTCCCTGGAAAGAAAAAAAATGTCGGTTTCAAGCCCTCAGGCCCGGCCAGCGGAAACTCGCTGGAAAGTGCGCAAGGCCTTTGTCGATGCCAGTCTGCTGGAGCTTGAAATTCACACCGGCCGGACCCACCAGATCCGGGTCCACTGTACGGCGCTGCAACGGCCGGTGGTGGGAGACCCCACCTACCCGTGCAAATGGACCCGGAAACGGCAGCACTTTTCCAGCCGGGCCTCTTTTGAGCTGCTCAATGCCGCCGGCCGGCAGATGCTTCACGCGTGGCGACTTGAATTTGATCATCCCGTTACCGGCGCACCCATGTGCTTTACAGCACCGCTTTTCGAAGATATAAAAGAGATGCTCCACCTGCTCAGGGCCATTGACGGCACAACAGCACCAAAAAGAGCCTGATGCGTCAAGTGGCCGTAACCCCTCCCCCATCCATGGAGGTTTCATGAAAATAAAAAACTTTACCGACAAAAAATGCTTTATCACCGGCGCGGCCAGTGGTATCGGCCGGTCCACGGCCCTTGCCATGGCCCGGCGGGGAGCCCGCCTCTTTCTCACCGACATAAACGCGGAGCCCCTGGAGGCGGTGGTTAAGGAAATTGAGCAGGAAGGCGGCACCGTGGCCGCGTGGGAGGCCTTTGATATCCGTGACCTTGACCGGGTGCGGGCCTTTTCAAACCGCATCCATCAGGCCCACGGCGCCATGGACATCGTGATGAACGTGGCCGGCACCGCCATCTGGGGCACGGTTGACCGGCTGAAGCATATTCACTGGAAAACCATGATCGATATCAACCTCATGGGCCCCATTAATGTGATTGAGTGTATGGTGTCCGAGATGGTGCGGGCCGGGCAGGGAGGCCATCTGGTCAACGTCTCTTCCGCCGCCGGCCTGATCGCCCTTCCCTGGCATGCCGCTTACAGTGCCAGCAAGTTCGGCCTGCGAGGCCTTTCCGAGGTGCTGCGCTACGACCTGCGGCCGCACCGCATCGGGGTCACCGTGGTCTGCCCCGGCGCGGTAAAAACCCCGCTGGTGGGCACGGCCCAGATTCTGGGTGTGGACAAAAGTCACAAGGCAGCCCGAAAGATGATCCGGCGCTTTGAAAAGCATGCCGTTACCCCTGAAAAAGTGGCGGCCGATATTATTCAGGGTATTGAAAAAAACCGGTACATGGTGATCACCTCTTTTGATATTCGAATGGCCTGGTGGGCAAAAAGACGATTTTTCTTTGCCTATCACCTGGCCATGATTGTGATCAGCCGGTTCTTCAGACGCATGGCCCGAAAGGCGGCGCCGGCGGCCTTAGACCGAGATGCCACATGACCAGCCTTCCCTCACCCGTCAAGACCCGGCTGCAGGATACCGCGGGAAGCCTGGTGGACCGGCTCTTCCTGCTGCCGCCGAAGCTGGCCGCCCCTTTTGTGCCGCCGCCGGCCATGGACCGCAACACCTATGAGCAGCAACTTGACTTTTACATCGACAGCGGCTATGTGGCCCGGCCCGCCTCTTTTTTCTCGCTGCCCTCTGCAGCGCCCTCCTTTTCCATCATTGAAGAACGGCCTTACCGTGACGGCCGATACCAGGAGATCGCCTACAAAAGCGGGTATGAGACAAAAAGCCCCCTGATCCGAGACGCCTATCATGCCCATACGGCCAACCGCACCGGCTACCTGGTCCGGTGGATTCACGGGGACCGGCACCGGAACACGGTGCTCTGCCTTCACGGCTACATGCTGGGTGAACCGCGACAGGCAAGAAAGATGTTTCGGGTAAAACATCTTTTTACCGCCGGGCTGGACGTGGCCCTCTTTATCGCGCCCTTTCACTGGCGGCGCCGGGCCGGGGGCCTTTCAAAACGGGGATTCTTTCTGCAGCCCGGCAACGTGGGAATGACCTGTGAGTGCGTGGGCCAGAGCATGCATGACCTGGCCGGGGCCTTTCACATCCTTGCTCAACTCGGCGCGCCCCAGATCGGCCTGATCGGCGCCAGCCTGGGCGGGTACAACACGGCCCTGTTTGCCTGTTTGAGCGACATGCCGGCTTTCGGTGCCATGATGGTGCCGGCGGTGAACTTTTCTGCCCCCCTTGGGCCGGACACGGCCCGGCACGCCTTTCCCGTTGACACGGCACTGCGCCAAAAGATCTTCAGCGTCTGGGGAATGCATTCGCCGTTGAATTTTGTTCCGAAGCTGTCTTCTGACAGACTTCTGGTGGTTGCCTCCAGAGGCGACCGGCTCTGCCCCTTTGTCCATGTACAGGCCCTGTGTGACAAGTGGCGCATCTCCGATTGTCACTTTCTTTCCGGGGGCCACTGGCTGGTTTTCAACGGCCGACAGCGGGGCCAAGCATGGTATGACTTTCTTTCCCGCATGGAATTTCTGGACAATCCCGGCTGAAAACATCAAAATCTGCAGAACGAATAAAAAAGGGGCGAAGCCCTAACGGCTTCGCCCCTTTTTGTTTTTTCCAGGTTTACCCAAAGAGGGTTACAGCTTGCAGCCGTCCTCCCGGTTGTAGCAGGTCGTGCAGCAGAAGAGGCACCGGTCCGCCTCCTTCAGGGCATTCTCCTCGCTGATGACCAGGTCGGCCTCGTCAAAGGTCTTGATCCGGCTGCTCACCTCCAGCTCCGGCATCTCCACCCGCTTGCTCTTTGTGACCCCGTCCACTGTCTCAAACAGGCACCCGGGAATATGGGTCTTGAACAGGTCGTTGGGCGGCGGTGTCACCGGCTGGCCGGAGAGGTAAAGATCAATGGAGCGGGCCGCGCGGCGGCCCCCGCCGATGGCTTCCACCACCAGGGAGGCGCCGGTTGCCGAATCGCCGGCGGTAAAAATATACGGAATATTGGTCTGAAGGGTCTGGGGGTCAATCTGGTCGATGGTGTCCCACTTGGTGGTGGCCAGGGCCTCACCCCGCCGGCCCTTTTCCGTCTCTTTAAAGGAGATGTCGGGTCCCTGGCCGATGGCCAGCACAATCATGTCGGTCTCCAGCACCTGGACCGCGCCCTCCTTGGGTACGGGTTTACGGCGGCCGCTGGCGTCCGGCTCGCCCAGTTCCATCTCCTGGACCTCCAGGCCCACTACGTTACCATTCTCATCCCCGAGAATGCGGTTGGGGGAGAACAGGTATTTCATGTTGACCCCTTCATGCTCGGCCGCCTCGATCTCCACCATGTTGGCCGGCATCTCGTTCCGGGTCCGGCGATAGACAATGGAGACCTCTTCAGCGCCCAGCCGCACCAGGGTCCGGACGCAGTCAATGGCCGTGTTGCCGCCGCCGATGACGGCGCACTTTCTGCCCACCGGCACCGGGTCCGTGCCGGCGCCCTGCTGCCATGCGGCAAATTTGGTGAGAAAGGATATGCCGGTGTAAACACCCTTGAGGTCGTTGCCTTCAATCTTAAGACCGTAATCCTTCCATGCGCCGATGCCCAGGAAAATGGCGTCGTACCCGGCGGCCATCAGGCTGCCCATGTCAAAATCACGGCCCAGCCGCATGTTGGGCTTGTGCTCGATGCCCATGTTGAGAATGCCGTCGGTCTCCCACTTCAGCACTTTTTTGGGCAGCCGGTATTCGGGAATACCGTAACGGATCATGCCGCCCAGCTCCGGGTTGTCGTCAAAAATGGTCACGCCGTGTCCCACCCGGCGCAGAAAATAGGCGGCGGTCAGGCCGGCCGGGCCGCCGCCGATCACCGCTACCTTCTTGCCGGTGGACGGCGCGCAGGAAATGGGCAGCCGCTTGCCGGAGTTCATCTCATAGTCAGCCGCAAACCGCTTGAGCTGGTTGATGGAGACCGGCTCATCCACCACCCCGCGGCGGCACTTGTCCTCGCAGGGATGGGGGCAGACCCGGCCGCAGGCCAGCAGCAACGGGTTTCTCTCCCGAATGGTGTTGACCGCGCCCTCATAGTCGCCGGTTTTGATCTGGTTGATGTACTTGGGAATATCGATCTGGGCCGGACAGGTCTGGGTGCACGGCGCATGGGCTCCGTTGGTGGCATTGAACTCAAAGAGCCGCTGGGACATGGTTTTGACCCGAATGATGTTCTTCGGACAGACCGCCTCACAGGCCCCACACCCCACGCACTTGGCCGGGTCCACCACCGGGTAGCCGTCTTCGCCCATCACGATGGCGTCAAAGGCGCAGGCTTTAATGCAGTCACCGTATCCCAGGCATCCGGTGGGGCAGTCCCGCCGGCCGCCGTACAGGGCCGTGACCGCGTTGCAGGAAAGGATTCCCTTGTAGTTGTATTTGTTTTCCGCCCGGTTGCCGCCGGTGCACTCGTTTTCCGACACCCTGGGCTCGGCGGTTCCCGGATCCACTCCCATGATGGCGGCGATATTGGCCGCGGAATCCGGCCCACCCACAATACAGACACTGGGCAGGGCCTCTCCCTTCACCACCGCCGCGGCAGCGGCTGAACAGCCGGCATATCCGCACCCGCCGCAGTTGGCGCCGGCGGTTGCCGATTCGACCTCTGCGATACGGGGGTCTTCATAAACATAAAACACACGGGAAGCAACACCCAGAATGACGCTGCTGGCCATGCCCAGCCCCAACATGGAAAGAATCGCATTTAACACTGCATACTCCTTCGAGTTACAATTACAATAGTATGATTAAGCCATGCCTTTGAACGCGAAAAACGCCAGCGCGATCATGCCCGCGGTCACCAGACCGATGGAGGTATCCTGCAGCGGCTTGGGCACCTTGCCCAGGTTGATCCGCTCCCGCACGCCGGCAAACAGGATCAGGGCCAGGCCGAAACCCACCGCGTAGGAGAAGGAGGCCACCAGGGCCTGCAGAAAATTATACTCCTCCTTGATGTTGATCAGGCAGGCGCCCATCACGGCGCAGTTGGTGGTGATCAGGGGCAGAAAGATGCCCAGGCCCGCGTAGAGGGCCGGAATGCTCTTTTTCAGGAACATCTCCACAAACTGGACCAGGGAGGCGATCACCAGGATAAAGGCCAGGGTGCGCAGAAATTCAAGGTCAAGCCACTTGAGCAGGAACACGTCCACGCACCAGGTGATCATGCCGGCCATGACCAGGACGAACACCACGGCCATGGACATGCCCACCGCGGTCTCCATTTTCTTGGAGGTGCCCAGAAACGGACAGTTACCCAGGAACTGGGCCAGCAGAATGTTGTTGATCAGAATACAACTGATGGCCAGAAGAATATATTCGGTCATGATGGTCTCCTATTTTTCCAGCATGTTCATGATACAGAGCATCAGGCCGAGGCACACAAAAGCGCCCGGCGCCTGCACCATAAAGGCAAACGGCAGAAACGCGTCGCCGAACAGTGAATAACTGTTGCCGAGGACCGTCAATGTGCCGGCGCCAAGGGCCTCCCGGACCGCGGCAATGGCGGCCAGGGACAAGGTAAACCCGACACCCATACCGAGCCCGTCGGCAATGGATGGCAACAGGGGGTTTTTAAAAGCAAAGGCCTCGGCCCGTCCCAGCACGATGCAGTTCACAACGATCAGGGGGATAAAAATGCCCAGTTGCAGGAACAGGCTGTAGGTATAGGCCTGCATCAGCAATTCCACCAGGGTCACAAAGGTGGCGATGATGGTGATAAAACAGGCGATGCGCACCTTGGTGGGAATGACGTTTCGCAGCATGGAAACCAGAATGTTTGACCCCACCAGCACAAAGGTGGTGGCAAGCCCCATGCCGATGCCGTTTTCCACTTTGGTGGTCACGGCAAGGACCGGGCAGAGGCCCAGCACCAGCCGAAACGGCGGAATCTCCGCCCACAACCCCTTGGTAAACTCTTGCGTAATAGACTTGGCCATTTTCAACTCCCCTGTTTATAAACTTGCTATCTTGTTTTTGATCTCGTCTTCCAGCTGCTGGTAAATCTCACCGGCATTGGTGGCGGCATTGCACACGGCCCCGGAGGTAACGGTAGCACCGCTGATGGCGTCGATCTGGCCGCCGGCGCTTTTGACCTTGAACGTCTGGGTCACGGGAAGGCCCACAAACCGGTTCACCAGATCCGGCTCGCTCTTGGCCCTGGAGCCGATGCCCGGGGTCTCGCTGTGAGTGGTCACGCCGGCGCTGGCAATGGTGCCGGTGTCAATATCCACCCCCACCATCAGGCCCACATCACCGCCGAACCCGCCCTTGCCGCTGACGCTCAGGGCCACGTACCGGACCTTTCCGTCCACGGCGATGGGAAAAAGGGTCACCGCCTCCTTGCCCTCGCCAAGGGTGAACCGGTCAGCGATCATGTCATTGGAAGCGTTTGCAAACATCTCCCGCAGCACCGGCCCCTGCACAAAGTTGAGTACCTGAAGCTCGATCTTGTCCTGTGTCGCGGCCCGCACACCGGCCAGCAGTCCGCCGGAAACCGCGGTCAAAACGGTCAGCACCACCACCATTTTAATTAATTCACGCATTATGCTACCTTCCCCATTGCTTTTGGTCTGATTTTATCAACAAGTGGATTGATCAGGTTGATCACCAGAATGGCAAACACCACACCGTCCACATGCACGCCGATGTTTCTGATCAGAACGGTCAGCAGACCGCCGGCGGCGCCGTAGATCAGCATGGGTACAAAATTAACCGGTGAAGAGGAGTCCTCTGTGGCCAGAAAAAAAGCGCCGATCAGCGTGTAGCCCGTCAGCAGGTGAAAGACCGGGCCCGCATACTCCACGGGCTTGGCCAGGCTGAACACCAGGGCCGTGACAAACACACCGGCCAGAAAAGAGACCGCAATCTCCCACCGGATATAGCCCCTTATCATCAGGTAGATGCCGCCGATGAGAATGCCCAGGCCGAAAGTGGCGCCGATGCCGCCGGCCTGTTTGCCCATCAGCAGGTCCATGGGCGTAAACCCGGCCACGCTGGCCGAACCGAAATACTTGGCCGACCACATCGGGTAGACCATGTTGAAGCCGGTTTCGTAGTCGGCCAGCATGTAATTAAAATCCACGAAAGCGGGCCATGAAACACCCAGAATCGCCAGGCTGATGAGGGCAGGATTAAAAGGATTGGCGCCCAGGCCGCCGAAAATCTGCTTGGCGATGACAATGGCCACAAAAGTGCCGGTGATCACCATCCACCAGGGCGTGGTGGCCGGCAGCAGCATGGCCAGAAGCAATCCCACCAGGGCGGCATTGCCGTCTCCCACGGAAACCGGTGTTTTGGAAACCCTGTTAATCAGCAGCTCCCAGAGTATGGCGGTGGACACGGAGAGGCAGACCACGGCCAGGGCCGGCACACCATAGGTCAGGATGCCGGCGATCACCGGAATCAGGGCCACCAGCAGAATATTATAGTGCCGGGCCGACAGGCTGCTGCCGTCATGCCAGAACGGCGCATGTGAAACAACCAGTTTTTTAGAACTATGCTGCATGATCCGCCTCCGCTGTAGTGAGTCTGGCAAATTCGTACTTGCCGAGTTGTATATACTGGAATATCGGAATTCGTGCCGGGCATACGCAACTGCACAGGCCGCAGTCAATGCAGGAAAGCAGGTCGTGGCTGTCCACGGCCTCGCCGTACTCCCCGGCCTGTAGATAGCGGATCAGCACATTCACCGGCACCCGGGCCGGACAGATTCTCACGCAGTCACCGCAGTTGATGCAGCTGTTTTCCGACACATCGAAAATCTGGTCGGCGCCCTGCACAAAAATCATGTCTGTATCCGGTCCCACGGGATGACTTTCGGTGTAGACCGCGGTTCCGGTCAGCGGGCCGCCCAGGACCAGCCGGTCGTTTTCACTGACCGCCTGGGAACAGGCGGAAAGCACCTGGCCCACCGGCGTGCCCAGCACCACCGACACCAGTTTCTTGGTCCCGTTTTTCAACACCACGGTAACGATCTTACGATCCGGAACCCTGCCCTTCTCATAGGCTTTCCCCAGGGCCGCCACCGCCTCGGCACTGACAAAACAGATGCCCGCCGCCTCGCAGGTGGTATCGGCCGGAATGGTCATCCCCAGCAGGTCTTTTGCCATAATACGCGGGTTGGCCGCCGGGTAGGCAGCGCCGACCTTTTTTATTTCCAGCCCGCCGGCCTGCAGGCCGGGCGCCATCCTGTCGAACACCGTCAGCATCATTCGGGGCGCGCCGCCCAGCATCTTTTTCAGGGCCTCGGCACCCCGCAGAATGGCATCCATGCCGGCTTTCAACACATACTGGCGGGTCACGCACAGCAGGTCCGAATCCACACCGCATACAACGATCGTCTTGATCTTGTCGGGTGTGTCAAACAGCGCGACAGGCAACCCGCCGGGCACGCACCGCAAAAACCGGTCGGCAGCCTCCAGCGACGGGGTTTTACCGGCCTGGGCAAAGGCGTCATCCGCCGCGGCACTCGCATCCACCTTGACGGTTACAGCGGTATACCGCCGGCCGAAATTCCCGGTATAGGCATCCACCGAGGACACCGTACCGCCCAGGGCCGCCGTGGCATAAGCGTCGCTGCCGGCAATGGGTGATACCGCCTGGCCTTGGGCAATGGCGTCTCCTGTATGGACCTGCAACGCCGTCTGATTTTCAAGGGGCGTGTCCACCAGCAGGGTGATAGCGGCGGGTGCCGGTATTTCCTGGGCCGCCAGGGTCGAATCCAGGGGTTCATACATCAATGTAGGCTTTGCCAATCCGAAAAACGGTCTTTTTATCATCGCCTTACCTTTTTCATCCCATTAACTATTAAATGCCGTGACACCGCCGCGGCAAACGTGTCTCTACTGGGCGTGGCACTCGCCGCAGGCAACGGGTCCCGCCCCATAATCCTCGTGACATCCGATGCACTGGTCATGCAGGGCGTCCGACGTCTTCTGAAACTTCATGATCATTGCATCCCCGTAATCCGGGTCGTGGCACTCGCTGCAGGAGGCCGGAATATCCTCGCCTTCGGCCAGAGCATGGCAGTCCTTGCAGGTCCAGGCCTCCGGTTCGGTCTCCAGCACCACATGGTGCTCATCAAAAATATAGTCGTCGTAAATCACGGGGTGGCAGGCCGTGCACTCGGAAGGAACGGTCTTGACGTCAGCGGCCCGGTGACATTCGGCGCACGACATGTAATCGCCCGTTTCACCGTGATGATGACAGGCGGCGCAGTCGTCCACCTGGGCATGCATCTGATGGTCGAACATCACATCCCCCCCCAGGCTTTTGTAAACCTTCCGAACAGGTTCGTCAGGCTTTTCCGCGGGCACCGCCGCGTAACAGACCACGCCCACAATCAGTAAAATTGCGGCCAGACCGTAAGCAAGTTTTGTCTCCTTTTGTGATCCCATCTACATGTCCTCATTCCAGGTTTTAGAAAACGGGTTTGAATTAAAAATTGTAAAAAATATTCTCTAGCACAGTCGATGCGGCCTTTTCAAGTGTTTTATGTCAAAAATGACCGATATCAGCCGGTTTCCGCAAAAGGCGGAAGAAAAACGAGGAGTACACGTATAACTACTTGAATTTAAAATGAGGTGCAGAGAAAACGGGTAAGCCCGCTCAGAACGGCCAGAGAAAACACTTGAGGGACGCTTCAAGGCTTTTTCGGCACCCGGCATACTGGCGGGCATACAGGTCGGCCCTGGCCTGGACCTTCCGGGCCACGGCCAGCAGAGAAGGCTTTTTCTGATGGGTGCCCCGGGAAAAACCGCCCTGGCCCTCATGGTAGGCAAGATAGAGGCTGTAGGCGTCACTGGCGGCGATACCGCACTTCACCCGGCTCAAGTGACAATACCAGCCGATAAAGTCCACGGCATCGGCAAAATCGTCCCGGTCGGCCCCGGCGTTGCCCGTGGCCCTTTGATAGGCGTCCCATGTGGCGTCCAGTGCCTGGGCATACCCGTAGGCGGAGGAGGGGCGCGGGCCGGGCAGAAGACAAAGGCAGGTGGTGCGGGGCGGCCTGGCCTTGGGCTGAAAGCGGGACTCCTGGTGCATAATGGCCATCAGTACCGGTATGGGAATGCCCCATCGCCGGGAGGCGGCGTGGGCCGGCTTGAACCAGTCGTCCTTCTCTTTAAAAATACGGCAGACATTGTCCCGGGAGGAGAGCGGTTGGAAGCCGGCACAGCCGAAAACCGACATGCCGGCACACAGACAAACGATTCCCAAAAGCACGGGTTTTATATAGGACTCGGCTTTTGTCATGGTGTCGCTGCCGGCCCGCTCAGAAAGGTTTTCTTCCGGCAGGCAGACCATTAAGATTTACAGGCAGTTGTTTTCGTAAAGACAACGGCTGTTTTAAAAAAATCGGGCGGCGGGCATGACGGGGAAAGACATGCTCGCCGCCGGAATCAACAGAAATCCGCAACCAGGGGCCTGGAAAACGGTACCGTAGCCCGTCTATTTGGAACCGCGCTTGGACGCCTTGAGCGGGTTTACTTTCGACTTGGTCGCTGCGGCATCCACCACATGGGTGGCCAGGTTGCACCGGCCCCGCTTCCATTTGGCCGCGGGGTCAGGGGTGGCTGTACAGTACAGACCTGTGGGAAACTCGGCAATGCGTTTACAGCCCGAACAGGCTTCCACAACAGGCTTGCACACCCCTCCGATAAAGGAGCAGCCCGCCGCCGTCATAAAGGGACATTCGACATTCTCTTTTACAGTTACGCACAACATGATGACAACACCTCCATGAAACAGACCGCCCTGCCAGTACATGGACAGGGCATAAAAAATTAAAGTTCTATTTTTTAAATCCATTCGAAGGGCAAGTCAAGGCTTTTTTGGCTTTTTGTGTTTTGCTGCGCCTGGATTTCTCCCGGAAAACCTGATAGAGTGTCCGGATCATAACGGCCCGCATGTCGTGACACCGTTCCCCCTTCAGGAGGCAGCAATGGACCGCACAGTGATCATTTATGGCAAGCACACATGACCCTTCACCCGGTTGGCCCGTGAGGCCTATGCCGCGTCCGGACGGACAGTGGACTATCGCGATGTGGCGCAGGGATCGCCCGACACCCTTGACGCCATGCTGACCCTTTCCGGTGGCAACCGGAAAATACCGGTGATCGTGGATGAAGGCCGGGTGATCATCGGCTTTCAGGGACGGGGCTGAAAGGCCTAGTCACAACCGGCCGGCGGCCGGATTCCAACAACCCCACCAGAACAGGAAAAAAACAACAATGAGCAGACAGTTTCTCCTTGATGAGTTCAAGCTGGAAGAGTCCTGGCGTCTTTTTAAAATCATGGGCGAATTTGTCGAAGGCATCGACGAGCTTCACAACATCGGCCCGGCGGTGAGCATCTTCGGATCGGCCCGGCTGCACCCCGATTCGCCGGTTTATCAAAAAGCTGAAAAAGTTGCTGGTCTGTTTGCCGAAAACGGTTTTGCCGTGATTACCGGCGGCGGCGGGGGCATCATGGAAGCGGCTAACAAAGGGGCCTCGGCAAAGGGAGGCAAATCGGTGGGATTGAACATCGACCTGCCCTTTGAGCAGAAGCCCAATGATTATGCCAATATCAAACTCCAATTCCACTATTTTTTCATTCGCAAGGTCATGTTCGTCAAGTATGCCCAGGCCTACATCATCATGCCCGGCGGATTCGGCACAATGGATGAGCTGTTCGAGGCGGTCACCCTGGCCCAGACCCAGCGCATTCGGCCCCTGCCCATCATTTTGATGGGGTCGGACTACTGGTCGGGCCTGGTGGAGTGGGTACGGGCCACCCTGCTGGCCGATGGCGCAATTTCTGCGGAAGACATGGATTTTCTTCAGATTATCGACGAACCGGAAGCAGTGGTCAAGGCCGTCAAAAAGCTGGTAATTCTGTAGGCTAAATCATTGGTGTTCAAAACCGTTCCCAAAAGAACGTTTAGGCTTTACAACTATTTGAATTTACAAATTCCGGGAATGGGGCATCAATGGCAGGCCCCGCCCATTGCAGCGCAGCCGAACGCAAATGCTTTTTTCGGGAAAAAGCGGGCAGGCTGTTTGAGCACCGCGAAGCGGGCGAGTTCCTGCCCTGGATGTTTCACGAGCTGATTTGGCCGCAGATGCAAGGCGCGGCATGCGACGCTGTAGCCGGTCTACTGCGAGCATGCCGCAACACAGCAGATGCGGCCAAGGCGGCTCGCCCGAAGGGGGAATTTTTTCGACAGAAAAATAACAGATTCCCTTAAAATCAACTTTTTGTTGTCGAAAAAATTCATGAAATATTCAGGTGCCCGCGCCGAACAAAGCGTTTGCGCAAGGGAAGCCACGCCTGTGGCGTGGCGAGCCAGAGGCCAAGCTGTCACGCCTGCGGCGTGATTCTTTTGGTACTTTTCTTGCCGCCAAGAAAAATACACGGATAAGCAGGATAAGAGAGATATCCTTTAAGAGCACTGCCGTAAAGACAATTCGATTTCGATCCCGATCCCGATAGCAATTCGATTTGGATAAACAACCGGGAATCTGTCCTGCCACAATTAAAACCGTTTTGGGACAACAATGAGCCTAAATATTTCATGAAATGTCCGGGCTCGCCGGGAAAGGGACGCCTTCCCGGCTACTCTTCCTGAAGCCCGCCGTTGCTGAGTTGCATCTGGCAGAGCCGGGCATAATCCCCTTTTCGGGCCAGCAACTCCTCGTGCTTTCCCTGCTCGGTGATCCGGCCGTCCGACAGCACCACGATCCGGTCCGCATGGTGGACCGTGGAGAGCCGGTGAGCAATCACAAAGGTGGTGCGGCCCTTCATCAGGTTGGCCAGAGCCTTCTGCACCACTGCCTCGGATTCACTGTCCAGGGCCGAAGTGGCCTCATCCAAAATCAGGACCGGCGCGTCCTTGAGCAGGGCCCGGGCAATGCAGAGCCGTTGCTTTTGCCCACCTGAAAGACGCGCTCCCAGCTCGCCGATCATGGTATCAAACCCCTTGGGAAACCCCACGACAAAGTCATACGCATAGGCGTCTTTTGCCGCCTGAAGGATATCCGCCTCCGATGCATCCTGATTACCGTAAGCGATGTTGTTGCGCACGGTGTCGTTGAACAGGATGGGCTCCTGGGTGACAATGGCGATCTGCTCCCGCAGCGAGGCGATGGATGCCTTGCGGATGTCCGTGCCATCGATAAGAATGCGACCGGAGGCCACATCATAAAACCGGGGAATCAGGTTGACAAGGGTGGTTTTGCCGCCGCCGCTGGCGCCCACCAGGGCCACCACTTCGCCCGGCGCCACCGTCAGGTTGATGTCGGTAAGTACCGGCCCGCCGGTGTCGTAGACAAACGAGACCTTCTCAAACGCCACTGTGTGGGGGGCCCGTTGTATCGTCACCGGGTCCGGCGCTTCAACGATATCGGACCGGGTTTCTAAAATATCGTAGACCCGGTCCACGGCGGCCAGCCCCTGCTGAAGCAGGGCATTTAAACCGGAAATCTTTTTCACCGGGTCGTACATCAGCATCACCGCCGCCAGAAACGACAGAAAGGTACCGGTGGTATAGACCCCGCTGATGACCCGGGAGCCGCCCAGCCAGATGACAAAGGCGATGCCCGCCCCGGCCACGAACTCCATGAGCGGAGACGACAGTGCCCGCACCATGATGCTTTTCATCTCAATCACAAAAAGCGACCGGGACTTTTCATAAAACCGGGCCTCTTCGTAGGCCTCCATGCCAAAGGCCTTGACGATCTTGTTGCCGGAAAAGGTCTCGTGCAGAAAAGCGTTCATGTCGGCGATGGTCTCCTGGCTCCGGGTGGAGACCCGCCGCACCTTCCGGCCGATGGCCACCACCGGGTAGAAGGCCACCGGCAGGACGATGAAGGCCACCAGGGCCAGCTCCCATATCTGGTAGAAGATCAGCCCCAGCAGGAAAAAAACCGTGCAGAAGTCGCGTACCATGGAGGTGACGGCATTGGAGACAACGATCTTGATGAGATTCACATCATTGGTGATGCGGGACATCAGGACCCCGGTGCGCTCCTTGTGAAAAAAGGCCAGAGGGAGCTGACATATCCGGGCATAAAGATTGTCCCGAAAATTTTTGATGATGCCCTCGGCCACCCGGCCCATGAAAAACTCCTGGCCGTACATGCCCGTGCCCCGCAGCAGGGAGACAATCACCACCGCCAGCGGAATCAGCCGAAGCATTTGGGCGTCCTTGGTGATAAAAATCTGATCAATGGCCGGCTTGATGAGATAGGCAAGGGCCGCGGTGGTAGCCGATGTCAGCAGCATGCAGGCCACGGCCAGGTAAAGCCGGAAACGGTTTCCCTTGATGTATCCCAGCAGGCTGCGGTGTCGTGGTTTTAATCGAAAAATCGCCATCAGGTTACCCCTTCATTCAGCAGCCGGGCCGCGATTCCGGCGGCCCGGGCAGATGCCCCGGGACCGCCCAGGCGCTTCCGAACTTCGGCAAGCTCCTTTCGAACGGTCTCCAGTTCCTGGGGATCAGAAATCATCGACATGATGCGCGCGGCAATATGCTCCGCCGACGCATCTTTCTGAATCAGCTCCGGCACAACCGCTTTTCCGGCGATCAGGTTCACCAGGCTGATGTGCTCCAGCCGGATCAATGCCTTTGCCAGCCAGTAACTGAGAAACGACACCTTGTAAATCACCACCATGGGAACGCCGTACAGGGCCGTTTCAAGGGACACGGTGCCGGACACCGCCACAACGCAGGTGCTCCTCTTCAACACCTGGGTCACGTCACCGGGAACAATGGTAAAAGGAACGGTGCCGATATACTTTTCCGTGATTGAAGCCATGCTTTCCACCGGAATCGAGTGCGCGCAGGAGACCATGAAAGTGACATGGGGATGGCGACGGCTGATCCGGGCCCCGGCTTCCATCATTACAGGCAGGTGTCGTGCCACCTCGCTGCCCCTGGAACCGGGCAGCAGGCCCACCACTGTCCGCCCTTCTGTTCTCTCGTATAACGGCGCCGGACCGTATCCGGCGTCCAGCAGGGGATGGCCCACAAAGGTCACGGGGACATCGTGGGCCTTAAAAAAATCGGCCTCAAAGGGAAGAATCACCGCCGTGTGATCCACCCGTTTTCGAATGGTGCGCACCCTGCCTTTTCGCCAGGCCCATACCTGGGGAGAAATATAGTAAAAAACGGGAATGCCGTGCTTTTTGGCCGTTGCGGCCATTCTCAGGTTAAAATCGGGAAAATCGATAAGCACCAGCAGATCGGGAATGCGGGAGGCCAGCATCCTTTTGGCCGTTTTCATGCCGCTTAGGATATCCGGCATGCGGGCAATCACCTCGGTGATTCCCACCACCGAAAGCCGCTCCGCCTCCACCAGAATCTTGGCGCCGGCCCGGCGCATGGCCGCCCCTCCAATGCCGCAGAAAAAAAGAGGGTCCTTAATCTGTTCGCGCATGTTTCGGATCAGGTTGGCGCCGTGCAGGTCGCCGGAGGCCTCGCCGGCAATGATCATCACGCACCGGCCCACTGGCACCCTGTTCGGCAAAGCATGCTTATCCAATCCGGTCTCCTGTGCGCTGAATCTGGTCCGCCACATTCAGGGCCACCCGCAGGGCCTCCCGACCCACCCGGCCGGACACCTCCGGGGTCTCCCGGCGCCGAACGCTTTTTACAAAGGCCCGAACCTCCTGCTCCAGTGCGTCCCATTTCATAAACGAAAGGTTTTTTACGGTCAGGCCGGGAATGAAGCTCGACGCGTCGCCGTCTCCGCTTTTATCAACAATAGTGATGTCGCTGTTGGCAAAATCGATGGCGATATAGGCCTCTTTCTGAAACATGCGCAGTTTGCGTTCGTTACGGGTGGAGATGCGGCTGGCCGTTACGTTGGCCACGCACCCGTTTGCAAATTCCAGGCGGGCATTGGCGATATCCACGGAATCAGAAATCACGGCCATGCCGGCGGCTCGAATGTCGGTCACCTCGGAACTCACGAAGTTTAAAATAATGTCAATATCGTGAATCATTAAATCCAGCACCACGCTCACGTCAGTGCCACGGGGCTTGTAAATGCTCAACCGGTGGGACTCGATAAACAGGGGCTTTTTGACGATTCCCTTCAGGGGCGCCACCGCCGGGTTAAACCGTTCCAGGTGCCCCACCTGAAAAACAGCCCCGGTGGATTCGGCCATCTCCACCAGGCGGTCCGCCTCGTCCAGGGTCTCGGTCATGGGCTTTTCCAGCAGAATATCCACACCCTGTTCCAGAAAGGCCCGTGCCACCTCAAAATGATACCGGGTGGGCACCACGATGCTCACCGCGTCCACACGGCCGAAGAGATCGCGAAAATCGGTGCGGGCCGTGGTGTTCAATTTTCCGGCCACCGCTTCAGCAGCGGCCCGGTCGATATCCACCACGCCCACCAGGTTCACATCCTCTATGGCGGCATACTTTTCCGCGTGGAATTTTCCCAGATACCCGGTTCCCACCACACCGACACGCAGTTTTTCCATCTTCCGCCTTACCCTTTATCAGGAGAGCCTTGCGTCCTTGTCCGTCAACGCCATGACGCACATGTTATTTGCATCCGCAAACGATACCATCTCCGGCTTATCAAACACCACGGAGCGGCCCGCTTCCACCGCCAGCACCTTGGCCCCCGTGGACTGCATGGTTTTGACTGTCTCCATTCCCACCGCGGGAATATCAAACCGCAGGTCCTGGTTGGGCTTGCACACCTTTACCACCACCGCGTCCCCGCCGCCCAGCCTGCCGCCCCGGGCAATGGCCGCGTCGGTGCCCTCGATGGCCTCCACCGCCAGCACGGACCCTTTTTGCACCACCACGCACTGTCCCACGTCCAGCCGGCCGATCTCCTTGGCAATACGCCACCCAAGGGAGATATCGGACCACTGACCGGCGGTGGGCTTTGTTTTCGTCCAGCACCCTTCACCGGCAAGAATGTGCGGCAACAGGAACGTGGAGGCCCGGACCCGCAGCCCGTTTTCCTCCAGCAGCCCGGCAAAACTTCTTAACAGCAGATCATCATGCGTCTCCGTCAGTCCGGCAATAAAGGCCAGGGCCGTGGCATCGGGCTGAAAATCAGAAAACATGACGGTTTTACGCACCCATCCCATGATCACCGTGTCGGTGACCTGATGGCGGGAAAAAAAACCCAGCAGGTGCTCCACCTGGCCCACGTTGAGCCAGGCAGCGGCATCAACCGCCTCCTGAATGGCGGGGTCAGCCTGGCCGGTGTAGGCCACCGCATAGACCCTGTGGCCGGCCGCTTTTGCCGCGCGGGCGAACAACAGGGGAAAACAGCCGCCCCCCGCGATCAGTCCGATGTTCATGATATGCTCTCTTCCGGTGCCAAAGCGGATAACCGCTTTCGGTGCTGAGTGCTCTTTGGTCTCGAAAAGGTTACGAAACGATATTCATCCATCCCGGAAAACTTCACGGGATTTTGGCCTATCGTGTCAGCCCCCGGTTGGACGAGGTGATAAAGTCCATGAAGGCTTTGACCTCGTCGGTCTGCTCCACCTCGGCATAGGCCCGCTCCACCGCCTCATTTAGGGTAAGCCCGATGCGAAAAATAATCCGGTAGGCTTTTTTGAGGGCCGACAGGGCCGTGGGCGAAAAATCATGTCGCTTGAGTCCCACCATGTTCAGTCCATAGAGTTTAGCCCGGTCTCCGGCGGCGATCACGTAGGGCGGAATATCCTTGACCACGGCGGACTTGCCACCGATAAACGCGTAGCTGCCGATCTTGACAAACTGGTGAACGGCCACCAGGCCGCCGATGGTGGCGTAATCGCCCACCGTGATGTGGCCGGCCAGGGTGGCGTTGTTGGAAAAGATCACCCGTTTGCCCACACGGCAGTCGTGGGCAACATGGGTGTAGGCCATGAGCAGGCAGTCGTCGCCGATCTCCGTGAGACCACTGCCTTCCACCGTTCCCCGGTGAACCGTGACAAACTCCCGGATCGTACACCGGTTCCCGATTTTGACATAGGTCTCTTCTCCGGAAAACTTCAGTGCCTGGGGCACCGCGCCGATGGCGGCAAACTGAAAAATCCTACATTCCGAGCCGATGGTGGTATGGGACTGGATGACCGCATGGGGTCCGATCACGGTACCGGCACCGACAGACACCTTGTCCCCGATGATCGAATAGGCGCCGATCTGAACATCGGGCCCGATATCAGCCCCGGGATCAATAATCGCGGTTGGGTGTATCACTTTTCTTCTCCCGTGCCTATGCGTCTGTCTCCGACGGCTGAAGGCTGGCCATGATCTGGGCCTCGGCCACGTGCACGCCGTCAACCTCGGCAAAGGCATCGATCTTGATGGTGTTGAGTTTTTCTTTCACAATAGCGGCGCAGAGAATCAGGGCGTCTCCCGGCACCACCTTTTTCCGGAACCGGACCCTGTCCAGCCCGGTGAGATACCGGACCCCGCCCACCGGCGTATCCTGCCGGGAGAGGCCGATCAACAGGCCGCCGGCCTGGCACATGGCCTCCACGATCAGCACGCCGGGCATGACCGGATTGCCGGGGAAATGCCCGGCGGCCCAGGGTTCGGCGGCGAACACGTTTTTGAGTACCCGAATCTGCCTGTTGGGCACCACCTCCAGCACCCGGTCAATCATAAGAAACGGATAACGCTGGGGCAGTATGTTGAGAATCGTCCCGATGTCGATGGTTTCCATGGGCATGTCCCGTTGTGATGGATTACCCTTTTTCCAGAACAGCCAGCCGCTTTTCCAGTTCCGCAATCTTCTTTCGCATTCCGGGCAGGCCGGCCACGATGGACTGGGCACGGAGCCACAATTTGTGTGGCATACCCGGCGTACCGGAAACGGTTTCGCCGGGTTTTATCGATTTCACGATGCCGGCCTGAGGGCCGACCACTGCGTTGTCTCCGATATCAAGATGGCCGGAAATACCGGCCTGACCGGCCAGTATCACATGGCGGCCCACGGTAGTGCTGCCGGCAATACCGACCTGGGCCACAATAATGGTGTTCTCGCCCACGGTCACATTGTGAGCGATATGCACCAGATTGTCGGTCTTCACGCCCTGCCGGATCCAGGTCCGGCCGAAGGTGGCCCGGTCAATGGCATTGCCCGCGCCGATCTCCACGTCATCATCAATCTGAACCATACCGCTGTGGGGAATCTTGACATACATTTCCCCATCCGGGGCAAACCCGAACCCATCACTGCCGATCACCGAACCGGCGTGAATGATCACCCGGTTGCCGAGCACGCACTCCCTCAGGATCGATGTATTGGCATGAATGATCCCGTCATTTCCGATGCGCACATGGTTGCCCAAAAACACACCGGGATAGAGCAGCACCCGGTCTCCCAAGGTCACATGGTCCCCGATCACCACGCCGGGACCGATGGATACATCCTCTCCGCAGGCAAAGCCGCCGCCGATAACAGCCCGCGGATCAATGCCGACGGGCTGCCGGCAGCCGGTGTCAAACATCTGCCGTATGCGAGCAAAAGCCGCCGCCGGATTCTCCACCGCCACCAGGTTCCGGCGGCTGTCCGTAAAATCAGTGGGTACCACAAGGGCGCCGGCGCCGGTCTGATCGATGCGCTTTAAAAATCCGGCGCTGCCGGCCAGGGTGATCTCCTCCGGCCCGGCCTGCTCAAAGGGCGCGGCCCCGGAAACCTTCTTGGCGGCATCCCCCACGACCCGGCCGCTTACCAGCCGGGCAATCTGTTCAAGGGAGCGTTTCATTGACAGGCTGCCTCACCTTGTCTTCGACGGGAATTACTCCCCGTCCAGGGTCAATTTTTTGGAATTGGCAAACACGATCAGCTTGTCGGTGACATCAATGGCACTGGGATAATACATGGTGTACCCCTTTTCGACCATCAACAGCAGCCCTTCCTTGGTGCCGAACTCCTGGGTCAGCCTGGTGAGTTTCGTGTCAAGCTTGCGCAGCATCTCCTGGTTGACCTTTCTTAAATTTTCCGAATATTTTTGCTGAAGCACCTGAAAATCGTACTTCTTGATGCGAAACGCGCGATCCTTTTCCTCGCGTTTCTCCTCGGACATCACCATGGCGTCGCGCTCCAGCTCTGCTTCAAGCGTCTGGACCTCCTGGGCCGCCGCTTCCAGATCGGCCTTGAGTTTTGCGTGTTCCTTTTCCACCTGGGCATTGGCCGCCTTGCCGATATCGGACTCCTTGAAAAACTTCTGAATGTCCACCACCCCAATTTTCGCCACATCAGCGCCAAAGCAGGGCAAGGAGCACCCCATGCACACCAGTGCCATCACGCTCATGCATATAACAAATTTTTTCATGGGATTACCGCCTCCTTATTGGTTTTGTTGTGTTCAAAATGTATTGTCTGATAAAAACCGCCGACCCGAAAAATTTAGAACGGTTCGGTTAAAATGCCGTGCCGATGGTGAACTCCCACCGTCCGCCAGAATCCTCGCCCGGCCTGGGGTCCAGGATGTATCCCCGCTCCAGGCGAATGGGACCCATGGGCGAGAACCACCGGATACCGAACCCGGCGCTCTCCCGTGGGCGCAGGTCAAACAACTCCTGGCCTTCATCATACACGTTACCGGCATCATAAAATAACACTCCCACCAGACCGGCCTTTTTGTCAAACAGGGGGCAGAGCAGTTCGATGTTAAACTGCACAAACTTGTCGCCGCCCTTCTCTTCCACGATCACCTCCTGCCAGCTGTTGGTTTGACTGGACCATACCTCTACGGTCTCTTTCACCGATATATCACGCCAGCCAAACCCCCGCAACGAGTTGATGCCGCCCAGGTAGAACCGGTCATAGTCCGGCAGAAACCCGCCGGAATTTTCATGCACATAACCGCCCTTGGCATGGGCAAAACCCACAAACCGCCAGAAAAGAGGGTGATACCAGCCGGTCTCACCGGTGTACTTGGTGAACGCCACATCTCCGCCCAGAGGACCGCCGGCGTTCTCAATGGCAATCGTACTCTTGGTGCCCCGGGAGGGATTCATATAGTTATCACGGGTATCATACACCAGGGAAACAGAGGCCCCGCTGGTGACACTCTCGCCTCCCTGGGCGGCCATCTCCTGAATGGACCAGGGCGCATAGATGGAAACATCGTCCACCTCATTGACATCATAGGTATACGCCAGGTAAAGGCGGGTGTTTTCAAACAGGGGATAACCGAACCGAAGGCTGCCGCCGATGGTATGCCGGTCATAGGTATCGGCATCCACGTTCCAGTCATACACATCGATGCCTGCAGAAACACGGGTGTCAAACAGATAGGGCTCGGTAAAACTGAGCCGGTACTCGGAGGAGGTGCCGCCGATCTGGCCCTGAAGGTTGAGCACCTGGCCCCTGCCGAACAGGTTCTGCTGGGAGACGGAGGCCGTAAAAAACAGGCTCTCCACGCTGCTGTACCCGCCGCCGAAGGAGAACATGCCCGTGGGTTTTTCCTCCACCTCAATCTTCAGGTCCACCTTGTCCGGTTCCGCGCCTTCAACGGTGTCTACTTTGAGGGTCTCAAAATAGTTAAGCCGGTGAAGCCGGGACACGCTCTTTTTCAAACGGCTGCCGCTGTAAAGCTCCTGCTCATAGACATCCAGCTCCCGACGGATCACCTTGTCCCGGGTCTTGGTGTTGCCGGTGATGATAATATCGTCAAAATAGACCAGCCCGCCCTTTTGAACGATATACGTGATATCCACCGTCAGGTCGGCATCATTTTTCCGCACATCGGGAATCACGTCGGCATAGAAATACCCCTTGTCCCCGTAAAAACCAGTGATCGAAAGAATATCGGCCCGGACCATGGACCGGTTGAAAAATTCCTCTTCGGTAATGTTGAGCATTTTCTCAAGCTCGGGCCTGAACTCATCCGCGTCCCCCTGAAGGTCCACGATTCCCACCCGGAATCGCTGTCCCTCCTCAATCTTGAAGGTGATGCGAATCCGTTCCTCCAGGTATTCGATTTCAGGGTCTCCGATCCGGGCATCAATATAGCCGCTGTTGTGGTAATGGTTGCTCAGCATGGCCACGTCCTGGCGCAGCTGATCCATGTTCAGATCCCCCGACGATGTGAGCCACCAGAAGAATCCTTTTTTTCTGGTTTTGATGATTTTGCGCAGCTCCTTGTCCCTGTATGCGCTGTTGCCCGCAAAAATAATCTCGCGCACCATGAACTTGTCGCCCCGGTCAATGGTAAAGGCCACATCGGCCTGGTTGTTCTTTTCCTCCTGAATCTCGTAGGAGACTTTTACGTTGTGATAGTTCTTGCCCTTGTAAAGCTGCTCAATGCGGTTGACACTCTCCTGAATCTCAACGATATTCAGCACCGCGCCACGCTTGATGACAAGCTCCTCCCTGATCTCCTCTTCGGAAAAAACCGTGTACTTGTGGATGGTGATACGGCCGACCGTGGGCCGCTCCCTGACGGTAAAAACGATCTTTTTCCCCCGGGCCGAATCTTCGGCTTCCACCCGCACGTCCTCAAAATAGCCCATGGCGTAAATGTGCTTCAGGTCTTCCGAGAGCTGTTCCCGGTTGTATATTTCCCCTTCCCTGGTCCGAATCACCCGCACAATGGCATCGGCCTCAATACGATCACTGCCCTGGACCACAATCTGCTCGATCCTTTTGCGACCCGTGACCGCGGCGCACATGTCACTGGAAAGACCGCGAATCGCATCGGCCAGTTGGCCCGGATCTTCCCCCTGGCCAAAAAACCGGCGAAGTTCCCCGCTGTCCGCGGAAAGCAGGGAAAGATCAATGCTGAAGCTGTTGCCCAGGGAGGTGATGCCGCCCCATAGCGCGAAATCGGCCTGTGCCGCCCGGGCGGCCCGCTGCTTCTCCCCCGGCGTGAAAAGGGACGCTGCTTCATCGTAAAGCGTAACGGAAACACCGCAGGTCTGTTCAAAATTTTCGGAAACCAGGGCCAGTACCTGTTGTGACAGCGGACCGGCGGCGTCGCTGTCGGCCCACACGGCCAAAGGGAAAAGCGCCACACGAGGCTGCTGGTCTGCCCCGGCGGGGACAGGGAAGAAACAGAGCGCCAGCAGGAAAACGGCGCCGTTATAAAACATGGCCCGGGAAACGGGACTGTCCGCAAACCACCGGACACAACGATACCATATCTGTCTTGATCTCACTTCAGGACTCCGTTTCTGATCCGTCTTCAACAGTTTTCACTTTCCCGTCCACAATGGTCATTTGCCGGGACATCAGGGACGCAAGCCCCATGTTATGAGTGGCGACAATAAGCGTCGTGCCCAGTTCCCCGTTCAGCTCAGCCAGCAATTCGTGAATGCGGCTGCTGGTTTTTGCGTCCAGATTGCCGGTGGGCTCATCGGCCAGCACGATCTGAGGACGCAGCACAAGGGCACGGGCAATGGCCACGCGCTGCTGCTCACCGCCGGAAAGCTCGGAAGGGCGATGGTGCAGCCGGTGGGCCAGCCCCACCCGGGCCAGTATCTCCTCGGCGGCATCCGCGGCCGCGGGCCGGTCGTTAGACCCGATCAACACGGGCATCATGACGTTTTCAAGCGCGTCAAATTCGGGCAGCAGGTAATGAAACTGGAACACAAACCCCACGTAGCGGTTTCGCAAGGCCGCCAGCTCCGATTCGCCCAGGGCATAGACATCCCGGCCTTCAAACAAAAGGGTGCCCCTGTCCGGCGGATCCAGTGCCCCCAGTATCTGGAGAAAGGTGGACTTGCCGATGCCCGACGCCCCGACCACGGCCACGGTCTCGCCCCTGAATATCTCGATATCCACGCCGGTGAGCACCTCCACCCGGAACTGGTCATTATGAAAACCCTTGTACAGGTCCCGGCCCACGATCAGAGGATCCGCCATGCCTGTTTTTCCGGTAAGTCCGTTCGTGTCAACCATAACGGATCGCCTCCACCGGGTCCACCTTGGATGCCTGGTTGGCGGGATAGAGGGTGGCCAGATAGCAGATGGCCAGGGCCGCCAGGGCGATGATCAGTCCGTCAGTCAGCTCCAGCTGCACCGGCAGGGTGGTAATGTAGTAGACGTCATCAGGCAGATCGATAAACTGGTACCGTTGAAGGAGCAGGCAGGCAAGCACGCCAAAAAAGAGGCCCAGCAGGGTGCCGGCCCCCCCGATGATCATGCCCTCAATGACAAAAATACGCTTGATGCTTTTCCGGGTGGCGCCCATGGCCTTTAGAATGCCGATCTCCCGTTTTTTGTTCATCACGATCATGATCAGCGAACTGGCGATATTAAAGGCCGCCACAAGGATGATCAGGGTCAGAATAATGAACATCACGGTCTTTTCAAGTTTCAGTGCCGAAAACAGGTTTCGGTTCATGGACATCCAGTCCCTGGCGTAATAGGGGTAACCCAGGCGGGCAACCAGCTGCTCGCCGACGGTATCGGCCCGGTAGATGTCCTTCACCCGTATTTCAATACCACCCACGCTGTTGTCCATGTGCAGGATATGCTGGGCCTCGGCCAGGTGAATATAGGAAAAAGCACTGTCATACTCGTGCATGCCCGCTTCAAAAATGCCGGTCACCGCGAACCGCTTGACCGCCGGCATATGGCCCACCGGGGAGAGCGCCCCCATGGAGAGCACAAGATACACCGTGTCGCCTTCCGTTACGCCCAGTCGCTGGGCCAGTTCCTTGCCCAGCACAATACCCGGCGCCTGGTCTTTGGTGCGCTGCCGAAGCTTTTCCGCCAGGGGTTCCATGTTCTTAAAGATGGTCATGACATGGGCGGCCTTGTCCGGTTCCACGCCTTTTAAAAGCCCGCCGGACACCCCATAGGAAGAACGGAACATGACCTGGGTCATGATAAAGGGCAGTTGCGTTTCCACTTCAGGGTGACGGGAAACCTCCTGCACAACGCGTTCGTAGTCATGAAGTTCACCGCCGTGGCGGGAGAGCACCACATGGGACTCAATGCCGAGAATGCGCGCCTTGATGTCGGCTTCAAACCCGGACATCACGGCGATGACGATGATCAGGGCCATGACCCCGATGATGACCCCCACCACCGACAGCAGGGTGATCAGGGAGACAAACACGTTGCGCTTGGCCGTCATCAGGTGGCGTCTACCGATGAACAGTTCATACATCATAAAACCACTACGCTTTTGTGGATGGTTGATCCGGGCCGCGATTCAGGCATTGCCCGGCGCTTCTTCCCGCCGCATATGGGGAAAAAGAATGACCTCCCGAATGGAAGGCGCATCGGTCAGCAGCATGACCAGCCGGTCGATGCCGATGCCTTCGCCGGCCGTGGGCGGCATGCCGTATTCAAGGGCCTCAATATAGTCCTCATCCATGAAATGGGCCTCGTCATCCCCGGCTTTCCGGGCCGCCACCTGAGCCGCGAACCGCTGGCGCTGCTCTTCGGGATCATTGAGCTCTGAAAATCCGTTGGCGATTTCATTGCCCGCGATAAACAGTTCAAACCGGTCTACAAACCCCGGCGCCTGCGCGCTGGCTTTTGAAAGCGGTGAGACCTCCACCGGATAGCCGGTGATAAAGGTGGGCTGAATCAGGTGGGGCTCCACCAGCGCGTCGAACAACTTGGTGATCACCTTGCCGGTGCTGGTGTCCGTCCGGGCGATCTGCACCCCTCTGGCCGCGGCATGGGCCAGCAGGGCCTCCCGGTCGTTCAGTATCCCCGCGTCCACACCGCCGATCCGTTGCAGGGCCTCCAGCAGGGGCACTCTGGGCCAGGGTCCGGAAAAATCAATGGTATGCGCCTGGTAAACGACCTGCCGGGAACCGGTCACCGCTTCAGCCACATGGCAGAACAGATCTTCGGTCATGGCCATCAGGCCCTGGTAGTCGGCATAAGCCTGGTAGAACTCCAGCATGGTGAACTCCGGATTGTGACGGGTGGAAATCCCTTCGTTCCGAAAATTCCTGTTGATTTCAAACACTCTCTCAAAACCGCCCACCACCAGCCGCTTGAGATAGAGTTCCGGCGCGATGCGAAGAAACAGGTCCATGTCCAGGGCATTGTGATGGGTCACAAAGGGTCTGGCCTCGGCCCCGCCGGGAATGGGCTGCATCATGGGCGTTTCCACCTCCAGAAAATCCCGCTCCAGCAGAAAGGTCCGAATGGCCTGGATCGCCCGGCTCCGACGAATAAAGACGTCCCGGGTGGCGCTGTTCATGATCAGGTCCAGGTACCGCTTCCGATACCGTTTTTCCGGATCCTTGAGACCGTGAAATTTTTCCGGCAGGGGCCGGGTGGCCTTGCAGAGCAGCCGGATCGTTTCGGCCTGAACGGTCCATTCCCCGGTTTTTGTCTGAAACAGGCCCCCGGAAAGACCGATAACGTCGCCCACGTCCATCTGCTTGAAAAGGGCGTAGGCGTCACTGCCCACCTTGTCTTTCTGTATGTAAGCCTGCATCAGGCCGGTACGGTCCCTGAAACGGACAAAGGCAGCCTTGCCGAAGCGGTTGATGGCCATCATGCGGCCGGCCAGTACCGGCAGGTTATCACTCTCCGGTGACGGCGGCCGTCCGGCCTCAATCAACCCGAGCATGTCGGCCACCGTGTGGGTGACATTGAAAGTGGAAGGGAAGAGATCAATCCCTCCGGCTTTGAGGGCCGACATCTTTTCCCGGCGTATGTCAATTATGCTTTCGGCTTTTTCCATGCGTATCAACCTGTCTGGCAATTTTCGGCCCGGTAGCCGGTATTCGATTAAACCTTTAAGGTCTACAGGAGACCCGGCCGGTAGTCAAGGTTAAGTTTCAAGCGCGGTCGGTTGGTCCAGCGGTGCGGGGACTTTTTCCAGGAACAGGCTGAACCGGGACCCCTGCCCCTGGAGGCTCTCCACGTCGATCCGGCCGCCATAGGCTTCAACCAGGCGATGCACCACGGAAAGACCAAGACCCGTTCCCTTGGGCTTGGTGGTAAAAAAAGGGTTAAAGATGGCATCCATATCGCTTTCCGGCATGCCACAGCCGTTATCAGCCACCTCGATGGCGGCCAAATGGTCCCTGGCCGAGGCTGTGGTCACGGTGATGACGCCTTCTTTCCGGCCACTGTCCCGAATGGCGTCGGCCGCGTTGAGCAGCAGGTTCCAGAGAATCTGCCGCAGATATTCGGGATCCACATCCACCCAGATATTGGGGGCCAGAACCGACCGGCAGACGATCCAGTCTTCATTGATCCCCTTTTCAAACAGATCAAGGGTGTCGCGGATCACCCGGTCCAGAAGAACCGACTGAGCCTTGCCCCTTTGGGGTCTGGCAAACAAAAGAAAATTGGTCACCAGCGTGTTGAGCCGCTTGGTTTCCCGCTTGACAATCCCCATCAACCGGGCCCCGTCAGGATCAAAAAAAGTCAGTTCACTGTTGAGCATCTCAATAGCACCGGTGAGGGCCGCTAAAGGGTTCTTTATCTCATGGGCCAGGCCGGCGGCCATTTCCCCGATGGCGGCCATGCGCTCCACCCGGTCCACATGCTTGCGCATGGCCCACAACTCTTTTTTGGCGCGCTGCTCCTGCTCCACCAGCAGGCTGGTGAGAAAGGCGACCACAAAACAGGCCAGAATGGTCACGATCATCTTATAAAGAATATGGGGGCCGCTGTAGGATGCCACCCCGAAGATATGGGCCATCTCAAAGGGTCGCAGAATGCCGTAATATTCCAGGTCGATCATCAGGCCGTATTGAATACTGCACAGGGCCGCGATGATCATACCGCCCTTTCGAAGCAGAAAAAAACAGGCGCTGATCACCACGATGAGATAGAGAAACGAAAAGACGCTGGAAAAAGAGCCGGTGATAAAGATGATCGTTGTGACGATGAATGTGTCCATAATCAGCTGGACAAACGTGAACAGCTTCTTTCTCTTTATAAACAGCATCAGGATGGCGTAAGCCAGAGAGAGAAGAAGAATGAAGGCGGAAAGAAAATAGAGCAGGATCAATGGGTCGGCGGCGGCGGAAAACTTCTTGATGCGGGTAAAGGCCACCGTGGAGCCGAGTAAAAAAAGTCCGAACATGGCCCGCAGAGCGATCAGCCATTTAAGCCGCCGGCTGAACTCCTGCGCAAACAGGTCCATGGTGGCATCCACCACGGATATCGCGATTCGTTCGCCCGGCGGCAATGATGATGTTTTTTCTTTCGGCATGAGGGAAAATTCCGACCGTGGCGACCCGACAATGATAAAAACCCGGCTCATGAACAGCGCCACCGGGCGAAGTTAAGCCAGGGCACTCGGGAGACTAGCCGGATACCGCGCCGGCCAGTTGGAAGACGGGCAGATACATGGAGACCACCAGGCCGCCGATCAATCCGCCCATGAAGACCATCATCAGCGGCTCAATGGCAGAGGTCAGGCTTTCCACGGCGGCATCCACCTCTTCTTCATAAAAATCGGCGATCTTTTCCAGCATGGCATCCAGAGCGCCGGTGGACTCGCCAACGGAAATCATCTGGCACACCATTGACGGAAAGACCCCGCTCTCCAGAAGGGGATCGGCCATGGTGCGGCCTTCGGAAATGCCGGAACGGACCTTGAAGACCGCGTTTTCCACCACCTTGTTGCCGGCGGTGCGGGCCACGATATCCAGAGCATCCAGAATGGAGACGCCGCTGGCCAGCATGGTACCCATGGTGCGAGTGAATCGGGCAACCGCCACCTTGCGGAGCAGAATACCTACAATGGGGAACTTGAGAAAAAGGCCGTCCATGAACAGGCGACCCTTTTCCGTCTTGTAAAACTGGCGGTAGGCCAGGACAAGCAGTACAAAGGCGATGATGATAAAATGAATCTGGGATTTCACCGTATCGGAAAGAAAAATGACAAACTGGGTGGGGGCGGGCAGCTCTTTGCCGAAATCGGCAAACATCTCCTGAAACACCGGAATGACGAACACCAGAATCACGATCACCACCAGAACAGCAATGGACAGGGTGATCAGAGGGTACATCATGGCACCCTTGACCTGCCGCTTGAGCTTGGCCGCCTTTTCCATGTAAGCGGAGAGCCGCTTCAGAATGACATCCAGAATACCACCGGCCTCACCGGCGGCGATCATGTTGACAAACAGATTGTCAAACTGATCGGGAAACGGCTTCATGGCGTCGGCCAGGGTCTGGCCCCCTTCCACGCTGTCCTTTATACTTTTAAGAATCTTTCTGAAGGTGGGGTTGTCCTCCTGGGAAAAAAGAATATCCAGACACTGAACAATGGGCAGACCGGCATCGATCATGGTGGAGAACTGGCGGGCAAAAATAATAACATTCTCTTCCTTGACCCTGGGCTGAAGAAAGGCGACGTTTTCAAACAGATCTTTTGGTTTTTTCTTGACTTTTATCGGCGTGATTCTCTGCCGCTGAAGCTGGGCACGGACCGCCTCCTCGCTGGGGGCCTCCATCTCGCCCTTCTGGGTCGACTGGTCTTTTCGCTTTCCTTCCCAGAGATAAAGCGCCATCGCTCCTCCTCGCTGTTATGAACCGCTAAACCCTAACCCGAATATTTCATGAAATTTTTCAGCATGGACGAATATTCATGCCAAACACAGGCTGCTCTAATAAAATTCAGCCGGTTTTTGAAAATACAAACTGTCATGAGCGGTTTGAGGCATTTTACGCCAATTTTATGTCGAAAAATTTCACCCTTCGGGCGAGCCGCCTTGGCCGCGTCTGCTGTGTTGCAGCATGCTTGCGGTAGCCGGCTACAGCATCGCATGCCGTGCCTTGCATCCGCGACCAAACCAACTCGTGAAACATCCGGGTTAAGCCCTTTTGCCGGCAAACCGGCAGGCCGTCTGCTGCATCGTTGTTACTATACGGAATAATAAGGAACTTTTCAAGCTAATATCAAAAAGACGCAAGCATCCGTCAAGGCGCGGCTCCGGTCCTGATCGGCGCCCGGCAACAGACCGCCATATTGTGGTCTCTGAACAAGCCGACTATATTCCCGCCTTGCCGCGAATCTCATCGGCCCGGCGGGTCGATTCCCAGGGGAAGCTGTCGCCGGTGCGGCCGAAATGGCCGTAGGCGGCGGTGGGCCCGTAGATGGGCCGCTTCAGATCCAGGTAATCGATGATGGCTGCCGGTCGCAAATCGAACACCTCCCGCACGATCCGCTCGGCATCGGCCTCGGGAATGCGACCGGTCCCCATGAGATCCACCATGACCGATACCGGCTGGGCCACGCCGATGGCATAGGCTACCTGCACCTCGCACCGTTTGGCAATACCGGCGGCCACGATATTCTTGGCCACGTGCCGGCCCATATAAGAAGCGCTTCTGTCCACCTTGGAGGGATCCTTGCCGGAAAAACAGCCGCCGCCGTGACGGCCCATGCCGCCGTAGGTATCCACGATGATCTTTCTGCCGGTGAGACCACAGTCTCCCATGGGCCCGCCTACCACAAAACGGCCTGTGGGGTTGATAAAATATTTTGTCTGTTCATCCAGCAGTTCTCCGGGTATCACGGGCAGAATCACCTCCGCGATAATCCGGTCTTTGAGTTCGTCATACGTCACGTCCGGGCTGTGCTGGGAGGAAATGACAATGGTATCGATCCTTTTGGGCTGGCCGTCCTCATACTGAACCGTGACCTGGGATTTGCCGTCAGGCCTTAAAAAATCAAGCACCCCGTTTTTGCGCACATCGGCAAGCTGTTTTGTCAGCTTGTGAGCGTAGCTGATGGGGGCCGGCATGAGTTCAGGGGTTTCATCACAGGCAAACCCGAACATCAGCCCCTGGTCCCCTGCCCCCTGTTCCTTGAAAAGACCGTCCCCCTCGTTCACGCCCTGGGCGATGTCCGGAGACTGCTTGTCAATGCTGGTCACCACGGAGCAGGTCTGCCAGTCAAACCCCATGTCCGAAGAGGTATAACCGATCCGGCGAATGGTGTCCCGGACGATATCGGGAAAGTTGACCGTGGCATTGGCCGTGATTTCACCGGCGATAAACGCAACACCCGTGGTGACAAGGGTTTCACATGCCACGCGGCAGTTTTTGTCCTGGCTGATCAGGGCGTCAAGAACAGCGTCGGAGATGCAGTCGGCCACCTTGTCGGGATGGCCTTCGGTAACGGATTCGGATGTAAAAAGATGTGTCCTGCCCATGAAAAACTCCTTGTCTTTTGTTGTTGCCGGGGCGGTGGAGCAAATCGCGTGGCCGCCGGGTATCGCCAGTCAGGTGCGGAACACGGTGTTGCCGGTCCAAACATCTGTCAAGTGTTGACCATATATATAATATTTTTCTGCCTGTCAACAGGAAACACGGCGGGGGGGGCGGGCAATATGTATCTAAAATCAATGTGTTGTAAACACTTTAGCGCTGTGCTGCCGGAGCCTTCCCACTGTTTGCCCACATTCCGGCACCCGGCTGTCCCCGGAGGCCGGCCTCAGGAAATATCTTCTTGAAAAAAAAAGCCACATGATCATAATATGGCCCTTTACATTCGGTCCAAAGAGCGGTACTCGCTATACAACGGCACCGCTGAAGCACAAACGGAAACTAACTTTTAAGGATACACCATGGCACGCGTTGTCCCTTTGCGGGGGATTCTCTATAATCCTGAAAAAACGGGGGGTTTTGGAAACGTGGTCTCCCCTCCCTACGATGTCATCTCAGCTGGCTACCAGAAGGTCCTGTGTGACCGCCACCCCCATAATGTGGTCCGGCTGATTCTCGGCGAGCCCGGGGAAAACGCCGGGGAAACTCCACGGTTTTACGGGGCCTCGGCCCAGCGGTTTGAAGAATGGCGGGCACAAGGCATTCTTGCGCAAGACAGCGAGCCCGCCTTTTATCTCTCCTCGGTCACCTTTTCCGTGGAGCAGCAGACTTACACCCGTTACGGCATCATCGCCGAAGTGGGGCTGGAGCCCTTTGAACGGGGCATCATTCTGCCCCACGAGCGGACCTCCTCCAAGGTCAAGGCCGACCGGCTGCTTTTGACAAAGGCCACAAAAGCCAACTTCAGCCCCATCTTCTCCCTCTTTTCCGATGACGACAACCGGGTACTGAATCTGGTAAAACAGGCCACCGGCGGCAACACCCCGGATGCCTCCTTTGTGGATGACCGGGGCGAAAAACAGTGCCTGTGGCGCATCACGGACAAAGCCGTGCAGCAGGAGATCTCACGGGCAATGGCCGACAAACAGCTTTTTATCGCCGACGGCCACCACCGTTACGAAACGGCCCTGGCCTACCGGCAGTGGGTGGCCGACCAGACCCCGGATTTTTCCGACCGCCACCCGGCCGATTATGTGCTCATGTACCTGTCCAGCATGGCCGACCCCGGCCTGGTGATTCTCCCGGCCCACCGCCTGCTGAAGGGGGTGGCACCGGCCCGGCGCGACCGGTTCCTGGAAGAGGCGTCCGCCTGTTTCGACATTCAGACGATTCCCGTGACTGGGGCCGACCTGTCCGCGGCCCGGAAGGAACTGATGGGACAGCTGCAGGCCGATACCGCAAATAACACCATCGGCTGCGCCATCGGCGGTAAGGATGCCTTTTACCTGCTTACCCCCAAGCCCCGGGTGATGGAGACCGTCTTCTCAGGAGAGGTACCGCCGGTGCTCCGCACCCTTGACGTTACCGTGCTCACCCGGCTGATCCTGATCCAAATACTGGGGTACCCCCTTGCCGATCTGGATGACGAACATGTGCTGGCCTATACCAGCATCGCCGGCGAAGCATTTGACGCTGTGGCTTCAGGCGACTGCGACATGGCGTTCCTTTTAAACCCCACGACCAACGACCAGATGAAGGCCGTGGCAGGGGCCGGGGAGATCATGCCGAGAAAATCGACCTTTTATTATCCAAAAGTGTTTGCGGGACTTGTCTTAAGCAGCAAGGCAGGAACCCGCTGACAACCCAACCATAGAGGAGGCCATCATGAAGGTCCTGGTGAGTGACAAACTGGGAGAGGCAGGCATTGAACTGTTTAAAAATGAGCCCGGCATTGAGGTGGACGTAAAAACCGACCTGACGCCAGAAGCTCTCATTCAGCAGATCGGGACTTACGACGCCCTGATAATCCGCAGCGCCACCAAGGTGACCGCCGAGGTCATTACGGCGGCCACCAACCTCAAGGTGATCGGCCGGGCCGGCATCGGCCTGGACAACGTCAACGTGCCGGCCGCCACCCAGAAGGGCATCGTGGTAATGAACACGCCCACGGGCAACACCATCACCACCGCCGAACACGCCATTGCCATGATGATGGCTCTGTCCCGCAACATTCCCCAGGCCACCATCTCCCTGAAGGCCGGCCGGTGGGAAAAGAAAAAACTTCAGGGCCAGGAGATGATGAACAAAACCCTGGGCCTGCTGGGCTTCGGCAAGATCGGTTCCATCGTGGCGGACCGGGCACGGGGCCTGCGCATGAACGTGATCGTGTTCGACCCCAACGTGAACCCGGAAAAAATTCAGGAAGCCGGTTACGAAAGCGTCTCCCTGGATGAACTGTATGCCCGGTCCGACTACATCACCATTCATGTACCCAAAATGGAAAAAACCATCGGCCTGCTCAATGCCGACGCCTTTTCCAGGATGAAGGACGGGATCATGATCATCAACTGCGCCCGGGGCGGCATCATCGACGAAGCAGCCCTCTACGATGCCTTACAATCGGGAAAGGTGGCGGGCGCGGCCCTGGACGTGTTTGCCAAGGAGCCGCCCGGTGAACATCCCCTGCTGACCTGCGAAAACGTGATCTGCACGCCCCACCTGGGCGCCTCCACCCAGGAGGCCCAGACCAACGTAGCCGTGGACGTGGCCCGGCAGATCATCGCTTATCTGAAAGAGGGAACCATCATCAACGCGGTCAACACGCCCTCGGTGACCGGTGACCGCCTGGCCCGGCTCAAACCCTACCTGGAACTGGGCCGAAAGCTGGGGCTGCTGCTGGCCCAGATTCATCGCGGCAAACTGCAGGAAGTAGCCATTGAATACAGTGGCGAGTACCACGACCTGGAGCTGGGGCCCATTTCCACGGCCCTGATCAACGGGCTGCTGGAGCCTCTGGTGCGTGAGGGCGTCAACGCGGTCAACGCCCCGGCCATTGCCCAGGAGATGGGCATCAAGGTGACGGAAACCCTGCGGGCCGAGCCTTTTGACTACCTCAACCTGATGACGGTGCGGGTGACCACCACAGAGCAGACCGACACGGTATCCGGCACCCTGTTCGGTAAAATCTATCCCCGTATCGTGGAGATCAACGATTTCCGCGTGGATGTCAGCCCGGAAGGCCACATGCTGATCATTCTCAGCGAGAACAAGCCGGGCGTGATCGGCAGAATCGGCACCACCTTCGGCGAAGGGGGCGTCAACATCGTTCGCTTTATGGTGGGCAATGAAGCGATTGAGGGCCAGAAGAACATGGTGATCATCAAAACCGACGAGCCGGTGCCCGCCGATATCCTTGAGACGCTGAAGAGCAAAAAAGTCATCTTTGAGGCCACATCGGTCAACTTTTAACCCGGCCGCACTGCGACACAGCCCTTTCTTGGCCCTGAAACCGCCCGTTGTTACGGATCTTTCCTGCCGGTGCAACAGGCGGTTTTTTCATGCCCTGTTTTTGTTTCGCATTCAGGCCCTTTCTTGACAGCACCAGGGGATTTTGGATACAACGCAGACAGGTGCCGGAAACGGGTTGTTTATGTTGAGCCCGGTTCGCAAGCGGCAACGCCGCTGCTCCGGCCGCCTGTTTTTTTTCACACATCCAAAAAGGAGGTTCCATGCTGATTATCGGAGAACTGATCAATGCCAGCCGCAAACCCGTGGCCCAGGCCATCAGGGAGCAGGACGGCGCCGCCATTGCCGGCATCGCCGCCATGCAGCATGCCTGCGGCGCCGGGTATATCGATGTCAATGCCGGTGTATTTGCCGATGCCGAGGCCGATCATCTGGCCTGGCTGGTTCAGACGGTCCAGCAGGCCACCGGCGCGCCCTGCTGCATCGACAGCCCCAGCCCCGCCGCCATTGAGGCGGCCCTGGCCGTCCACCAGGGAACGGCCATGATCAACTCCATCTCCCTGGAAGAAAAGCGGTGCGACGCCATTCTGCCCGTCATTGCCGGCACCGATCTGAAGGTGATTGCCCTGTGCATGAGCGACGACGGCATGCCGGAGACCGTTGACCAGCGCATGGCTATCGCCGACCGGCTGGTCAATCGCCTGGTGGGAGCAAACGTGCCTGTGGACAACATCTACGTGGATCCCCTGGTCCAGCCGGTGGCCACCAACAGCGCCTACGGAACGGCCTTCCTGAACACCATTGAAACCATCATGGCGCAATTTCCCGGTATTCACACCGTCTGTGGCCTGTCGAACATTTCCTATGGACTCCCTGAAAGAAAACTGTTAAATCAGTGTTTTGTTGTCATGGCCGTGTTAAAGGGACTGGATGCGGCCATCATCAATCCCACGGACAAACGGATGGTGGCCCATATCGCGGCGGCCGAGGCTCTGGCCGGCAGGGACAATTACTGCGCCGGTTACCTTTCCGCCTTTCGCGCCGGCAAACTGGAACTTTCGTGAAGTCCGGCAACAAAAACCGCCGGGCAAATGGATAAGACCGTATGATCAAGAAAAACACCAAACGGATCACCGGGGTGGGCTCAGCCCTGGTGGATCTGCTGGCCCTGGAAGAGGACACGTTTCTGCAACTGCTGGGCAGCGCCAAGGGCGGCATGACCCTGGTGGAAAGCGAATTCATCGAACGGGCCATTGAACGGGCCAGCCGGAAACCCGCCATCGTGTCCGGCGGATCGGCCTGCAACACCGTGGCCGGTGTCGGCATGCTGGGCGGCGACGCCCGGTTCATCGGCGTGATGGGCCAGGATACCTTTGGCGAGCTCTTCCACTTTGACCTGAAAAAGAGCAACGTGGAGGCGGTGCTCTCCCTGTCCGCCTCTCCCACGGGCAAGGTGCTGTCCGTGATCACCCCGGATGCCCAGCGCACCATGTTCACCTGCCTGGGCGCCTCCACCGAGCTGAATCCGGCGGCCATGAACCGCCACCTCTTTGAAGGATGCGCCATCGTGGTGGTGGAAGGCTACCTGCTGTTCAACCCCGCACTCATGCTGGCCACGGTGCGGGCCGCCAAGGAGGCCGGGGCACTGGTCTCCCTGGACCTGGCCAGCTTCGACGTGGTCAACCAGTCCCGGGACCTGCTGGAAACCCTTGTGGCCGACTACGTTGACATTCTGATCGCCAACGAGGACGAGGCCCATGCCTACACCGGCCACACCGATGCGTTAAAGGCCCTGGCCGGCCTCTCCAGAAACGTCACCATTGCGGCCCTGAAGGTCGGGGCCCTGGGCAGTTACCTTTCGCACGCCGGCGAGGTGATCCGCATCGAGCCGCAGACCGACTGCCCGGCCATCGACACCACCGGCGCCGGCGACCTGTGGGCCGCCGGGTTCCTTTACGGGCTGGTCAACGGCTATTCCCTGGACCGGTGCGGGGCCCTGGGGTCGGCCTGCGGATACGAGGTGTGCCAGGTGATCGGGGCAAAAATTCCGGACCACGGGTGGAAGCGGATACGTTCGTTGATTCATTGTTGATCTATTAAGGAGCAAAAAACCATGGCCAAAATCAGTCGCATCTCCCTTGAGAGAAAACGGGAACTTGAAGAGCCGGACAAATTCATGGTGTTTGTGGCAAGAGCCATGCAGCTTGCCCAGACCTACAGAAAACAGATCACCGCCATTATCGGCCTGGTGATCGCGGTGGCCGTGGTAACCGGCGGGGTGTTCTACCTCGGCGCCCGGGCCGAGGTCAAGGCATCGGATATGCTGGCTTCGGCCACGGCCCGGGCGGACGCCGCCGGGGCCGGCAGCACGGATGAGTACAGGGCGGTTTACGAAACATACCCGCGCACCGTTGCCGGGCAGATTGCCGGACTCCGTTATGCGGAACAGCTCTACCGGTCCGGGGAAGCGGCGGCCGCCGTTGATGTCTATACAAAACTCGTTAAAAGCGTGGCCGGCAAACCGACCCTTCACCACCTGGCCTTAAACGGTCTCGGCTATGCCCATGAAGCGGCCGGGGATCTGAAGGCCGCCGCCGACTGCTTTGAAACCATCGCGGCCACACCTGTGTCCGCCCACAAGGAGACGGCCCTCTTCAACCTGGCCCGCCTCTATGAACAGGTGGGGGAAACGGAAAAAAGCCAAAAGGCCTTCGCTCAAATCGTGTCCGAATACCCGGACTCCATGTACGCGGACATTGCCAGGGAAAAAAGCGCTTCCTGAGCAAACCTGAATAGTTCATGAAATATTCGGTTTACCGCCGGTCGCCGCGCAGCTTTATGACAGCGGCCCGAAGCGCGTCAGCGGTTGCCTGTTCAGGGGCCATGGCCGGTCCGGCCGCCAGCTCCACACGTGACCAGAACCGGCGGGGCTTCTTGGAAAGAGGTTCTCCGCCCTTTCTGCTGAAATAACTTCCCCACATGCCCCGCAGGGCCATGGGCACCACGCAAACGGGGTTGCGCTCCAGAATCTTCTCAATGCCGGTTTTAAACTCTCCGATCTCTCCATTGGCCGTCAGCCGGCCCTCCGGAAAAACACAGACCACCTGGCCGTCGTCTAAGGCCTGGGCGATGCGGTCAAACGCCTGCTCATAGGTCCGTGGGTCATTTTTCTGTGAATCAATGGGAATGGCCTTGCCGGTACGAAAGATAAAGTTGAGCACCGGCATCCGGTAAATGGGTTTGTACATGACAAAGCGCGGCGGCCGGCGGCAGGCCCCGGCAATAAGCAGGCCATCCACGTAGCTCACGTGGTTACAGACCAGCACCACCGGGCCCTCGTCCGGAATATGCTCCAGGCCGGTATGGCGCACCCGGTAGAGGGTATGGGTCATTATCCATATGAGAAACCGCATCACAAATTCGGGCACCACCGTATAGATGTAGAGGGCCACCACCACGTTCATCACCGCCAGCACCGCGAAAAAAAGGGGAATGGAGAGGCCGGCCATGCCGATAAGAACAATGGCGGCAACATTGGCCGCCACCATGAACAGGGCGTTTAAAATATTGCTGGCCGCGATCACCCGTGCCCGGTATGCGGGATCGGTGCGCTTCTGAATAAAGGCAAACAGCGGCACCGAGTAGAACCCGCCGAACACACCGATAAGCAGCAGATCGACCAGCACGCGAAACGCCCCGTCAGCGGCCAGAAAGGACCGGATGCCCATGAGCGGCTCCACGGGATGGGGTGTCCAGGAGAGAAACAGGTCAAACCCGAAAATACTCAAGCCGATGGAACCCAGGGGCACCAGGCCCAGCTCCACCTTTCTGCCGGACAGCTTTTCGCAGAGCAGCGATCCCAGGGCGATGCCCACGGTAAACATCACCATCAGCAGAATGTAGACATCAGTGTTGGCATACAACACCCGGGCCGTGAAGTTGGGCAGCTGGGTGACATAGGCCATGCCCAGAAACCAGAACCACGACACCGCCAGAATGGAGAGAAACACGGAGTGAACCCGGCGGCCGAAACCGATGGTCCTTGCGGTCTGGGTCAGGGGGTTAAAATTGATCGCAAGGTCCGGCGCCGGCGCCGGTGATGCCGGAATAAACCGGCTGGCAACCCATCCGAATACCGCGATGGCCACAACGGCCCCGCCGATGAGCAGGGGCCGGTCCGGGTGGGCCAGCTTGCCGCCGGCCACCAGGCCCAGCAGAATGGCCACAAAGGTTCCCATCTCCACCATGGCGTTGCCGCCCACGATTTCGTCCGGTTCGAGATGTTCGGGAATGATGCTGTATTTTATGGGGCCAAAAAAGGTGGACTGAACCCCCATGAAAAAAAGCAGCGCCAGCAGCAGGGCAATGCTGTTCAGATAAAACGCAACGGCCGCAAGGGCCATGATTCCGATCTCGGCAAGCTTGATCCCCCGAATCAGCACCGCCTTCTCGTACTTGTCCGCGATCTGGCCGGCAGTGGCGGAAAACAGAAAAAAGGGCAGAATAAAAAGGCCGGCGGCCAGGTTGACCAGAATGCTGGCGCTGCTGCTGTCGGCAAGGCCGGCGCCAAAGGCGATCAGTACGATCAGGCCGTTGCGGAACACGTTGTCGTTAAAAGCGCCGAAAAACATGGTGCCGAAAAAAGGAAGAAACCGCCGGGTCGACAGCAGCCCGAACTGGCCGGTTTTGCCATGCGGCGGCACCGGGGTAGGCACGTCGGTTTTCACAAAGACCCCCTTTTATCCGTTAATGCAAAACAGTACCGCATGACGGCAACACCGCGACAGGGTTTATGTGTAAAACAGTCTGCTCTCCTTCTGGGCCGGGCAGGCCCGGGGCCGGCAACGGAACAGTGACGGAAAATTTTTAAACATGGCGGATTGAACAGTTTCCGGCCGATGGCGGGACAAAACGGGAAAGGCCGGGAAAAGAGGAGCGGGGGGCGGGAGTGCCGCCCCCCCGGTGACATCAATGACTACACATCGTCCCGAAGCTTTTTACCAGGTCTGAATTTTACAACGTTGCACGCCTTGATCTTGATGGGTTTGCCGGTCTGGGGATTTCTGCCGGTGCGTGCCTTGCGATGGGCCTTGGCAAAGGTGCCGAAGCCGACCAGTGTGACCTTGCCTTCCTTTTTCTTGAGCGCCTTTGTCACGCCGTCCATGAAAGCGTCAAGGGCTTTGCCCGCGGCCATCTTGGTAATCTTTGCATCCGCGGCCATCTTGTCAATCAATTCAGCCTTTGTCATGGTGTACACCTCTCCTCTAAAAGTTGTTGTTGGATGGAACTCCCCCGGTATATGCGCCTGTGGACCAACGGCGACAAACCGTTTTTCCGCTAACAGCTATAACAAAACACCGATTGCCTGTCAATACCCTATTTTAAAGGAAGAACAATTTTTTTGCCCGCCCGGTCCCGGATGGACAGGCTCACGGCAACAGGTGGCCGTAACGGGAACGGATCACCGCCAGCAACCGGTTGCCGATATCAAGCCCCATGTCGATGAACTGCGGGCCGTAAGCCCGGCCGGTGCGGGTGCGAAAGGTGGTTTTGATGTCGGCAATCACCGCCATGGCCCTGGGGTAATACCCCACGAACCGTGGGAGCGGGGGCGGTGCCGTTTGTATCATTTGCCACAGGGTATGGGTGAAATTGTCCGGCCCCCACCGGAACTTGTCCGCGTCATAAAGGCTGCCGGAAACAATGTGGCCGGCCGTCGACGGTGACGGCGGCACCGGTTTGAACGCCTCGTGGTGACGGATGGCAAAGGTCACCAGGTCGATGCCCGAACCATCCAGCACGCCGGCACGTTCCAGGTGCCGGTGTGCCACCCGTGCCCCTTCGGCGGCATGGTCCGGAGCGCTTCGCGCAATGTCATGCAGCAGCCCCGCGCAATGGGCCAGCAGCACCATGTGAATTGTTTCCGCCGAAGAACAGCCGGCCTGCTCCGCCTCCACCGCGGCCACGGCGCCCGCGTCCAGGGCCACCTGCCAGGCGTGGCCCAGGCCATGGCCCAGGTTGCCGGGGGAACGGGATCTTATCGTTTCAGCCAGCTCCCCCAGATAGACGCTGGTTTCAAGGTCCCGGCGGGAGCGGGCCACGGCCACCGCAAAATCGCGGTAAAAGTCCGGCTGCGGGCCGGCCTCCGCCATTTGCCGGGCCGTCTGCCGAAGATCAGCATAAATGGTTAAAAGATCACTGGCGTTCAGGTTATCCACCAATGCACCACATCTCCCTGGGCAGACGGGAGCCGTTTGTTCCCACGGCGTTATGGCCCCCCGGTTTCAGGCGCACCGCCTCCCGGAATGTCGCTTCGATCTCAGACAAAGAGGCACCGCCGCGCAACGGGCCCTTGATGTCAACGGCCCGGTCGGACATCAGACAGGGCCGCAGCCTGCCGTCCGCGGTCAGGCGAAGCCGGTTACAGGTTTTGCAGAAATGACAGCTCACCGGGCGAATGATACCGATTTCTCCCATGGCGCCGTCAATGGTAAACCGCTGGGCCGTGGAGCCGTCACCGGTATCTCCGATGGGCACCATGCGGCCCACATCGGCAATACGCGCCTGAATATCAGGACCGAGCAGCGGCGCCTCGGCATCAGCCAGCCGGGTTTCCACCGGCATCTGTTCGATGAACCGGACGTGAACAGGCCACTTGAGCACCAGCCTTGCAAAGTCGGCCACCTCGTCGTCATTGATGCCCCGCATCACCACCATGTTCAGCTTCACAGGGGAAAACCCCGCCTTCAGGGCCGCCTGTATGCCCTTCCAGACCCGGTCAAACCGGTCATGGCCCGTGATGGTTTTAAACCGCCGTCGGTCCAGGGTGTCCAGACTGATGTTGATGCGATTGACGCCGGCCTTCCGCAACCTGCCGGCGCAGTCGGCCAGCACCACGCCGTTGGTGGTCAGGGACAGATCCGTGATGCCGCTGATGGCTGACACACTGCCGATAAAATCACAGGCATCCTTTCGAACAAGGGGTTCGCCGCCGGTGATGCGCACCTTGGTGATGCCCAGCCCGGCACCGGCCTCGATAATGGAAAGAAGCTCCTCATAGGTCAGGATATCACTATGGGCCAGCTTTTTCGCATACCGGGACGGGTTGCAGTAGATGCAGTTCAGGTTGCACCGGTCAGTGACGGAAACACGCAGGTAGGTGATGCGCCGGCCGTGAGTGTCGATCAATAAATCATTTCGCAAGGGTCTGTCTCATTTCCGCTGTGAAAACTTCCGTTGATATGCCGCGATCTCCACCATGGGGGGGCGCTCGTTGAGGACCATGGTATGAATGTCCGGAACATGTTCGTTGTTGACCAGAACAAACTGGATCATCTCCTCAAACAGCCTGCGGGTCAAGGTGATGCGGCCCAGTTTTTCAATCCGGTCAAAAAAGGTTTTCATTACGGTAAACGCCATGCGGCCCAGGGCCCTGGTGTCCTGGTTCCGGTGGACCCGCTTGTCTAAGTCCACCTGGGCCATGACACCCAGCCCCCACTTTCTGTAGATATCAAGAATCATGCCGGTCTCAATGCCATAGCCGATGGGAAAGGGAATCTTTTCAAACACCGACCGGTAACCGGCATACTCTCCGGACAGAGGCTGAAGCAGCTGGGCCAGTTCGGGAAAAAAAAGCGAAAACAGGGGTCGCACCACCAGCTCGGTGACCCGGCCGCCGCCGCTGGCCACCACTTTTTTTTGATCCAGGGCGATGGGCCGATCGTAAAAGGCCTTGGAAAACCTGATGGTGTCGGTGGTGATCAGGGGGCCCACCAGGCCGTAGACAAACCGCGGATGGATGTTCTTGATGTCCGCGTCCAGGTAGACGAGAATGTCTCCTTCGGTAACGTAGAGGGCTTTCCACAGGTTCTCCCCCTTGCCGGAAAACCGCTCCAGGTCCGGCAGGATCTCGTCGGCGGCATAGGTTCTGGCGCCGTAGGCCGCGGCCTCCCCAAGGGTGTTGTCCTCAGAGCCCGAATCCACCACCACGATCTCGTCGATCAGGGGATGGCGGGACACCAGCTCCGACTTTAAAATAACGATCTCCTTGGCAATGGTCTTTTCCTCGTTGAGGGTGGGCAGGCAGAGGGAGATGGTCAGGCCTTTTTTCTCTTTGGCCTCCACCAGGGCACCGATATCGCTGAACGCGGAGTGGTGCAGGGTATTGGTTTCAATCCAGGGCCGGTTCATCGCACACTCCGTCGTCAATGGCCAGCATCACGCCCACGATCTGGGCGATGCCCCGGAACATGGGCTCGATCCGGATTTTCGAAAGCTCCGGCGCAAAGGCCTCCTCACCGTAGGTGATGCCCAGGGTCACCGCCGGTATGTTTCTCGACAGAAAGGCGGACAGCTCCGACTCGCTGGGCAGGGCCACCGGCTCCAGCTTGAGCCGCTTCATCACCTCCACCGTGGCCTTGACCAGGGGATGGCTGAACCGCAGGCGCGACGGCAGCTGTTCGCTGATGTTCTTCATTCGAAGATGCACATGATACTCATGGGCCAGGCCGGCCACGATGTCTTGAATGTCGTTGCAGACAGCGGTCACCATATCGGCATGGTCGCTCTGAATCTCGAGGCTGAGCCGGGCCTCCAGGGCCGCGGTGCCGTGCTTGGTGCCGCCCCGAATCCGGCCGATCACCACCCGGGTAAGCGGCCGCTGGGGCAGGCGCAGTTCCAGAATCTGGTTGATCACCTCGTTTAACACGAGAATGGCATTGGGCGGAGACTTGTGTTTAAGGCCGGCGCCCGGCGTGACGCTGCACTCGATTTCACAGCGCTTCAGCCCTTCGGAAAAATAGCTGATCCGGCCGAGCTTGTGGCCCTCGATGCAGACCGCCCCGCGGATCGGGGTCCGCCAGTGGTCCAGCAGAAACCGGATGCCCTCCAGGTTGCCCTTGCCGATGGAGCGGACCACCCCGGCCAGCACGATGTCCGACGCAAAGAAGAGGTCCAGTGCCCGAAGAATATCGGGAAGAGAGGCCAGCACGCCGATGCCCACGGAATTGTCCATGATGCCGGGGCCGATGATGGTGTTTTTCTTTACCGTGTAGTTATGGTCCACGTCCCGGTTCGCCACCGTGTCCAGGTGGGCCACCACGAACAGGGGCGGTTTGTCCGGGTCTTTCCCCTTAATAATACCCACCGGGTTGCCCATGCCATCGGCGGCGCACTCAATGCCGGCCGTGGAGAACCGCTCCAGCAGCATATCGGCCCGCTGGGCCTCCTCAAAGGTCGGGGCCGGCACCTGGCCGGTGAGCACGATGTTGGTGATAATCGTCTCTTTGATCGATTTGATTGTTTCTACAAATAGTGGTATTCGGTTGCTGTGCGGCATCATTTTCTTTCCACCGGGGCTTGTTTGTCTGCGGGCGAACAGGCCGTTTTTACGGGTTCATGATGCCTGAAAAGCGCCCTGCCGTCAAGGCAAACGGGCAACGGAGCAACGCATGACAACGACACAACCTTACGGCCTGGCCATGGCCCGCCTGCTGGAACGTCTTTACAACCGGCCCGGCACCTCCCGGCTGGTGGTGGTGATGCGCCACTCGGCCCGGCGCTATGCCGAGCACCCGGCCGGCGAGCCCTTCATGGAACTCACCGAAGAGGGAAAGGAGATCGCCCATGCCTGGGGAAAGGCCCTGCCACCGGGCGCGCCGGTCTCGTTTTTCTCAAGCTTCATAGGCCGGTGCATCGAAACCGCCTACCTGATCGACAAGGGCCACGTGGCGGCCGGGGGCCAAACCCGGCACACGGTCATTGAAGAGACCCTGTCCCCCTATTACGTGAGAAACGCCCACCGGTTCCTGGAGGTGTGCAAAACGCTTTCCGACTTTTTTACCCAGTGGTTTGCCGGCCGCATTTCACCTGAAATCATTGATCACCCCTCCGACATCGCCGGGCGAATGGCCGGATTCTGGCACCACCGGCTGGACACGGGGAGCACCGGCGAAAAGACCGTGGATATCTGCATCACCCACGACTGGAACCTGTTCGTGGCCCGGGAGTACCTGCTGGGCCTGGCCCACGACGCCCACGGCGATGTGGCCTACCTGGACGGCGTGGTGGTGTTTGAGGAAAAGGGGAAACGCTATATCGTCAGCCCGGACAACGACCCCGCGGTCCTTCCGGACCGGCCATGATCCGACGCAACGGTTCCGACCGACAGCAACCGAAGAAACACAAGGAGAATACGCCATGACCCACAACAACCGTTCCATTGCCGAACGCATGAACACCGACTTTCCCTGGCCTGTGTGGCTGGCCGGATGGATGGCCCTGTTAAAAGGGGTGATATGGCTCTCCACCGACCCCAACCTGCCGGCCTCCCAGCTGACCGTTCTGGGCGTCAAGCATGTGCTTTTCATGGCTCCGTTTGTCGCCTGCGCCTTTGGCGCGTGGAAACTGCGACGGTGGGCCGGGTGGGCGCTGGTGGTGCTGTGCGGCCTGGAGCTGATCTTTTTCGCGGTCTATCCACCGGCTTTGAAAGCCCTGACCTTTAACGACATCACGGCCGTGACCCTGCTGTTTTCCGCCGCGGTCTTCGTGGTCAATGGACCGGTGGGCGCCGTTCTGATTCTGGCCCTGACACCGTCGCTTTTCCGGCATTCAGGGACAAACGGCCGTTCATAAACGGGAGATCACGAATGAAAAACACCTACCTGAAGCTGGAGATCACCGACCGGGTGGCCCTGGTGACCATTGACCGGCCGGAAAAGAAAAACGCCCTCTCCCCGGAGGTGCTGGCCGAGGTCGAGGCCGTGTTTACCGCACTGGACGCCGACCCTGATGTTCACGTGGTGGTGTTCACCGGCGGAGAGCACTTTTTTTCCGCCGGGTTTGACCTCAATTTTATCCGCACCATTGAAAAAAACAGCAACGAGGACTTCACGGCCCTGTTTCACCGGGCCTACCGGGCCGTCCTGTTCTGCGGCCAGCCGGTGATCGCGGCAGTGGGAGGACCGGCCATTGCCGGCGGGTTTGACCTGACCATGATGTGCGACATCCGCTATGCGTCGGAACGGGCCAAATTCGGCCAGCGGGAAATCGCCCTCTCCCTGACGCCCATTTTAGACCCCCTCTGGCGGATCATCGGCCTGGGCCGGGCAAAGGAGGTGGCCCTGACCGGCCGGATTTACGGGGCCGCCGAGGCCGAGCAGATGGGATATGTAAGCCGTGTGTTTCCGGAAGGAAAACTTGTCGCGTCAGTCATGGCCATCGCCAAATCCATGGCCGCGTACGACCGCCAGTGCCTGCGGGAAACCAAGGAGTTGTCCAATGCGCTTTTAAACCAGGATCTGGGCGGGGCCATGAAAACCCAGGAGTGGCTGTTCCGCACCTATATCGGGGCACCGGACAACCACCGGCGCATCGACGCCCTGCTGGAAAGCCTGAGAAAAAAGGCTTCGTCTCCCGATTAGTTGCAGTAAACGATTTGCATACTTTTTTCGTGTTGTCGATGGTTTTAAAAGGGGCCAAGGGTTCAAGTGATCAAATAAAATACTGTAAACCATTATTGTCCCAAAACGGTTTTAATCACGGCAGGGCAGATCCCCGGTTGTTTATCCAAATCGAAATCGGGATCGGGATCGAAATCGAATTGTCTTTACGGCTGCGCTCTCAAAGACTATCTCCCTTATCCTGCTTATCCGTGTACTTTTCTTGGCGGCAAGAAAAGTACCAAAAGAACCGGCCCGTGCAGCTTGGCCTTCGGCTTCCCTCGCGCAAACGCTTTTTTCGGCGCGGGCAGGAACTCGCCCGCTTCGCGGTGCTCAAACAGCCTGCCCGCTTTTCCCCCGAAAAAAGCGTTTACGCTCGGCTGCGCTGCAATGGGCGGGGCCTGCCATTAATGCCCCGACGGGGTGTATAAAAAATTTATTTCTCCAGAGGCAACCTGGTTTTCAGTCTTATTTTTATAATTTGTAAATTCAGATGATTATAAAGCTTAAAAGTCCTTTTGGGAGCTATTTTGGACACCACTGACTGTAAACAAAAACTTTACAAACACCGAAACTTTCGGTTTATAAATTGAAATCAGGCGATTATTCACCAATAATTCAACTTTTTTGCAATAACAATAGAACAGTAACAAAAACCGGTACAGGGCCTTGGTAAATCTTTCAATAACAAACCCTTGGACCCTCGACCCCTTGAATCCTGTGTACCCACTACCTTGGAAAAAACCCAGAAGGAATAACCCCTACTCCTGGCCGATCTCACTCATCACTTTTGACAGTCGCATCTGGGCCGCCTGCACATCGGGATCTGCCATGTAGGGCATCATCTTCATGAAGGATTCGGCATACCGCTGGCTGACGGCCTCGGTCTCCTTCCGGGACTGCTCCAGCTCCTCGGGCAGATCCCCATCCCCTCTGAGTTCCGGGTACTTCTTGTTGATCGCCTTCATCTCCGGCGCCAGCGATTCCATGCCATCGGCAAACCGGTTAATGGCGGCCGCCACATCCTTTGCACTTTCTGCCTTTTCCAAGGCAGTCACGTAAGTCTCCATCACCTTGGCAAACTGCTTGTTGACGCTGATGATGTCCGAATACTTGCCGCCGCAGGCCACGGTCAGCAGCACCAGGCTCAACACACACAGAAACACCGCTGCTCTCTTTTTCATTGTCTTCTCCTGTTGATCGTTAAATCGGCCCGGAAAAGAGCCGGGCATTAAAAAATCAGGTTCATCTCCCGATTAGTTGCAGTAAACGATTTGCATACTTTTTTCGTGCTGCCGATGGTTTTGAAAGGGGCCCCTGATAAGTCTTTCAACAACAACCCCTTGGACCCTCGACCCCTTGAATCCTGTGCACCCGCTAAATTAGAAAAGATCCAGAAACTACAACATACACTCGTCTGCCGGTAAAAGACAATCCTCACGGCAAAAAACCACCGGCAGCCAGGCGCTCCCTGTAATCGGACACGGCGGCCAGGACCTGGTCTTTTGTCTCAATCCGCCTGATCGACTCGCGAAACAGGGTGCCGTGGGGCATGGCCCTGGTAAACCAGCCCAGGCGGCTGCGCATCACCCGGCAGGCAAGGTCCTCACCATAATGCGCCACCATGGCGTTGATATATTCGGACATCACCTCAAACCGGTGCTCCAGGGAAGGTTCCACAACCGGTTTGCCGGCCAGGCAGGCATTGATCTGTTTAAAAATCCAGGGCGCCCCGATGGCGGCCCGGCCCACCATCACCGCGTCACACCCGGTCTGGTCCAGCATGCGCCGGGCATCTTCCGGGAGAACAATGTCCCCGTTGCCGATCACCGGCAGGCCGGTCCGCTGTTTTAAGGCGGCAATCAGGGACCAGTCGGCCGTGCCCCCGAACCCCTGGGTGGCAGTGCGGGGGTGAAGGGCCACGGCGTTGACGCCCCGGGCCTCGGCAATTTCGGCCAGGTGAAAGGCATCGCTGCCGTCCGGGTTCCAGCCGCTTCGCATCTTGATGGTCAGGGGAATGGAGACGGCGTCCCGCACCGCCTGGATCACCTCCGCGGCCAGGGGCAGGTCCTTCATCAGGGCCGCCCCTGCTCCGGATTTTAAAATCTTTTTTACCGAGCAGCCGAAATTTATGTCGATCATGTGAGCACCGGAGGCCTGGACCATTGCGGCGGCCCGGCCCATGACAGCGGGTTTTCCGCCGAAAATCTGGACGGCAAAGGGGGCTTCTTCAGGAGTGGTGCGCAGCATGGCCCCGGTTTTTTCAGACTGGTAAAAAAGACCGTGGCTGCTGACCATCTCGGAGTAGACAAGGGCACAGCCGGCTGCCTTGGCCAGCCGGCGGAAAGGGGCATCGGTAATGCCGGCCAGGGGAGCAAGAATGGTGCGTCCCGCCAGAAAAACCGGCCCGATTCTCATGACAACCTCGCGCGGGGGAAAGATGGATAAAAAAAGATTACAGGACGCGGACCAGGTCCACCACCACGGTGGGGCTGCCCGGCGGGCCGTTGGGTCCTTCATATTTCACAAAAACACCGTCGGTTTTTCGAAACCAGTAGTCTCCGCTCCACAGCGGGGCCAGCATTCCGGGCAGGCCGATTCTGACCTGCTGAACCTCTGCCGGCTCACCCAGCACCGGCCATCGGTCCACCCCCTTTTTCCGGGCCACCAGCCGGTGGGGTTCAAGGGTGGAAGGCCGCAGGATCCAGAACTCCAGCTTCTCGTCGCCGGAGGTCACAAAAGGGCGGAAGCAGAGGGTGGTGGCCTGGTACCAGGGTTTGTCGTCAATGGGAAACTCCCGGTTGACCGTTTTTCCCTGAAAGGTACCGGTCAGGCGGATCACGTTGCCTTTTCTTTCCGCTCTCACTTTCGTGTTTTCTTCCGGCCGGACCGTTTCCCAGCAAATGGTGGCAAAGTCCGCATCAATGGTGGTAACCGACTTTTCTTCTTTTTCCACGTAGACCAGCCGGGTCTGGCCGCCCGTTTCAAGGCGCCACTCCACGTCGGTGCGGTCCGACTCCACGCATTGCAGGTATTGATACCGCTCCACGCCAAAGCCGATCACGCCGGTATACAGAGACAGCCACAGGCCCACTGCCATCATACACACCATCGGGGTGGATCGCATTTTCATTAACAACACCTTTCTGTGCTCGATCATTCTGTACAGCCGATAAAACGCAGGGAGTATCATAGGGAACGCGGCGGCATGTGTCAATGCTGTTGTAGTTGACCCGGCTGACTGTTTTGGCTACAGTCTTTTTTCAAACCATCACAGGGGGCCTGAAATGAATATTCAGTGCGAGGTGCCGGCCTGCAACGTGCCGGAAAAGGAGATTCGGGCGGTTTTAAAAAACCACACAACCGTGGCCGTGGTCGGCATCTCCCACAAGCCGGAGCGGGACAGCCATAAGGTCGCCGCCTATCTTCTGGGCGCCGGATACCGGATGGTGCCGGTCCACCCTCTTCAAAAAGAGATATTGGGGCAAACCGTTTATCCGGATCTGGCCGCTGTGCCGTTTCCCATAGAGATTGTAAACATCTTTCGAAGGCCCGACATGGTGGAACCCATCGTGGACCAGGCCATTGCCGTAAACGCCAGGGTGGTATGGATGCAGGTGGGCGTTGTCAACAACAAAGCCGCGCGAAAAGCCGAGGCGGCCGGGCTTCGCGTAATCATGAACAGATGCATCAAGACGGAACACATGAAGATGGTCGCGCAAGCCATGTCAGGCTGAATGTTGCCTTTCGTGTTCTGCTTCGATCTTCTCCGGTCCCGTTTCCCATCAACACTCACGACTCCGCAAAAAAGGGCCGGTCATGGCCGCAAGCAGCCATGACCGGCGCGAGAAACAGGTCAATACCAGACGAACTGGAATATTTCATGAAATGTTCGGGCTAGGCCGGATGTTTCACGAGTTGATTTGGCCGCAGATGTAAGGCGCAGGACGCGAAGCTGTAGTCAATCTACCGCGAGCGGCCTGCAACACAGCAGATGCGGCCAAGGCGGCTCGCCCGAAGGGTGAATGTTTCGACATAGAAATCGACGGAAAAGACATCAAACCGCTCAGACAGTTTGTATTTTGCAAAACCGTCTGAATATTATCGCAACAGGCTGTGTTTGATGTAACTATTTATCCATGTCGAAACATTCATGAAATATCCGGGCTAGGCTCCGCCCTCCATCTTGCACTGGGTAAAGTCGATCTCCTGGCCGCACTTATCACATTTGTGGGTCCGGTCAAACTCGTCGGAAAAGATCTCCTTGGACTCCCCGCAGTTGGGACAATTACAACTGAAGGACTTCAGGTGTTTGAACTGCTCGAATCCCGGGCAGTGCTGAGGTGTGGTCATAACGCCCTCCTTGTCTCTGCCGGCGGCGACAAAGCATCCGCCGGCCAGGCAGTTTACATGTCGGCCTTCCAGTGGCCGTGAAGGTTGCAGTACTCTCTGGCCGTGATCTTGTCCGCGGCCATCACAAAAACGGCCTCGGGCGCGTCTCCGGGCTTGAGGAACTGGGTATAGCTCTTTCCATCGGCGATCAGCTCGATCCACTGAATGTAATGCTTCTCCTCCATGGGATGGGCAACGCTGCCCACCTTGACCGTAATCTTGTCGCCGGACTTTTCAATCACCGGCACATGTTTTTCCTTGGCCGCGTCCACGGTGTTTTCCGTCATCAGGTTCATGGGCTGGTCGCAGCATACCAGGGTACCGTCACTGCCGAACATCACCTCCACGATATTTCCGCATAACTCGCATTTATAAATCTGAAATCGTTCCGCCATGACAAACCTCCTTGGAATTTTATTATAATGAAAAGATGGCAGCGGCTCGTCGACATGCCGGCGTCTCATGACCGACCGGCGCGAACCGCTGAATAAGTAGAAATATAGGCACTAAGAAAAATAATGTCAAGGCCGCCGGACAATCTTGTGCCTCAGATGTGGTGAAGCGCCAGGGGGGAAGCCAGCCGGGTATTGGCCTTTTTCAGCAGCGCCTCCGAAGAGATCACCACCGTTCCACAGTGCTCCTGTCCGGTGGGAAAATGGCGCAGGGCCACGGCCCTGACCTTTTCCCTGGTCACGGTCAGCACCCCTTCCTTGAACCGCTGCCGGCAGGTATCGGTAACGCCGACAAGCTTTCGGTAAAAATCCCGGGTAGCGGCTTCGGCCGGGGTGTCGGGCTTGTCGATGTCCGAGCAGACCTGAAGCACGGACTCGGTGATCTCTTCGTCTGTGTAGTCACCGGACTGAATATAGGCCACGGCCCGTGTGTAGACCTCCAGCGTGGCCCGAATGTGGGGGTCCCGGTAGGAGGCAAAACAGAACCGGCCGTCTTCCGGGTTATACAGGGCAAACCCGCCGTAGGCACCGCCCTTTTCCCGTATCTCCCGGTGAAGAAACGTGGACCGCAGCAGTTTGCTGATCACGGCCAGCACGGGCGCGTCTTCGTGGTCCATGCGAATGGTGGGAAAAACCGATGCCACAAAGGACACTGCCGTGGAAGTGTACCATCCCTCCCTGGGCGGCTGCGTGTCATGTTCAATGGCCTGCCCCCTGAATTCAGCCGGCATCGCGCCGGCTCCCAGGTTTTCCACCATGGCCCGGGCCAGACCGGAGGCCGTGTCCAGACCCTTTCCATGGCCGACCAGGCCGACTTGAAGGTTTTCTTTTGAAAAGAGGTTCCGTCCAATCAGGCAAAGCCTGTCTGCAATGGCGGCCAGGGCGGGCCCTTCCAGGTCGGCGGTCAGGGACTTGAAGTATTGCAGCTGGCCAATGCCGTGCCACATCTCGGAAAGATGGCTGGCAAAAGAAACGTGCCGTGACGCCAGGGAGATGGCGTACCGGTGGCCGTTGTGGACCACGGCCGATTCCATGTGGGCCCGGTACTCGGCCACCAGCTGGCCAAGCCGCTGATGGTCGGCAAAACTGTAGTCGCACAGCAGTTCCCGCACAAGATCGAACATTTGCTCGATCTTCCGGTCCAGGCACTTTCCGGAAAACGAGATGTAGGGAATACATTCGCCCGTTTCCCCGTACCGGGTCCGGGCCTGGGCCGACAGGCCAAGGCCACCGGTGTGCATGTCGATCAGCCGCTCCAGGGCCACATAATCGTGCCGGCGTGTGCCCATGCGGGGAAGTGCCGCGCAGAAGAAGGGGACCAGGGGCAGCAGGTCCGGCGAAAGCCGGTCGATGCCCACAGCCGACGTATAATATAGGATACCGGAGGTGGGCTGGTCATAACAGCGCAGGGGCTCGGCCGCCATGACCGGGGCCACGGTCCGGACCGACGCGTCAATGTCGGAAAGCGTCAGGGTGGGCAGAACCGTAAGGTCCTCATCGGTCATCTGAAGGGCGTCCAGTTCCCGGGCATCCTGTTGAATCTTGTCCAGTGCTTCAGGGGAGAGGGACGCGGCGACACGGGCCAGTTCCCGCTCTTCTTCGGCCTGTTCCCTGGCCCCCATTTCCATGTCCGGTTCCAGGGTAAAACGCACCCGGTGGGGGTTGTTTAAAAACCACCGCCGGATCGAATTTTCCAGAAACGGTCCCCGGCCGGTTTCCCCGGTCAGGCGTTCCAGGTAGGGGTCAAGTTGAATGATCTCGGCGGGATCGGTGCCGTGAAGCCAGCTGCCGCAAAGGGTCAGCAACAGCTTGATGCCGTAGGGATAGGGCGTGTTGGATATCTCCCGGCGGTGAAACTCAATCTGGTGAATGGCCGATTCCACCAGCTCCGGATCAATACCCCGGTCCGCCACATCGGTCAGGGTGTCGACAATGATCTTTTCCACGGCTTCGGCGTCGTCTTTTCCCACGTCCTTCAGGCCGCAGGCAAACAGGGTGTCCTTCATGTCCGGGTCGTATCCCGTGCCATCGCAAAGGGCGCTTCCCAGGCCGGAATCGATCAGGGCCTTGTACAGGGGTGCCCCGGGATTGCCCAGCAGTACCTGCTCCAGCAATACCAGGACGAACACGTCAAAGCTCTCCTGCACATCGGCCATGAGCCAGGCCACGCAGGCCTGGTATTTTTTTGCCGGGTCTTCGTCCGGCGCCAGCGGATAGGCGTGGGCCACTTGCCGGGGGACCTGCCACCGGGGCTGGGACGCCACCTGCGTATCGGGGTCGATACGGGAAAACCGGCAAAGCGCGTGGTCGTTGATATAGGCCAGGTGCTCCTGCAGGGGAATGTCGCCGTAGGTATAAAAGTAAGCGTTGCTGGGATGGTAGTGACGCCGGTGAAAATCCCGCAGCTGCTCCCAGGTCAGTGTCGGGATCACCGCCGGATCACCGCCGGAGTTGTTGCTGTAGGTGGTGTCCGGGCAAAGAGCGGCGGTCAGGGCACGGGACATCACCTGGTCCGGCGATGACATGGCCCCCTTCATCTCATTATAGACCACGCCCTTGTAGGCAAGCTCCGGCGCTCCCTGGCCTTCGGCCGCCTTTACCACCTCCAGGCGGTGGCCCTCCTGCTTGAAAGCAAGCTCGGTCAGCAGGGGGAAAAACACGGCGTCCAGGTAGACATCGGCCAGGTTGTAAAAATCTTTTTTATTGGGAGAGGCAAAGGGATACAGGGTCCAGTCCGACGCAGTAAAGGCGTTCATGAAGGAATTCAAGCTGCGCCGGATCATGGAGAAAAACGGGTCCCGCACCGGATATTTTTCCGACCCGCACAGAATGGTATGTTCCAGGATATGGGCCACCCCGGTGGAGTCCCTGGGAACCGTCTTGAAGCCTACGCCGAACGTGTTTTCCCTGTCGGCGTTGGCGATATGCAGGTGTTGCGCGCCGGTGGCCTCGTGCACCAGTTCGTAAACCAGCGATTGAATATCGTCAAACGCAATAACCTGTTTTACCCGGTAACCGCTTACCCGTGAGCCGACGTCAAGACCGGCGCCGTTTGTCATTTACCTCTCCGTTTCCGCTGCCGCTGCCGCTGTCGAACAAAAACCCCGCCCGCCTTTTATTTTACCGCCACGTATACGCCGCGGCCCACCCGCTCAAGCTGGCCCAGTTTGTGAAGCCTGAAAATGATATTGCGCAGTTTCTTTTCCTCAAACCCGGTCTTTTTCTGCAACGCGGCAAAGGTGACCCCCTTCTTGCTGCGCTGAACCGCTTCCAGCACCGTGCTGGTGGCGGACGTCCGGCGCAGCCCGGTGCCTTTGACGGCCCGTTTCTGGGCGGTGGCGGCCGCCTTTGCGGTTGCCGCCTTTTTAACAGCCTTCTCCAGGCGGTCGATCTTGGCGTTCAGCTTGTCCAGATCCTTTTTGGTTAAAAATCCCTGGTCCTTGAGAATCTGCTTGAACGCCGCATCCATTGAAATCTGTGTCGCCTTTCGTGCCATTGCCTGCCTCCTTTTTTTACGGATGAATAAAACAGCCCGGCCTGTTGCAAAACACACGGGCTTTTTTTACTTATTTCCTTCTAGACCATTAAGGTATGCTATGTCAAACAGCTTAACATGTTTACGGATAAATAACAGCAAAACTTTGGGGTCTGAGAAAGAACGGGGATGGATAATGGCTCAAAGCAGGTACATCATGAGCATGTAATGCGTGCACAAACATACAGCAGGCAGGGGGCCGGAGGGAGTGCTGCTACCGCCACTGCCACACGGCCTGGCGGTCTTTTTCGATAAAGTGCAGGTAACCGAGATCAAACAGCTGTTGAATGCTCAGTTGAACAAAATCCAGGGGCTTGTTCAGGGCAGCAGCCAGGTATTGGGAAAGGGCCGCCGCGGGCGGCGTACCGTTGCCCAGGGCAAAGGACGGGGCCGTTTCCACAAGGTCATGTGAGAGCAGGCCAAACACAATCTCCATTTTCTGCTTTCCCAGGTGGCGCAGCTGGTCGGCCTCGCTTAACGTCCCTTTGTAAAACTCTCTTTCGATCCGGTTCTCGTCTTGTCGAATTTCTTTAAAGTAGCACTCCTCCACGAACTGTTCGATCGCTTGCGGACTTAAAGAAGAGGTGCGCACGATGGACCGGTTGGCGTCAAACTCGTCCCAGTTGTTGGAAAGCAGTTCAAGATCGTAGTCGCCGATATGCTCTTTTACATCGGTGCCGGGAAACGGCACCAGAAAGTGATAGCCGTACTCCGCGCCCAGTTCCCTGGCAAAGCGGTCCGACGCGGCCAGGGTCTCGGCGGTTTCTCCGGGAAGGCCCACGATAAAGGAGCCGAACACCCGCATGCCCGCGGCTTTGGAATCGGCCACGGCCCGGCGAATCCGGTCCAGGGTGATGGTTTTGCCGATGCGGTCCAGCATCTCCTGGTCGCCGGATTCAAAACCGAAAAAGATGGTGTCGCACCCGGCATGGCGCATTTGCGCCAGCAGTTCCGGGGTCACCGAATCGGCCCTGGCAAACACCGTCCAGCAGAACTTCAGGTTCCGGCGCTCGATTTCAGCGCAGACCGCCCGCACCCGGCGGGGGTTGGAGGTGAAAAAATCGTCGGCAAAGTTGATCCGTTCAAACCCGAAAGCCAGCAGGCTTTCAATCTCATCCACCACGCGCCGGGGATCGCGGTTGCGCACCCGGCTGCCCACCATGCGGCGGCCCTGACAGAAGATGCATTTGCCCGGACATCCCCGGCTGGTGATGATGCTTGCGGGAAACCCCATGGCCAGGTACCGGGACATTGGCAGAAGGTGCCGGGCCGGCAGGGGAAGGCGATCCAGGTCGCCAATCAGTTCCCGGGGGCCGGTAAAGCGCACGGCCTCGCCCTCTTTGAAAGCGATGCCGGCAATGCCGGGCCACGCCTTGCGGTCCCTGATGACCGGCGTCAGCTCGGCAATGGTCGCTTCTCCCTCGCCCACCACGATGAGGTCAATTTCAGGGAACCGGGTCAGGGTGTTCCCGTAATCAAAGCTCACATGGGGGCCGCCCATGATCGTAATAGCCTCGGGAAAAAGCTGCCTGGCGATTTTGAGCAGATTGGCCGCGGCGTTGAAGTTCAGGGTCACCGAACTGGTGCCGATGACATCCGGGCCAAAGGCCGACAGCTCGGCTTCCATCTTTTCCGGGGACCAGGCCCGGACCATGTAGTCAAAGATGCGGACATCGGCCCCGGCAGCTTCAAAAGCGGCTGCGGCATAGCAAAGACCCAGGGGCGGAGAGGGTCCCTCGGCCAGGGGATAGGGGGAGGCAAGCAGGGCGACTTTCAATGGCGTTCCCGTATGTGGTTGTTCCGCCTGGCGTCTGTGATCCAAAGGCAAACGAAAAAGTTAAAAATTCAGGCTGAAGGAAAATATGCAAATTCCACGGGAGTGTCAATAAAAAGGTTTGGCCCCTCCAAATCGAAATCGCTATCGCTATCGAAATCGGGATCGGGATCCGAAGCCAGAGCGGTGGGGAAACAGGTTGCGCAGGGGCGACTTTTTCTGTTATAAAAAATGCTGTTAAGGGGATAAAAAAGCCCGTTTTCTGAAATCTGTGACATTACCAGCCTGATTCGCGTCAAATTCAACAGGACACCTTCACCATGCGCTGCCCTCTTAAAAATGCCAACACAATTCTTTACTGTACCCGGTGGGAAGAGACCGTTTCTTTCTATAAGGATGGGCTGGGGCTGGGCGTCACCTTTTCAACCGGCTGGTTTGTGGAGTTTGCCCTGACCGGCAGTGCCCGGTTGAGCATTGCCGATGCGCGCCATGCCACGGTCCGGACCGGCCCGGAAAAAGGGATGACCCTGTCCCTGGAGGTGGACGATCTCCAGGCGACATGGAACGCGCTCCGCGACGCCGGTCTTGGGCCCGGTGAAATCAAATCCCACGCCTGGAACGCCAGGGTCTTTTACCTGTTTGATCCGGAGGGGCATCGCCTGGAGTTCTGGCAGCGCTGTGTGCCACCGCACGAATGAAAAAATAAAAAAAGTTTTGCCGTCTTGACTTAAATCAAGGAAGTGGGTCGGCCTTTGACATAAAGTGGGTTCCAACAAAGGCAAGCAACTTACCAACCCATAAACAGGAGGCGTGAACATGTTTTGTTTTCAATGTCAGGAAACAGCCAAAAACCAGGGCTGTACAGTCAAGGGCGTGTGCGGCAAACCCGAAGAGACCGCCGATCTTCAGGACCTGCTGATTTACGTGTGCAAGGGGATCGCGATTTACGGTGAAGCGCTGAATGCCGCCGGCACTCTGGATCGCGAAGCGGCCCATTTCATCTGCCGCGCCCTGTTTACCACCATCACCAACGTGGCCTGGGATGATGACGTGCTCGTCGACCGGATCAAAGAAGGCCTGGCGGTGCGGGATGCCGTAAAGGCAAAGGCGGGAGAGGCCGTGTCCGGCTCGCTTCCCGACTGCGCCACCTGGGCATCGGAAGACAAGGCGGCCATCATGGCCAAGGCCCTGTCCGACGAGGTGCGCATCACCACCATGGCCAATGAAGACGTGCGCTCCTTGCGGGAGCTGCTGATCCTGGGGTGCAAAGGGGTCGCCGCCTATACCGACCATGCCGCCATTCTGGGGTATGAAAAGGACGATATTTACGCCTTTCTCATGGAAGCCCTGGCCTCCACCACAAAAGAGCTTTCCGTGGACGATATGATCGGCCTGGTGATGAAGGCCGGCGAAACCGCAGTGGCTGCCATGGCCCTTCTGGACGAGGCCAACACCGCCACCTACGGCCACCCGGAAATTACGGAAGTCAATATCGGCGTGGGCAAAAACCCCGGCATTCTGATCTCCGGCCATGACCTGAAAGACATGGAAGAGCTGCTCCGCCAGACCGAGGGCACGGGCGTGGATGTCTACACCCACGGTGAAATGCTGCCGGCCAACTACTACCCGGCTTTCAAGAAATACAGCCATTTTATCGGCAACTACGGCGGCTCCTGGTGGCACCAGAACAAGGATTTTGAGTCCTTTAACGGCGCCATTCTTCTGACCACCAACTGCCTGATTCCCATTAAGGGCGACAACACCTACAAGGACCGGCTCTTTACCACGGGCGTGGTCAACTATCCCGGCGCGGCCCACATCGGGGACCGGCCGGACGGCGGGGCCAAGGACTTTTCCCCGATTATTGAGCGGGCCAAAACGTGCGCGCCCCCCACGGAGATCGAAACCGGCACCATTGTGGGCGGGTTTGCCCACCACCAGGTTCTGGCCCTGGCCGACAAGGTCGTGGACGCGGTCAAGTCCGGCGCCATCAAACGGTTCGTGGTCATGGCCGGATGCGACGGCCGCATGAAGTCCAGAAGCTATTTTACCGAGGTGGCCGAAGCCCTGCCCAAGGACACGGTGATCCTCACCGCCGGGTGCGCAAAGTACCGGTACAACAAGCTGAACCTGGGGGACATCGGCGGCATTCCCCGGGTCCTGGACGCGGGCCAGTGCAACGACTCCTACTCCCTGGCCGTCATCGCCCTGAAGCTCAAGGAGGTGTTCGGGCTGGCCGACATCAACGACCTGCCCATCTCCTACGACATCGCCTGGTACGAGCAGAAGGCCGTGGCCGTGCTGCTGGCCCTGCTTTTTCTGGGCGTCAAGGGCATTCGCCTGGGGCCCACCCTGCCGGCCTTTCTCTCACCCACCGTGGCCGGGGTCCTGGTGGACAAGTTCGACATCAAGCCCATCGGTACGGTTGCCGATGATGTGGCGGCCATGATGGCCGGCAAGTAACCTTTGAGATTGTTTCCTCCCGCGGCGCGTCCGGTGTATGCCGGGCACGCCGTTTTTTTACGACAAAGGGGTCAAGGATTCAAGGGGTCAAGTGTGTGGCGTCCATAATCTTCCACCTTCTCCAAGTCGGCATCGCCCCCCCCCTGCCCGCCAATACACCCGTCTTTGCCCGGCTTCGCCGGCTGAAGACATCTGATGATTTAACACAAAAAAAAGACTTTCATGACGCTTCCCTGTTTGTAGTGACGCCGTCAGGCGTTTGAAACCGTCCTGCCAAATGCCCTTACGGGCACACTACAAACCTTGATGTTGTAAGCCCGGCCCGTCTCCACAATGACGGCACCCGCCCATTGCAGTGCAGCCGAGCGCGGGTGAATTTTTCGGGAAAAGCGAAAATGCTGTCTGAGCCACGCTGAAAGCGGGGCGAGTTCATTTTCGCGCCGAAAAATTCTTCGCGCGAGGGAAGCCACGCCTGTGGCGTGGCCAAGCTGCGGGGCGCGGTTCTTTTGGTACTTTTCTTGCCGCCAAGAAAAGTACCTGGATAAACAAAACAGAAAAAAACAATCATTTTACGACGCGTGGGCAAGATTAAGCTTGCCCGCCTCGCCCCGATTTTTTTCTTGACACCGGTTGCCTGCATCGTTATATTCCAATTTAACGATATGGAGGCAGACATGAAATCATTTGTCAAAGTGACCAAGGCCCTGTCCGATCCCAACCGGGTCAGGATGGTCAAACTGCTGCAACGCCGGGTTTTATGCGTATGTGAGATACAGGCGGCCCTTAGCCTGGCCCAGTCCACGGCCAGCAAGCACCTTAAAATCCTTGAAGAGGCCGGCCTGATCACCTGCGCCAAAGAGGGGCTCTGGGTCAACTACCGCCTGGCCGATGGAAGCGCGAATCCTTACGCGGCCAGCCTTCTGGGAAACCTGCGCCACTGGCTGGAAGAGGAGGCCGAAATTCAGACCCTGGTAAAAAAACTGCCCGCCATTCACCGTGAGCACATCTGCGGCCCAAAACACTTCACTGATATATCGCCAAAAAACGAATTATTAGAACAGCCTGAACAAAGGGTCTAACCCGGATATTTCACGAGTTGATTTGGCCGCAGGTGCAAGGCGCGGGACATGAAGCTGTAGTCAATATACCGCGAATGTCCCGCAACACAGCAACTGCGGTCAAGGTGACTCGCCCGAAGGGTGAAATTTTTCGACACAAAATTGATATAAAACGCCTCACAACGTTTATGACAGTTTGTATTTTCAAAAACCGCATGGAATTAAATGCAACATATTGTGTCTTATATAAAACTTACAAACCCCGAAAATTTCATGAAATATTCGGGCTAAAACCGGGCTGCTTACAGGAGGGTGTTAAATGAAGGAACGAACCAAGCTGATGTGGATTGTCGCTGTTTTTGCCGGGGCCTATTATATTCCATGGACCCACCCGGTGGTCCGGCAGTCGGGCCTGGAGGCCTTTCTCATGCTCCAGGAGTATGCCCGGGAGCATGTACTCACCTGCCTGATTCCGGCGTTTTTCATTGCCGGCGCCATTGCCGTGTTTGTGTCCCAGGCGTCGGTGCTGAAATACTTCGGAGCCAAGGCAAACAAAATTCTTTCCTACTCGGTGGCTTCGGTGTCTGGCACCATTCTGGCGGTCTGCTCCTGCACGGTGCTGCCCCTGTTTGCCGGAATCTATACCCGGGGGGCCGGCATCGGCCCGGCCACCGCGTTTCTCTATTCCGGCCCGGCCATCAACGTGCTGGCCATCACCCTCACCGCCAAAATCCTGGGCTGGCAACTGGGCCTGGCCCGGGCTGTGGGGGCCGTGATCTTTGCCATTATCACCGGCCTGCTCATGGCGTTTATCTTCCGCAAGGACGACGCGGCCCGAACCACCGGGCAGATTTATGTGCCTGAGGAGGGCGCCAGAGAACGCACCCTGCTGCAAGACGGCCTGTATATCGGCACCATGGTGCTGATTCTTATTTTTGCCGCCTTTGCCAAGCCGGCCCCCGGTGCCACCGGCCTGTGGCCCGCCATTTTCGCGGCCAAGTGGTATATCACCGTGGCCCTGCTGGTCATTCTGGGGTTCATGGTCAAGGCATGGTACACCAAAGAAGAGACCAAAAACTGGTTTGAGGCCACCTGGGACTTCATGAAGCAGATATTTCCCCTGCTGGCCGGCGGGGTCCTGGTGGCCGGCTTTCTGCTGGGACGGCCCGGTCACCCGGCCCTGATTCCCGAGCAGTGGATCGCGTCGCTCCTGGGCGGAAACTCCCTGTCCGCCAACCTGATCGCGTCACTGGCCGGAGCCTTCATGTACTTTGCCACGCTCACAGAGGTGCCGATTATTCAGGGCCTGGTGGGGTCGGGCATGGGCCAGGGCCCGGCACTGGCCCTGCTGCTGGCCGGGCCGGCCCTGTCCCTGCCCAACATGCTGGTGATCGGCAGCGTACTGGGAATAAAAAAGACGGCGGTCTTCTGCGCCATTATCGTGGTCATGTCCACCATTGCCGGCATGGCCTACGGCGTGATGGCCGGCTGATCATCCAAACAAAAACCTAACAGAAAGGTGCCATCATGGAAATCAAGGTGCTGGGTCCCGGCTGCGCAAAATGCCAGCAGGCTGAAAAAATTGTTAAAGAGGCCGTTGCCGAAGCAGGTGTGGCCGCCACCGTGGAAAAGGTCACCGACCTGATGAAAATCGCCGGATACGGCGTGTTCGGCACACCCGCCGTGGTGGTGGACGGAGACGTCAAGTGCGTCGGCAAGATCCCCAAAAAAGAAGATGTTATTCAATGGCTGAAAAAGTAGGAGAGTAGAATGCCGGACGCATGTTGCACAGGCGACAATAACGTGAAGAATCTGGCCAAAAGTCCATTTACCGAGGATATCCGCCTGGCGCCGGAGGCAGAAACCGTGTGTTACTGTTCCAGGGTAACTAAGGCTGATATTCTGCGGGCCGTTGCCGCGGGGGCACGGTCCTTGGAAGACATAAAAACCGCCACCGGAGCCTGTACAAAAGGCCGGTGCCGGGAAACCAGCCCGAGAGGCAGGTGATGTTCACGGGAGATCCGCCTTCTCCTGGGCCAGGAGAACGACCGCATGAAGGACCAATAAGGATGCAAAATGTTGCTGGAAACATACCATCTGGAAATCTTTAATTCTGAATGCATGCCCGGCGCCATGGGGGTGCACTGTTTTGCCCACCTGGACCAGGATGTGAGCGAAGCCCTGCCCTACCTGAACGCGGTCCTGGGCGGGGATGTGTATCTTTCGGACCCACCGTCGGTGACCTTCAAGGCCCAGGGCAAGCTGATCACGGTCAGTGGCCGGAAAATAGCGATCAACGCGCTCAAGGACGAAGCCGAGGCCGGAAAGCTGGTGGAATGGCTGAAAAACGAGATCAACCAGGCCTGGGAGAACCGGGCTGAGATCACCCCCTGTTACAAGGGCCGGGCAAAACCGCAACTGATCGAAATTTTGAAACTCTTGCCCAGGACCAACTGCAAGAAATGCGGCCAGCCCACCTGCATGGTGTTTGCCGCCCAGGTGATGGACGGCGGCCGGGGGCCGGACGACTGCCCGGAATTGAGCCAGAAAAATCGTGAAAAACTTGGCGCATATCTCTCAGGATTTGATTTTGGATAGGCCTGTAAAGGAGACCGCATGAACAAAAAAACAAAAATCCTTTTTCTGTGTACCGGCAACTCCTGCCGCAGCCAGATGGCCGAGGGCTGGGCGAAAAAATTAAAACCGGATACAATCGAGGCGTACTCGGCGGGCATTGAAAAAAAGGGATTAAACCCCCTGGCCGTGCGGGCCATGGCCGAGGCAGGCGTTGACATCGGGGGACAGACCTCCAAGACCATCGACGAACTGACCGATAAAAACGTTGATTACGTGATCACCCTGTGCGGCCATGCCAACGAGACCTGCCCCATGTTTTACGGCCCGGTCAAACGGGTTCACGCCGGGTTTGACGACCCGCCGGAACTGGCGAAAAACGAGCCCACCGACGAAGCGGCCATGGCCCACTATCGCCGGGTGCGCGACGAAATTCGGGACTTTGTGGCCGGCATCCCCGGCAACCTGGCCGCATCATAAAAAGAGGAAATCAACATGAACGCAAAAGCCGACGACCGTAAGATGACAAGCCTGTTTGAGCGCTATCTGACCGTCTGGGTGTTCTTGTGCATTCTTGCCGGCATCGTGCTGGGAAAGGCGGCGCCGGGCGTGGCCCGTTACCTGGACGGGCTGGCCATTTATGTAAACGGCGCGCCGGTGGTGTCGATTCCCATTGCCGTCTGCCTCTTTTTCATGATGTACCCCATCATGGTAAAGATCGATTTTGCCTCGGTGGTCCGGGCCGGCAAAAGCGGCAAACCGGTGTTTCTGACCCTGTTTGTCAACTGGTGCGTCAAGCCCTTTACCATGTATGCCATTGCCTCCTTTTTCCTGGGCACCCTGTTTTACAACTTTATCGGCCCGGATGCCGTGGACCTGGTCAAGATGCCCTTCGGCCTGGACCTGCCCGTGGGCGCGGCCCACGGCGCCGGCACGGTGGTGATGGTCGACGGCGTCAAGATGATGGAAGTTCCCCTCTGGCGCAGCTACCTGGCCGGCTGTATCCTGCTGGGCATCGCCCCCTGCACGGCCATGGTGCTGGTGTGGGGATTTCTTTCCAAAGGCAACGACGGCCTCACCCTGGTGATGGTGGCCATCAACTCCCTTACCATGCTGGTGCTTTACGGCGTGCTGGGCGGCTTTCTGCTGGGTGTGGGAAAGCTGCCCGTGCCCTGGCAGGCGCTGCTGCTGTCCATCGGCATCTACGTGGCCCTGCCCCTGGTGGCCGGCTATTTTTCCCGCCGATGGGTCATATCCGCCAAAGGCGAAACCTGGTTTCAGGAAAAATTTCTGCATGTGCTCACCCCTGTCACCATCACGGCCCTGCTGGCCACCCTGGTGCTGCTCTTCTCCTTTAAAGGCGATGTCATTGTTGAAAACCCCCTGACCATTGTCTGGATCGCGGTTCCGCTGTTTATTCAGACCGTGCTGATTTTTGCCCTGGGTTACGGCCTGGCCCGGCTGTTTAAGCTGACTTACGAGGACGCGGCGCCAGCGGCCATGATCGGGGCCTCCAACCATTTCGAGGTGGCCATTGCCACGGCCACCATGCTGTTCGGCCTTTCGTCCGGCGCGGCCCTGGCCACGGTGGTGGGCGTGCTGATCGAGGTACCGGTGATGCTCATGCTGGTAAAAATCTGCCTGCGGACCCGGCACTGGTTTGATACCCAAAACCAAAAAGGGTAGACTTTCAATGAAACAGACTTATCGTAAACAAATCAACCGAACCGTTGCCAAAGGAAACCACCCGTGAGTGATGCCACCACAGACAGCACGATAAAACAGGCGCTCCGGCAGGGACTTTCCCTGCTGGTGATCGCCTGGGTCCTGGCCCTGGGCGTCAATGCGCTCCGGCCCGGCGGCATTCCCCTGGTGGCGGACTGGTCTCCGGCGGCCCGGCTTTCAGCCGCCACAGGGGAAAGCATGGTCATCCCCCTGGATGAAGCCGTGGTCCTGTATGACCGCAGGGAAGCGGTTTTTGTGGACGCCCGGCTGCCCGAGGAGTTTGCCGCGGGCCATATTCCGGGCGCCCTGAATGTTCCGTGGATACTGGTTGATGAATATGAAGAACAGTTTTTCACAACCGTGCCCGACCCGGAAACCATTGTGATCGTCTATTGTGATGGCGAGGCCTGCGCCTTGAGCGAAGACCTGGCCCGCATGCTGATCGACATGGGATATGTCCATGTCAAAGTGCTGGCCGATGGCTGGGGGCAATGGACCCGCCATGGATACCCGGTGGAAAAAGAGGACCGCCATGGGTCATAACCATTCTCACAGCCATGAAACAACCATGGGCAGCCGCCTGCTGATGGCCATGGCCATCAACCTGCTGATTCCGGCGGCCCAGATCGCCGGCGGCATCGTGGCCGGCAGCGTGGCCCTGATCTCCGACGCCGTGCATAACCTGGGAGACTTTGCCTCCCTGGTGGTGGCCTACGGGGCCCACCGGGCCGGCAGGCGGGGGCCCTCCCTGCGCCACTCCTTTGGCCTGCAACGCATGGAAATCCTGGCCGCCGTGATCAATTCGGCCCTGCTGGGCGGCGCGGCCCTGTTCATCGCAACAGAAGCCCTGGATCGACTGGCCAATCCGCAGCCCATTCGCCTGGGTATCGTGGCATGGCTGGCCCTGGCCGGACTGGCGGGCAACGGCCTGTCGGCCTGGCTCCTGCACAGGGATTCGGCGCGCAACCTCAACGCCAGGGGCGCCTTTCTGCACATGGTGGGCGACACCCTCACCTCCGCGGCAGTGCTGACCGGCGCCCTGGTCATGCGAGTGGCGGATATGCCATGGCTGGACCCGGCCCTGAGCCTGGCCATCGTGGCCTATATCGCCTGGAACGCGGTCCTGCTGCTCAAAGAGGCGACACATGTGCTGATGAACGGCACACCCCGGGGGCTGGACCTGGAAAAGGTCAGGGCCGACATGGAAGCGGTGGACGGTGTTCTGAGCGTTCACTACCTGCATGCATGGGCCATGGGCGGCTGTTCCGTTGCCATGACCGGCCATGTGGTGGTGACCGACCAGATGGTCAGCGCCACCGAACAACTGGCCCGCACCCTGGGCGACAGGCTGCTGGACGGCTTCGGCATCGACCACCCGGTGTTTCAGTTTGAAACGCGGGTCTGCGGCCAGGGGGAACTGCTCTGCCAGATGACATCCTGTGAACAGGAACACTGACGCCATGACAACAGACGTTCATCGCAACACACCCCTCGCCTGGCTGCCGCTGGCAGGCCGCCTTTTTCTGGGCGGCGTCTTTCTGTATGCCAGCGCGGACAAGGTTTTTGCTCCGGCTGAATTTGCCCGGATCATCTACAACTACCAGATCCTACCGGACGCCTTGATCAACCTGGCGGCCCTGGTTCTTCCCTGGCTGGAGCTTCTGCTGGGGCTCTGCCTGATCACCGGCCTGTGGCTGCCCGGCGCCCTGGTCTGGGCCAACGGCCTGCTGTGGGTTTTTTTCGCGGCCCTGCTGTTCAACCACTTCCGGGGCCTGGATGTACACTGCGGCTGTTTTTCCACCCGGCCCGACCCGGCATCTCCGCCGGCAACGGCCTGGTACCTGGTCCGGGACCCGGTTTTCCTCGTGATCGCCGGATACCTGCTGTTTTTCCAGTTTACCGGATACAAAACCTCCGCCAATTCATTAAAAAAGGAACGTTCATGACACGAATAAATCGCCTGTTGTTTATCGGACTTTTGCTGTTCTGCTGTGCCGGCCTGGCTGTGGCGGAAGATGGCAAAACAGCGGCCATTCCGCCGGTACCCACACCGGGCATGGTCACCATGGTGGACCTGGGAGCGAAAAAGTGCGTTCCCTGCAAGATGATGGCGCCCATTCTCGTGGAACTGGAAAAAGAGTACGCCGGCCGGGCCTCCATCATCTTCATTGATGTGTGGGAGCACCGGGAGCAGGCCCCGCGTTTCGGGATTCGGGGCATTCCCACCCAGATATTCTATGATAAAGACGGCAAGGAGGTCGGCCGCCACGTGGGCTTCATGGACAAGAAAAGCATCATTGAAGTATTTGAACAGCTGGGCGTTCCCGGAGAAAAAGCACTGTGATCCAGGCGTTTCTGATTGCAATTAATGAGTGGATGGCCGGCGGCATCGGCATCGCGGCCCTGGGCTGTTTTTTGTGGGGCATGGTCAGCGTGGCCTTAAGCCCCTGCCACATGGCCTCCATCCCCCTGATCGTGAGCTACGTGGCGGGCCAGGAGCGGGGCCTGCGCCCCCGGAGCGCGGCCTTTTACGCCGCCGCCTTTACCGTCGGCCTGTTTATCACCATTGCCGTGGTAGGTATCGCCTGCGCCCTGCTGGGCCGCATGCTCGGTGACGTGGGCCCCTGGTGGACCCTCCTGGTGGGGGCCATTCTTATCTGGGTGGCCCTGGACATGCTGGGGGTAAAGGCCTGCTCCATGTCCGGCACCCTGATGGCGCGGCTTCGCGTGCGCGGCATGACCGGCGCCTTTGCCCTGGGCCTGGCCTACGGCGTACTCTCCGGCTCCTGCACCTTTGGTTTTATCGCACCGATCCTGGCCGTGATCACCATTCAGGAAAAGATCGCCACCGGCATCCTGTTTATCACGCTTTTCGGCATCGGCCACTGCATTCCCATTGCCGTGGCCGGTTCCAGCACGGCCCTGGTGCGCCGTGTGCTGGAAAACAGCCGGTTCCAGCAGTCAGGCATCTGGTTCCGCCGCCTGGCCGGAGTGGCGATTTTCGTCCTGGGAGGGTATTTCATTGTCCGGCCTTTTCTGGCCGGTGCCTGATCCGCATATTTCACAAATTCATTTGGCCACAGAGGCAAGACACAGGATGGGGTTCTGTAGGGCCAGCCCCGGAATTGTGTGCTCTTCGTCATCATCACCGGTTACTGTTTACACGGCAGGTTTCTCTCTGAATATCGGTTGATGGATAGTCTCTGCATGCCGCCGGTCTTGCTTCATATACGCTGCATAAACTGGCGCCATCTATTATATTCAGAAAGATGCAATCTCCGTTCTCCTGGAATTTCATAAAACGCTTCTCACCGGCTTTATCAACATTGTCGGCAAATGCTTCCGGGGTCAGTCCCGTGAAGTTTTCAAGCGCCTTGATGTCGTCCTGAGAGAGCCGAATATATGCGAAATCCCTGCAACACAATCCACACCCGTTGCATGCCGGCATTGATATCTCTTTGGTGGGTGTCTTTTCAATTTTCAATAGAAGCGGCTTTCTCCGGGCAGTGCCCGGAATTTTGCGCACATTTTTTTAAAGGTTTGCCTGCCGGCCTGGAAAGGTCGGGGTTGTGAGAGCGCAACGAAGATTTGCAAGCCGCGGACATCAGCTGCACCGCATGGTTCGCTGTTTTTATTATAGCTCAGAATGCAGTGCTTTTTCTGGAAGAGGACGAACACGGCGCCAGTCTCTGGATAAATTCTCAGCTTCCCAAAGGTCGACGTTCTTTTGCAAATTCAGCCATAATTCGGGGGTGGTGTTGAAAGCTCTTGATAGCCGCAAAGCCATATCCGGCGTTACCGCACCTTTTTCATTCAGTATTTTAGATAGCGTTTTTCTCGACACATTCAATTTTGACGCCATATCAGTTACCGTTATTGATAATGGCTTTAGATAGTCTTCTCGCAGTATGGATCCAGGATGGGAAGGTTTTCGCTGAATTCTTTTCATCATATTCCCCTTCAATGGTAATCGTCATAGTTAACGATATAAGCATCACCGTCTACAAATTGAAAAAATACTCTCCAGTTTCCAGAAACATGCACAGAAAACTGGCCTTGTAAATTTCCAGACAGTTTATGTAAATTTGATCCGGGATAATTCATATCCATAACCTCATTTGCCGCATTTAACCGGTCTAAAATTCTGGAAAGTCTATCTGCATGTTCTGGTCGGATGCCCTTTTTCTTTCCAGAATAAAAGAAATCTTCAAGGCCTTTATGCTTGAATGATTTAATCATTTGTGGATGAGCGTAACCTAAAAGGTTACAGAGGTCAAGGATTATGTAAAGGCATATTGACAGCGAACATAGATTATATGGCATGACGTCAGTGGTGTCCAAAATAGCGCCCAAAAGGACTTTTAAGTTTTATAACCATCTGAATTTACAAATTACGGAAATAAGACTGAAAACCAGGTTGCCTCTGGAGAAACAAATTTTTTTATACACCCCGTCGGGACATTAATGGCAGGCCCCGCCCATTGCAGCGCAGCCTCACGCAAACGCTTTTTTCGGGAAAAAGCGGGCAGGCTGTTTGAGCACCGCGAAGCGGGCGAGTTCCTGCCCGCGCCGAAAAAAGCGTTTGCGTGAGGGCAGCCGAAGGCCAAGCTGCACGGGCCGGTTCTTTTGGTACTTTTCTTGCCGCCAAGAAAAGTACACGGATAAGCAAAACGGTATTACAAATCAATTTTACGCTGGATTGCCCACTCCGGTTGGGCAATGACGGATAGGGAAACCGGTCAATTTTATGCTGGATCGCCGGGTCAAGCCCGGCGATGACGGGCGGAGGGAAATCGCGGGGTAAACAACCAAAGATCTGCCCTGTCAAAATTAAAACCGCTTTGGGACAATAAGGATTCAGGCTAAAAACCCAAAAACCCGGCCACATACTGTGCTGCGGTAAAGAGCATCACCACGGCCAGCATCCATTTGATGGCGTCGGCCGGCACAAAGCGCTGGCACCGGGCCCCCAGGTACATGCCGGCCATGCCGCCCACGCCGAACAGCAGGCCCAGCATCCAGTCCGGGGCCACGGAGATATTCGGGTAAAACGGGGCCATGGCCTGGTAAAAGGCCACGCCGGCCACGGAAGTGACAAAGGTGCCCATCAGGGCTGCCCCGGCAATGGTGTAAACCGGCAGCCGGAAAAAGGTCACGAAAAAGGGGGCGATGATGGAGCCGCCGCCGATGCCGTAAATGCCGCCCACAATACCCACGATAAAGCTCAAGGTAAATATGCCCCAGAAGGGCGCGCCGAACACCTCTCCCTGAAAGCTGTATTCCAGGCGCCTGACGTCGAACCGGACCACGCGGACGGCGCCGCCGCCGCCAACCGGGCCGGCCGCCTCCTTTGCGGCGCGCTTTCTGTTTTTTACCAGGTCCCACGCCAGCCGGCCCCCGATGTACAGCAGCACACCGGCGGCAAACAACTTGAAATGGCGGGGGTCGGGAAGCCAGGCCACCCGCACCACCGCGCCGATGAGCACGCCGGGCAGGGTGCCGAAAATCACGATCCAGGTCAGGGGCCACACCATGCGGCCCTCTTTCCAGTAGCGCCAGACCCCGCTGGGAATGGCCACGATATTGAAGAGCTGGTTGGTGGCGGACACCGAGGGGCTGGTGTAGCCCAGCACCGACACCTGAAAGGGCAGCAGCAGAAAGGCGCCGGACACGCCGCCCATGGAGGTGAAAAAGGAGATGACAAAGGCCGTGACCGGCGGAATCCAGACAGCGGCTTCAATCTGCGCGACGGAAAAAACCATTTGCGTTCCTTATTATACGCACTTGAAAAATAAATTTCTGAGTTCGCAGGGTTGCGACAGTTTAGCGACATCTGGAGGCTCGCGTCAAGCAAATACACGGCTGAAAAACCGTTTGACAAATTCGAACGCATGTTCTAAACTGGCGTTCCAAACTGTTTTTAAAGGCGCCGCATGGAAGAAAATACAATTCATTCCGATGACACAAAGACCCGCCTGATTCAGGCTGCCGGCGAGGAGTTTGCCGGCCACGGGTTCAAGGGGGCAACGGTGCGCGACATCTGCCGCCGGGCCGGTGCCCACGTGGGGGCTGTGAACTACCACTTCGGAGACAAGGAGGGTCTCTACGAAGCGGTGCTGGACTACTCTCACCGCATGGCGACACAAAAGTATCCGCCCGACATGGGCCTTGACGGCAGGGCCGGGCCGGAAGAACGGCTCTCCGCCTTTATCCGGTCCCTGCTGCTGCGCATTCTGGGAGAAGGCCTGCCCGCCTGGCACGGCAAGCTCATGGCCCAGGAGATCGCCAACCCCACCGGCCTGATGAAACAGATGATAAAAAACTCCATCCGGCCCCTTCACACCCACCTGTCCGGCATTGTCAGCGCCCTGTTTCAAAAAGAGGGGGTAACCGTGGAAACCGGCAGCCCTGCCCTTTTTCTGTGCACCATGAGCATCGTTGGCCAGTGCCTGCACCATTTCAAGGCGAAAGAGGTTGTTGAAGCCCTGCGGCCAAAAAGCTTTGATCCGGCGAATATTGAAACCCTGGCCGATCATGTCACCCTGTTTTCCATCGGCGGCATTCGGGCACTGGCAAAACAGGAAAAAAGTAAAAAGGAGTTACCATGGAATCCGTGATTGCAAAGGCGCTTGATCCCGAACACGCTCCCGTGGCCGTGATGCTCTCCGGCACGAAACCGGACAATGCCCTGGGATTCAAGCCGGGCCGGTGGGGCTGCGTCATGTTCATGTTTGCCAATGCGGTCCGGGGCAAAACCGCAGCCTTTGACAGAACCACTTACGGCTGCTGGGGCGGCGGCGTGGGCCTGGGGTTCGGCAACGCCTACGAACAGTTCCCCGGCGGCGTGCCCTGCTTTACCCGTTTTCTCTCTTCAGGCAATAAACAGTGGGAAACCGGCCGCCAGGTGGGACAGGCTGTTGCCGAAAACGCGGGCAAGGAGTTTGCCGACAATTTTTTAAACGGCGAGGCGTATGTCAAAAGCCCGGATCTGGTGGACCGCTTTCTGGAAGCGCTGCCCATCATGGACCACGGTTCCCCTTACGTGATATTCAAGCCCCTGGCCGAAGTGGATGCCGCGACCGAGACACCGGAAACCGTGGTGTTTACCGTTGATCCGGACCGGGTGTCGGCCCTGGTGATCCTGGCCAACTACGGGAGGGGCGGCATGGAAAACGCGATCATTCCCTGGGCCGCCGGGTGCCAGACCATCGGCATTATTCCTTTTAAGGAAGCGCAATCCGATTGTCCCAGGGCCGTGGTGGGGCTTACCGATATCTCGGCCCGGAAATACACGCAAAACCTGCTGGGCAGAAACGTGCTCACCGTGGCCCTGCCCTGGCGGCTGTTTTGTGAAATGGAGACAAACGTTCCGGGCAGCTTCCTGGAACGCCACACATGGCACTCTCTTGTGGAAAAGAAATGATTTTTCCGCGGCTTCACGTCTCAGCCGGCCGCTGAAACATGACATGATGTAAAAACGTGGAGGTTTGTGAATGCAACGGTTTGGTAAAAACAAAATTGTACCGTCAGCGCTGATTGTGGCGGTGGTGCTGACCGGCTTGGTACTGGTTTCCGGGTGCAGGGACAACAACCCGCCCCCCCAGCGCCCGGCCCCGGAGGTGGGCGTTGTCACCATCGAAGAACAGCCGGTGGCCCTGACCACTGAACTGCCGGGACGGGCCGCCCCCTTTCTGATGGCGGACATCCGGCCCCAGGTCAACGGCATCATTCAGAAGCGCCTGTTTGAAGAGGGGGCCATGGTAAAGGCCGGCCAGGTACTCTACCAGATTGATCCGGCCCAGTTCGAGGCGGTTTACGCAGCGGCCAAAGCCGCCCTGGATCGATCGCAATCCAACCTGGCGTCGGTGCAGGCGCGGGCCGACCGGTACCGGGAACTGCTGGCGGCAAAAGCGGTCAGCCAACAGGACGTTGATGATGCCGATGCGGCCCTTTCCCAGGTCCGGGCCGATATCGAATACTGGAAGTCGGAACTTGAAAAGGCCGGCATCAATCTTAATTATACACGGGTGACGGCCCCCATTTCCGGCCGCATCGGCCGGTCATCGGTCACCGCCGGCGCGGTTGTGACGGCCTACCAGCCCGTGCCGCTGTCCACCATCGTCCAGTTGAATCCCATTTATGTGGATGTGACCCAGTCATCGTCTGAGCTTTTGCGCTTGGGCCGGGACCTGGAGACCGGCAAGATCACAAACGGCACCGACGCGACAAAAAAGGTGCGCATTCTTCTGGAGGACGGCACGCCCTACCCCCATGAAGGCACGCTGCAATTCCGGGACGTGACCGTGGACCCGTCTACCGGATCGTACGTGCTGCGCGTCAAGGTGCCCAACCCGGAACAGGTGCTGATGCCGGGCATGTTTGTACGGGCCGTGGTGATGGAGGGAACGGCGCCCCGGGCCATTCTGGCGCCCCAGCAGGGTGTGGCACGGAACACCAAGGGCGAGCCCCTGGCTCTGGTGGTCAACAGCGACAACGTGATCAAACAGCGCATCCTGACTGTTGAACGGGCCATCGGCAACCAGTGGCTGGTGCTGTCCGGCCTGTCCGCCGGGGACCGGGTGGTGGTGGAGGGCCAGTTAAATATCCGGCCGGACATGACGGTCAAGCCCATTCCTGCGGACATTCCATCTTCCGGCGAAACGCCCGCACCCGCGCCATCCAACTGACGGAGATCTTTCATGCTTTCAAAATTCTTTCTAGACCGTCCGGTCTTTGCCTGGGTGATCGCCATCATCATGATGATCGGCGGGGGGCTGGCCATTTACAACATGCCCATCTCCCAATACCCGCCCATTGCGCCGCCCTCCATCGCCATTGACGCCTTTTATCCCGGGGCCTCGGCTGAAACCGTGGAAAACAGTGTGGTGCAGATCATTGAGCAGAAAATGACCGGGTTTGACAAGCTGCTCTACATGACGGCCAGCAGCGACGCCTCGGGGTCGGGCCGCATCGAGCTCACCTTTCAGCCTGGCACCGATCCCGACCTGGCCTGGTCTCAGGTGCAGAACAAGCTGCAACTGGCCATGTCCAGCCTGCCCGACGTGATTCAACGCCAGGGCGTCAAGGTCAGCAAGTCCACCCGCAACTACCTGCTCATCGTGGGCCTGATCTGCGATGACGGCAGCATGAACGGCAACGACCTGCGCGACTACGCCCAGTCCAGCCTGGAAAAGGTGCTGGCCCGGGTGCCGGGCGTGGGCGAAGTGGAGAGCTTCGGGAGCCAATATGCCATGCGGGTCTGGCTGGATCCGGACAAGCTGAACAGCTATCACATGACCATTGAGGATGTGATAGCGGCCCTTCGCGTCTATAACGTGGAGGTATCCGCCGGCCAGTTCGGGGGCATGCCCTCGGTGAAGGGCCAGCGGCTCAACGCATCCATCATCGTTCAGAGCCTTTTGAAAACCCCGGAAGAGTTTGCCGACATCCCCCTGCGCATCGACGCCGACGGTGCTGTTGTGCGGCTGGGGGATGTGGCCCGCACCGAACTGGGCACCGAGCGGTATGACGTGGATGCCCTGTTCAACGGTAATCCCGCCGCCGCCCTTGCCATCCGGCAGGCAGCCGGCGCCAATGCCCTGGACACCGCCGACGCCATTCGGGCCAAGCTGGACGAACTTTCCGAATACTTTCCCCCAGGCGTGAAGGTATTCTACCCTTTTGATACCACGCCCTTTATCAGGGTGGCCATCGACGACGTGGTCAAGACCCTTTTTGAGGCCATCCTCCTGGTGTTCCTGATCATGTTCCTCTTTCTGGGCAACATTCGGGCCACCCTGATTCCCACACTGGCCGTGCCCGTGGTAATTCTGGGTACCTTTGCCGTGCTGGGCTTTTTCGGCTATACCATTAATATGCTCACCATGTTTGCCATGGTGCTGGCCATCGGCCTGCTGGTGGACGACGCCATCGTGGTGGTGGAAAACGTGGAGCGGATCATGCACGATGAGGGACTTGGCCCCCGCCAGGCAACGGCCAAGTCCATGGAAGAGATCACCTCCGCCCTGATCGGCATCGGCCTGGTGCTGGCCGCTGTGTTTGGGCCCATGGCCTTTTTCGGCGGTTCCACCGGTGTGATCTACCGCCAGTTTTCCGTGACCATCATCGCGGCCATGCTGCTCTCCGTGGTGGTGGCCCTGATCCTCACCCCGGTGCTGTGCGCCTCCCTGCTGCGGCCCGTGGCCATGCGGGAGGAAAAAGCGAAAACCGTCCTGGCGCCCTTTCGCCGGTTTTACCACCGCTTCGACAAGGGGTTCAACTGGGCCCGGGACCGTTATGGAGCCGCCATCGGCAACATTCTGCAGCGCCGGTACCGGTACATGGTCCTTTACCTGCTGATCGTGGCGGCACTGGCCTTCCTGTTTCTGCGCATGCCCACCGCCTACCTGCCGGACGAGGACCAGGGGGTGATGCTTTTCCAGGCCCAGTTGCCATCCGGCTCCACAGAGGAACAGACCAGCAAGGTGTTAAACGAAGTGAAGGCCTATTTTCTGGAAAACGAGACCGAGGCCGTGGACTCGGTCATGACCCTGTCGGGCAGAAGCTTTGCCGGCGGTGGCCAGAACGTGGGCATGGGGTTTGTCCGGCTTAAGGACTGGGATTTACGGGACCGGCCCGACCTGAAGGTCAAGGCTGTGGTGGGCCGGGCAATGGGACGGTTCTCACAAATTCACAACGCCCGGGTGTTTGCTTTTGCCCCGCCCTCGGTGCCCGAACTGGGCACGGCCACCGGTTTTGAGTTTCAGCTTCAGGACCGGGGCGGCATCGGCCACGAAAAGCTGATGGCGGCCCGAAACCAGTTGCTGGGCATGGCGTTCGCGGACCCGCGGCTGACCCGGGTGCGGCCCAACGGCATGGAGGACGTGGCCCAGTACCGCATTGACGTGGACTGGGACAGGGCCGGAGCCATGGGGGTTCCCATCAACGCCATCCACAACACCATTGCCGCCTCCTTTGGCGGGGCTTATGTGAACGATTTTATTCAGGGCGGCCGGGTCAAGCGGGTCTATGCCCAGGCCGACGCCCCTTACCGCATGCTGCCCGAAGACCTGGAGCGGCTCTACGTGCGCAATCGGTCAGGCACCATGACCCCGCTGTCCGCCTTTGCCAGCGGAAACTGGGAGTATGGCTCTCCGCGCCTTGAACGGTTCAACGCCTTTCCTTCTATGAACATTCAGGGTGAGGCGGCGCCGGGAAGAAGTACCGGCGAGGCCATGGCCGCCATGGAGGAGATTGCGGCCCGGCTGCCCGAGGGCCTGGGGTTTGACTGGAGTGGGATCTCCTACCAGGAGCGCATGGCCACGGCCCAAACCGGCCTGCTTTACACCTTTTCCACCATCGTGATCTTCCTCTGCCTGGCGGCCCTGTACGAGAGCTGGACCGTTCCCATCTCCGTCATGCTGGCCCTGCCCCTGGGCCTGATCGGCGGGATGATCGCCTCCATGCTACGGGGCTTTCCCAATGACGTCTATTTTCAGATCGGCCTGCTCACCGTGGTGGGGCTCACCACCAAGAACGCCATTCTGATCGTTCAGTTCGCCATGGCCAAATCCGCCGAGGGCATGCGGCTGGTGGACGCCACCCTGATGGGGGCACGGCTGCGGCTGCGGCCCATTGTGATGACCTCCATGGCCTTTGGTTTCGGCGTTCTGCCCCTGACCCTGGCCACAGGTGCCGGGGCCGGGGCACAGACCGCCATCGGCACCGGTGTGCTGGGCGGTATGATCACCGCCACCTTTCTGGCGATCTTTTTCATTCCGCTTTTTTACGTGATTGTGGTCAACCTGTTTGGCCGGAAAAAAGGCGCAACCTCGGAAACCGTGGCCTTTTCTTCGGAAACCACGCCCAGGGAGTTGTAATATGATGCGAAACAGAGGAACCGCACTGACGCTAGCGGCCCTGCTGCTGGCTGGCTGCACACTGGCCCCCCGGTATGAACGGCCCCAGGCCCCGGTATCCGACCAGTGGCCGGCGGGCCCGGCCTATGTTCAGGAAGAGACGGACGGCGCGGCTGCCGCCGCCGACCTTGCCATTGATGCTTTTTTCACCGAGCCGCGCCTGGTCCAGGTCATTGACATGGCCCTTGCCAGCAACCGGGATCTGCGCACCGCGGCCCTGAACGTGGAGCGGGCACGGGCCTATTACCGGATTTCCCGGGCCGAGCTGCTGCCGAAGATCAACGCCACGGGCACCGGCTACAAGGGCCGGGTGCCGGCCGATCTTTCCAGTTCCGGCAGCGCCATGACCGTTGAGGAGTACAACGTTAACCTGGGCATCACCGCCTGGGAGATTGATCTTTTCGGCCGTATTCGCAGCCTCAAGGCCCGTGCCCTGGAAGAGTTTCTGGCCACGGAAGCGGCCCGCCGGGGCGCCAGAATACTGCTGGTGTCGGAAACGGCGGGCGCATGGCTGACCCTGGCCGCGGACACCGAGACCCTGGATCTGGCCCAATCCACCCTGGCCACCCGCCAGGTGGCCCGCGATATGGTGGCCCGGCGGGTGGAGGTGGGGCTGGCCGCTGAAATAGACCTGCACCAGGCCCAGACCCAGGTGGATGAAGCCAGAAGCGCGGTGGCCCGGCTCACGGCCCAGGTGGCCAAGGACAGGAATGCCCTGAACCTGCTGGCCGGGGGACCGGTGCCGGAGGAACTGCTGCCACGGTCCCTGGACGAAATGACGGTCCTGCCCGACCTGGCCGCCGGAACCCCTTCGGAAATCCTGCTCAACCGCCCTGACATCCGCCAGGCGGAAAGCCGGCTCAAGGCCGCCTATGCCAACATCGGCGCGGCCCGGGCCGCCTTTTTTCCTTCCATCACCCTGACCGGGACCCTGGGCACGGCCAGCAGCGAGCTGTCCGGCCTGTTTGACACCGAGTCAGACACCTGGAGCTTTGCGCCCAAAATCTCCATGCCGATTTTCGATCCCCGCACATGGTCGGCCCTGAAGGTGACAAAGGTGGACCGGGAGATCGCCCTGGCCCAGTACGAAAAGGCCATTCAGACCGCTTTTCGCGAGGTGGCCGATACCCTGGCAAGTCGGGGCACCCTTCAGGAACAGCTGGACGCCCAGGCCTCCCTTGTAAGGGCCACCGCCGAAATCTGCCGCATTGCCCAGGCCCGGTATGACGCCGGCGCCATGATCTACCTGGGGGTTCTGGATGCCCAGCGCTCCCTGTACGCGGCCCGGCAGGGCCTGATAGCCGTTCGCCTGGCAGATATGGCCAGCAGAATACGGCTCTATGCGGTGCTGGGCGGCGGGCAGACGACAGCGGAACCCCGGGAGGAAAACGAATAAAAACCCGCGGGAAAATCAATATGGTTTTTTTTAAAAACAGATGCCTTGCTTTGCTGGCGGCCATGCTGCTGGTGCTGCCATGTTCCGGAGCCGGTGCATCAGACACCTTCGCAATCAACGATGAGGGTCCCATAACCCCTGCACGGCCTGCGATGACGGCCCATGATCGCGCCGTATCCGACGAAGACCCCCGGCGCGCCATTCAGGACTACCTGGCCAACCTCTCCTTTTACGAACCCACCTACTTTCTGCCGGGCACCGACCTTTCAAAAAGCAAGTTCCAGCTCAGCTTCAAGTACCGACTGTTTGGCCCGGACAAGCCCCTTACCCGGAACCATCCCTGGATATCCGGGCTTCACCTTGGATACACGCAGACCTCTCTGTGGGACCTTGAGTCCAGTTCCAAGCCCTTTGTGGACACCAGTTACAAACCGGAAATTTTTTTTCTGTCAGACAACATTCAGGCCCGCCCTTCCTGGCTGAACGCCTGGGTCATTCAGGCCGGGCTTAAACACGAATCCAACGGCCACAGCGGCATTGAGTCCAGAAGCACCAACTATACCTATTTAAAAACCGGTTTTGTTTTCGACCTTGCCGGCGACTACCGGATGGGTATCTCCCCCCAGGTTTGGATGTTTCACAACAATGACGACAGGACCAACCCGGACCTTGAGGATTACCGGGGATTTTTTGAAATCGAGACCGGCGTCAGCAAACTGGAAAGTTTCGCCCTGATCAGTACCTTCCGGCACGGCTCGGCCGGCCCCACGGTACATGTCGATTTTTCCTACCCCCTGAGCCGGCTGTTTGCCGACAACATCGACTTCTACCTCTATACCCAGTATTTTTCCGGCTACGCCGAAACCCTGAAAAATTACCGGCAGAAATACGAGGCCATCCGCATAGGCATCGCCATTACCCGGTGATGCGGTATGGGTGGCCGGAAGATAACATGCGCCACTCCTGTTGCCGCCTTCCCTTTGCTTGTCGAGCCCGGCATCCTTTCCAGCACGTGGCCAAGCTCGCCCCTCCCGCTCACAATACCTGTGACTTTTCCGGCTTCACCCTTCTGATTGACACTTTTTGGGGGTGTGCTAACATAAATCAATTTTCTATTTATGCCGCACGGTTGCAGCGGTCGGCAAAATTTGTCGCGGGACGGGGATGGTTGGGCAACATGCCTGATTGCATTCGGGTAACATAGCAAAAACGATTCGGCACGGCCCGTCAGAACAAGGGCGCCTGCCCCAACGATCATAAAGGGACGAAGATCAATTTCATTGGCGGGGGGATGTCGGCGGGGTGAGGTGGCCCGCCCTTGCACCATGCGGCCTATCACTGTCAGGGCAGGGCTGCGGCCTGTTCACCTGTTTTCTGCTCAGAGGCATAAAAGACGGAAACGGTATCAACCCGGATGGCTACCTTCGCATGGATGGACCTGCACGGCTACCTCTGGCCCCGGGTGGAAAGCATCGCCCGGAAACAGTAACATAACTAGCATACACCGCAGTTGATGAAAGGGAAGTAATAGAGAAGGGGCTATGAAAAAAACTATCACATTCATTTTAATCGTTGCACTGTTCTTGGTCCTGCCGTCATGCGCCACGCTCACCCAGCTGGGGAAGGCGGCAAGGAGCGGAGATATCAGACAGGTAGAAACGCTTTTAAAAAACGGCGCCGATGTGAATGAAACGGCGTTGATGGGCGTAACACCTCTGTATGAAGCGGTTTTATATGATGCCCCCATAGAGATAGTAAGGCTTCTGCTTGATAACGGCGCCGACGTCAACAGAGGGATGGGGAATGGATGGAAGCCTATACATCTGGCGGTTGATAACGGCAATGCCGCTGTAGTCAAGCTTCTGATTGACCGGGGGGCAGATGTCTCTTTTCAGAATCCCCATGGCAAAACCCCGTTACAAATGGCCCAGGAAAACGGCCAGGCCGTTATGCTTCGCCTGCTTCAGGATGCAGAGGAGAAGCAGTATAAAGCACTTTTTGCAAAATCTGATATAGAGGCCCGACCTTCGATCGACGGCGGCTCCGTTTCGATTCTCAAATCAGACGTCGATGACCCTCCTTCCATTCATTCAAAGAACAACCACAGCGCTTATGCCATCGTCGTCGGCATTGAAAGTTATCGTCAGCAACTTCCCAAGGCAGATTTTGCCGCCCGGGACGCGCAGACAATGACCAGTTATTTGACAAAAGCCATGGGGTATCCTGAAGAAAACGTGGTGACGCTTTTAAACGACCGGGCGGCGAAAAGTGATTTTGAAAAATATTTTGAAAAATGGCTGTCCAACAACGTGGAGACGGGCAGTACGGTTTTTGTCTATTTTTCCGGCCATGGCGCGCCCGACCCCAAAACCGGTTCTGCCTACCTGGTGCCCTATGACGGAGACCCTACATTTATCGCTGAGACCGGCTACTCGTTAAGCAGAATGTATACCGCCCTGGGCAAACTTCCGGCAAAGGAGATCATCGTTGCCCTGGACTCCTGCTTTTCCGGCGCCGGTGGCCGGTCGGTGCTGGCCAAAGGGGCCCGGCCCCTGGTGATGAACCTTCAGACCGGAACAGCCATATCAAAAAACATGACCGTGATTGCCGCTTCAGCGGGCGACCAGATCAGCTCCACCTATGACGAAAAGGGCCACGGCCTGTTCACCTACTTTCTGCTCAAAGGCATCAAGAACGAGGATGTGCTCAACCCGGACGGCTCCCTTCGCATGGACGACCTGTTCGGCTACATCTCGCCTCAGGTGGAGCGCATTGCGCGCAAACAATACAACAACGAACAGACACCGCAGCTGATCGGGGCGAAGTAGTTGAATGGGATAGAAACGAAGATCACCAAAAAGAACTGTGCAAATACAGATCCTGTTGAAAGGGGCTACGATGTATAGCAAAGACTTTGTTATGGATGTACAAAGAGCCATATACCCTGTTGGCCTTTTTCCAGCAGGATGCGAGTGCCCGAAAAAAGTGCGGCAATCCACAATATTAATCAAGGGGGGTTTTTTATTGTTTGTGTGCATGGTGGCCATCGGCTGTACGCAATTAAATAATGCAGCGCAAAGAGGCGATATTGACACAGTGAATACTATGATAGACCGGGGCGCTGATGTTAATGCAGCAGATTTATGGGGAATCACTGCGTTGCAGCTTGCAGCGCAGGAGGGGCATGTGCAAATGGTTCAGACGCTTATAGAAAAAGGCGCTGATGTTAATAAGGAAGATGTAAATGGCTGGAGTGTTTTGGCAGTGGCTGCTAGCTCCGGCCATGTGGAAATTGTAAAACTACTGATAGAAAACGGCGCTGATGTCGAATATGCTCTTGGTTTCTTGACGCGCCAGAACGCTTCAAGAGGCAATAGTCTGATTAAAAGAATTGCTCAAGAGCAGGAGAAAAAGCTGATTACGGCAGAACCTTCTCAAACACTTGGCGTGCCCCGCAGATCAGATATTGACGAAATCCCAGGGATAAAAGCAAAGCCCAATCATCACGCCTACGCCATAATTATAGGAATTGAGAACTACCGGCAGAATTTGCCCAAAGCCGATTTCGCCGACCAGGACGCCCTGATAATGTCCCGGTATTTGACCAAAGCCATGGGATATCCGGAAGAGAATGTGGTGACGCTTCTGAACGATCACGCATCTAACGTTGATCTGGTAAAGTATTTTGAAAAGTGGCTGCCCAACAACGTGGAGCCGGGAAGCACGGTCTTTGTCTATTTCTCCGGCCATGGCGCGCCCGACCCCAAAACCGGCGGGGCCTATCTGGTTCCCTATGACGGGGACCCCACGTTTATCGCCGAGACCGGCTACTCGTTAAGCAGACTGTATGACGCCCTGGGCAAACTTCCGGCAAAAGAGATCATCGTTGCCCTGGACTCCTGCTTTTCCGGCGCCGGTGGCCGGTCGGTGCTGGCCAAGGGCGCCCGGCCCCTGGTGATGAACCTTCAGACCGGCACGGCCCTGTCAAAAAACATGACGGTGCTGGCTGCCTCATCCGGGGACCAGATCAGTTCCACCTATGACGAAAAGGGCCACGGCCTGTTCACCTATTTCATGCTCAAAGGGATTAAAAACGAGGATGTGGTCAATCCGGACGGTTCTATCAAAATGGACGACCTGTACGGCTACCTCAAGCCACAGGTGGAGCGTATCGCCCGCAAGCAGTACAATAATGAACAAACGCCCCAGTTGCTGGAAGGAAGATAAGCATTATGAGAAGCTGCATGAGACGAATATTTTGGACGCTTGTGGCTGTCGCGGCCATTGCCTCGCTGACCGGTTGCGGAACCGCGCTGAGCCGGGCCGCACAAAAGGGTGATGTGGCTGCCATGGAAAAACTACTAAACAAGGGCGCGGATATCAATGAAAGCGCTGCGGGGGGCACCATTGCGGGGCCACCATTGTCACATGCGGCGCATCACTGCCAGCCTGAAGTGGTCCGATATCTGGTCAGCAGGGGCGCGGATGTAGAGGCCACCGGTTTCGGTGGAGCGGGGTGGCGGCCCCTGCATATTGCTGTCGATGCAGGCTGTATTAAGGCGGTAGAGATACTTCTGGATGCAGGCGCTGATATTAACGCCAAGGCCAATAACAGGTGGGGATCGGCTCTGGCCATCGCGGCGATGAATGGTGATGGCAGGCTGGTCGAATACCTGATCAGCCGGGGGGCTGATGTGGATGACGCCGCCTCTGTATTGAGACGATGGACGTCATCATCGCTTTTTGATGAGGACGGCCACGGCCATGCTGAAGGATTGGCCCTGCTTGAAAAGTATGCCCGGCCCATGGCAACGGCCGCCGTGTCTTCCCCTCAAACGTCTGTCACGGCAGTCGTCCGGTCCGACGTGGATATGGTTCCCTATTGGAAGGCATCGCCCCGGCCCGATGCCTTTGCCGTGGTGATCGGCATTGAATCCTATCAGACTATTCCCCGATCCGACTATTCCAAAAAAGACGCGGAAACGATCAAAAGCTATCTAGTGGCCCTGGGGTTTCAGGAAAGAAATGTCGAGCTGATGACCGACCAGCGGGCCACCCGATCCGGCATGGCAAAGGCCCTGGAGGCATGGCTCCCCAACCAGGTGACCAACCAGAGCACGGTGTTTGTCTATTTTTCCGGCCATGGCGCGCCGGAACCGGCCACCGGCGAATCCTATCTGGTGCCTTATGACGGGGACCCCAACTATCTCGGCGTGACCGGTTATTCTTTAAAGAGGTTGTATGACAGCCTGGGGAAACTTCCCGCCAAAGAGATCATCGTGGTGCTGGATTCCTGTTTTTCAGGTGCCGGCGGCAGAAGCGTACTGGCCAAAGGCGCCCGGCCACTGGTAATGACGGCCGCCGCCGGCCCGATGCCCGCCCGCGTGGCCGTGCTGGCCGCGGCCCAGGGCAGCCAGATATCCACCTCTGCCCCGGACAAGGGCCACGGCATTCTGACCTACTATTTTCTCAAGGCTTTAAAAGACGGCAAAACCGACCTGGCCGATATCTATACAACCATCCGCCCCCAGGTGGAGGACGCTGCCAGGCGGCTTAATGTGCAGCAAAGCCCCAGTCTCGCGCCGGGCGCGGATACGATTAAAAACAGGTTCAGCCTGATAGAATAAGGCCTTTTTGTAAAACAACGGAAAGACATGATGATGAAAAAAGCGATTGTTCTTCTGGTATGGATGCTGATCACACCGCTGGTCTGCCCGGCCGCAGATGTGCCGGTCTGGGTCGAGGCCACGGGCGAGGCTTGGCTGGGCGACTTTGACACGGCCAGGGAGGTCAGGGACCGTTCCCGGCGGGACGCGGAAAGCAGGGCTATTGAAAAGGCGGTAGGCGTTTTTATCCGCTCCCACACCCTGGTTTCCAACAGCCAGGTGGCCGATGACCTGATCTATGCGGCGGTGCGGGGCAAAATCGTTGAAGAAAAGGTGGTGTCCGCGGACTGGGACCCAGAGGAAAGGTCGCTTTACCGGACCACCATTTCCGCCCGGGTTGAACCGGTCTACCCTGAAAAAGGCGAAGGGCTGTCGGCGGATCTTTTTCTGTCACAAACCGAGTTAAAAGAGGGGGACCCGGTCCAGCTTTTTTACCAGGTCAGCCGGGACGCCTATGTTTATATTTTTTCCATTGCAGCGGACGGCTCCGTGACCCTCCTGCTGCCCAACGCCGCCATGCCGGACAACTTTACGCCAGCCGGCAAAGCGTGCCGGTTTCCGCCGGAGGACAGCGCCATTGCGCTTACGGCCATGTTTCTGCCCGGCCACAAAGGTGACACAGCGGAAGAAAAAATCAAGCTGGTGGCCACCCGGGGAAAAGAAGACCTGCTCTCCCTGGGTTTTAAAGAGGGGGCGTTCCAGGCCTATGACCAGAACTCAACCGGCATGATCAGCGACCTGGTGCGCCGGCTCAACCGGCTTGAACCCGTTGACTGGACCGAGGCATCGGCGGTTTACCGGTTAAAAAGATAAAGATGGGAGACCGGTTCATGGAGATGCACGACGCATTCATGCGGCGGGCCATTGAGCTGGCCCGGGCCGGTATGAAAGCCGGCGACGGCGGGCCCTTCGGCGCGGTGGTGGTGCGCGACGGACAAATCGTTGGAGAAGGGGCCAACCGGGTGCTGGCCCATAACGACCCCACGGCCCACGGCGAGATCGTGGCCATTCGGGACGCGGCAAAACGCCTGGGCACCTATGACCTTGACGGATGCGTGCTCTACACCACGGGCCAGCCCTGCCCCATGTGCCTGGGCGCCATCTACTGGGCCCACATTCAAACCGTCTATTTCGGATTTTCCATTGTTGATGCCGGGACTGTTGGCTTTAATGATGCCGTGATTTTTAATGAATTTGCCCTTCCACCTGAAAAAAGACGGGTCAACTGCCGCCCCCTGCTGACCGATGAAGCCATGATTCTGCTAAAAGAGTTTGAGTTCCTGCCGAATCGGCCCCAATATTAAGATGGTTTGGTTTAACCAATTTTACCAAAACATACCCCCTTCATTTTCCGCTGAAAACCCCCTTCACCATTAAATAATACATTAATCTTAGAATTTTATCATAAAATCCGCCGCTGTCTTCTGATTCCTGGCCTCAAAACCGCCACATCACCTCACCCTTTATCAAAAAAGGTGCTTGACTTGACAGGTCTTTGTTGGTTGTATTGGTTTAATCAATTATCGTTATTTGTTTATAATACTTCGTTGCCCTGACACGGTCCTGCCAAACCCGTTCGGGAAAACACAACCTTTTTTAAAAAAGGGGGGCGTTTCATGCTTAGGCGATCGGAAATAAAGACCCTGCTAAAGGAGCAGCCGGCCTTTGACGATATTTCAAACTGCATGCGGGGAGCGGCCCGGTTTCCCAACAGGGCGCTGTTAAAAGAGGTCCGCGAAATCGTGGCCCTGGCCCGTAAGTTCAACAGGGAGGTGGTGGTCCCTCATGTGTTGGAGCTGGACCGCAAAAAACAGGAAGACCACGACTTTCTGCCGTGGGACATTGTGAAAAAAGCCAACGAATGGGGATTTTTCACCATGTGGCTGCCCCGGTTTTTCGGGGGCCACGGTTACAACTACCACTCGCTTTTCTTCTTTCTTGAAGAGATCGCCTCTGAGTGCGTGGCCATATCCAACCTGATCGGGGTCCACTACCTGGGGGCCTGCGCCATTTTCTGCGTGTGGAACATACGGGTGGCCAACGAGATTTTCCGGGATGTGGCAAAAGGCGAAAAAACCGGGGTTCCCTGCCTGCTCACCGCCGCCACCACTGAGCCGGGCGCCGGCACCGACTGCGAAGAGCCCGAGCTGCTGGACAGGGGGACAATCGCCTGCCACGCGAAAAAAGTGGAGGGCGGCTACCGGATCAGCGGCACCAAGATATTCATCTCAAACGGCCATCTTTCCACCTGGCACAACGTGGTGTGCTACGAAGACCCGGCCCGGCCCTCGGCAACCGCCGTGGTCTGCCTGGTCAAAACCGGCTCGCCGGGATTTTCCTTCGGCCGCCAGGAAAACAAGATGGGCCAGCTGGGGTGCCCGGCCAGCGAACTGATTTTAAAAGACTGCTTTGTGCCGGACCGGTATGTATCGATGGCCCCGCAACAGGTGGCCGGCCTGAAAGGAGATCACAGCGACAAAACCCGCAAGGTGCTGAGCCACTTTTTTGCCACCTCCCGCCTGGGCGTGGCAGCCTTTGGCACGGGCGTGGCCCGGGGGGCCTTTGAAAAGGCGGCTTCCTTTGCCGCCACCACCCGGGTCAACGGCAAACCGCTGATCAACCACGAGTGGTGCCAGAGCCTGCTGGCGGAAATGTATAAGAATGCGGCTTCGGCCCGGTTGTGTTATATTGAGGGTGCTTATGCCAATGCCGCAGACGGTATGACCCGGCCCCTGTATGTAAAGCCGCTGTTCTACCTTTTTAAATACCTGCCCTTTGACTGGGCGGAAAACCTGGTGTCGCGCATGATGAGCCGGAACAGTGTCACCTGGCTTTTTCGAAAAATTCAGTTAGACTGGCAGAGTGAAGATCAGCGGTTCCGGGCCGCCGGATGGGGTGCCATTGCCAAGTTTATCGCCACGGACGCGGGCATGAAAAACAGCCACCTGGCCGTGGAGCTGATGGGCCAGGCCGGAATCCGCCATGACCGGGAAGCGGAAAAATTTTTGCGGGACGCCAAGCTGCTCCAGGTTTACGAAGGCACCAACCAGCTCAACCGGGTCAATGCCTTTGAGGCGTTTGTGGGAAGGCACCACCCCGGGGTGAGGGTTTACGAGCACGAATAACAATAAAAAGGTGAAACCATGATCAACATTATCGCGGGCGGGAAAGACAAAGAAATTCTCATGCTGGAAAAGGCGGCCGCTGACTTTGCAAAAAAGCAGCTGGCTCCGGAGCGGGAGGCCAACGACGCCTATCCCTTTGGCCCGTTCTTTGACACGGTGGTGCAAAAGGCTTTTGATCTGGATTTTTTTGCCGTGATGCTGCCGGAGGATTTAAACGGCATGGGCATGGGGGTTAAGGCATTTGCCACGGTGCTGGAAGGCCTCTGCCAGGAGGACAGCAGCCTGGGCGGTATTCTGTTTACCAATGCCTCGGCCCAGCAGGTGCTGATGGCAGCCGGCGGCTCGGCCCTGCTGGAAAAAATCACGGCCGCGGAAAGCCTTTCCGATTGTCTCATCGCCTTTCCCGGGTTCAACAACCCCAGGGATGTCCGCAACCTGGCCCGTGCAAAGCAGGGGAGCGACGGGTTCCGGCTTTCAGGAACCGTGGAGTATGTGGTGCTGGGCGCCATGGCCGGCCACGCGCTGATTCCGGCCCACCTGGACTGTGAAGACGATTACACCTTCTTTCTGGTCAACCTGGCCGAACCGGGCATCACCCTCAGCGAGCCGGTGGTCAGCCTGGGCCTGCACGCCTGCCCGGCCGTGGACATGTCCTTTGATAACGTGGCGGCCCAGCCGGTGGGGAAGGCGGACCAGGGATCGGTCTATTTCGGGGAGATGGCGGATATCATGCACGCCGCGGCCGCGGCCATGGCCCTGGGCGTGATGAAGGGGTCGTTCAAAGAGGCCTTTACCTTCAGCCAGCAGCGGTTCCAGGGGGGCCAGGAGATCATCAAGTGGTCCGAACTCAAGCGCATCGTGGCCGAGATGGCCATTGCCGTGCAGAACGCGGAAATGATCGTGGGCATGGCCTGCCACGTGGCCGACGCCCGGATTCCGGGATGGGAGCTGTGTACCCGGGCCGCGGCCCTTCAGGTGCAGAAAAGCGCCTGCGACGTCACCACCGACGGCATTCAGGTGCTGGGCGGGGTGGGCTACATGAAGGATTACGGCCAGGAGAAACGGTTCCGGGACGCCAAACAGATTCAGGCCCTGCTGGGCATGGCGCCCATGAAAAAAATCCGGTATATTGAGTCCATGATTAAAGGATGCAAAGCCTGACCTTATTTTAATCGAAATCGGGATCGCTATCGAAATCGGTCATTGCGAGCGCAGCGAAGCAATCTTGTCCAGAAGCGAAGGAGATTGCTTCGTCGCTTCGCTCCTCGCAATGACGGGGGATGTGCTGCGCTCCTCGCAATGACACAAAAATGGTAACATCTCTATTAAGGAGTCCTCATGACAGTGCAACAGCAGAACATCACATTTAAATCACAGGGAGTCACCTGCCGGGGACTTTTTTTCAGGGCCGACCGGGACGGAAAGGCGCCCTGCGTGTTGCTGGCCCACGGATTCTGCGGCACCATAGAAATGCGGCTGAAAGACTACGCGGAAGCCTTTGCCCTTGCCGGCTACCATGCCATGGTGTTTGATTACCGCCACTTCGGTATCAGCGACGGCAACCCCCGGCAGATTCTGGACATTAAAAAGCAGCACCAGGACTGGCGGGCCGCCATTGCCCACGCCCGGACCCTGGACGGCGTGGACCCCCGGCGCCTCATTTTATGGGGCACATCCTTCAGCGGGGGCCATGTGGCGGTGATGGCGTCTGAAGATAAAAACATTGCCGCGGTCATCTCCCAGGTGCCGCACATAAATGGGCTGGCCACTGCCATGGCCGTGGGCGTTGCACAGAACCTGCGGCTGGGCATTGTTTCCTTTATCGACCGTGTCGGCGCGATCCTGGGCCGGCCCCCTTTTTATGTTCCTGCCCTGGGCCGTCCCGGTGATCTGGCGGCCATGACCGCCCCCGGCGAATTTGAGGCCTCCCGAAAGCTCATGCCCGAGGGCTCGGTGGTGGATGAACGGGTGGCGGCCCGCATTTTCCTTTCCCTGGCCCTCTATTCACCGGGCCGGCTGGCTTCAAAAATCACCATGCCCTGGCTGGTCCAGGTGGCGCTTCAGGATACCACCACCCCGTCCAAGCCCACCATTGCCGCCGCCAAAAAAGCGCCCAAAGGAGAACTGATCACCTATCCGCTGGGCCATTTCGCGGTTTATGTTCCTCCGGATTTTGACCAGACCATTGCCGATCAACTGGCCTTTCTCAAAAAACACGTACCTTGATTTCAGGGGAAAATCCGGCCATCCGAACCAACTCTCTTTCCCTCACTCGTGCCCGTGATTTTTTTCCGTCATCGCAAACCGGGACATGCCTTGCGGTTAAAAGCCTGTTTGTAGTGTGCCCGTAAGGGCATCGGATATGCCCCGCAGCAAAACGCCTGACGGCGTCACTACAAACAAAGCGACGAAGCAATCTCCTTCGCATCTGTTCAACACTGCTTCGCTGTGCTCGCAATGACCCGTATCAGTCCAGGTTCCAATAGAAATTTCGCTTTGAACAGGGCTTTTTACAACGCTGTCAAAGATAAGTGTTGACTTGTACCATGCCGGTTTGTTAAAAAAGGCAGTTACTCGGGGCTGTAGCTCAGCTGGGAGAGCGCATGACTGGCAGTCATGAGGTCAGGGGTTCGATCCCCCTCAGCTCCACCACAAATTTTCAATAAAGAAGAAGGGTTAGCCGGATCAAAGGTTAGCCCTTTTTCTTTTACCCCATTGTTGTGTGAGAGTCTGTGTGAGACTTTCCCCTTGCACGCTCAAAAACGGCTATTGCATTACGTTCCATGTCACCCATGCTGTGAAGATAGATTTCGGTTGTCTTGCGGTTCTCATGCCCCAGAATTCGCTGTATGGCGGCAATAGGCACATCATTACCATCCATGATAGATGCACCGGAATGTCGAAGTGCATGAAATCGAAAGTACCGAACACCTGCTTTTTCGCAAAGGCTTTTCATAAAGCGCTTTCTATCCTTGTATGGGCCGATGTTGAATTCACCGTTTCTCTTGTTCCAAAACCGGTGCCAGAATACCCAAGGGACGTCGGGAGAACGCCGATTAAATCGGTTTTGTAAAACATCGTGTAGTTTTTCGGTCATTGGCACCTTTCGCGGAGTCAAATGACCACCACGCTTTTTGCGGGTATAGAGGATGATAAAGCGCTCATCCAGATTTATATCCTCCCACACGAGCCTGTTTATTTCACTCACGCGGCCCAAGGTTTCCCTGATCGCCCAGAGATAGTCCTGTGTATCAGGATCTGCAGCGGCTATCACTTTGTCAATGTCTTCACTGCATGGCACATACTTGATTTTTTTTTCAACCGGGAAAAACCGTATGCCCGCCGTAGGGTCGGTGTAAATCATCTTTTGTCCGACCCCAAAATTGAAGACAGCCCGCAGGTACCGCAGGTCCTGATTGGCGGTATATGCGGAGACTTTATGCCGCTGATAAAGGTGCTTCTGAATCATATCTCCCGTTAGCTCACCACAAGGCAAGTGCCCCCAAAGGTTAGCCCATCGCCGCGCCATATACAGATAGGATATGTAGTGGCTTTTTGAATTATAGGCTTTGACATGGTCAAGCTTTTGGTTCACCAGTTCCAAGAAGGCCATGTCTGTTGGCGTCTCCAGAACCGGCTTCGGGTTTTTTATCTCCTTTCGTTTTTCGGCCTCTGCCTGATTGGCCTCTTTTTTTGTTTTGAACCAGGCTTCCGTGTACCTGGTCCCCATGTGGGTGAAGTCGTACCTCCACCCCTTCCCTGTTACAGAATAAACGCTCATAAAGGTCCTCCTTTGATGCAAAAAAAAGAGAACCCCCGAGCTTCCTGCCGCCCAGTATTTTCCAGTTTTTATAAACCCAACTGGGGCTTTTTTGAAAATACCGGGCGACCTCCTCGACTGTCATTATTTCAGGTCTGGAATGGCTGTCAAGATCTGTTTGCGACACTTGATTGCTCCCCGGCCCGTTACAGGGTTCTCTGCTGCGATATATGAAGGTTGAACGCTAATATTCGGCACCCGTTTATCCCGAGTGTTTGCATGTCACCAAAACTCTTTTTTTGTTGAAAAAAAACATTTTCAATGTAAACCTCTACATATAGGGAAAAACAACCATCAACTTATACAAACATTTGTATTTAATCGATAAATAGGCAATTTGGGATGGTCAAATCGGTTTGTATAAAATGCGGGCAATACAAAACAGGCCCTTGTCCACAACAATGTACGAAGCTTGAGGCGCAGCTGAAGAAAGAAGGTCTTGCTCCCATAAAATCGGGGCATAATATGATTAAGAATATTGATGCCCGTAGGAAGATTGTGCCCGGGAATAAATATGTGGCGGACAATGATCAAAATGTGGAATGGGATACTAAATCATTTCAAGATGTTATAGAGGATATTGTTATGGACGATAAGATGTATAAAATAATAAGAAAGCATGCCACAGTCTGTGACCACAAGAGTCGTCGAAAAAGAAAACGCTTATTTTTTGCTTTCATAAGATGTGCAAAAGAAAAAGAACTGGCCGAAAGAGCCGGCTGTACCCCAGAAAACATAAGAAAATATTTGGCAAGGATGTTTACTTGTATAGTTAGGAGGTTGGCCAAAGACAATCAGGAGGAAATTGTTAAATTAACGCCAACGGGATATAAAAGAAAATGGATTCACGGAACGCCATGAATAAAATCGAGCAAATAAGATTCGAGCTTAAAGAGTCTCTGCTATGGCAGGCCTTAAATAACCGGCTTCTGAATTTGAAAAACCAGGGAATTTCTATTCAGGATGCTGACCATCAGTATTTACAAAAGTTTTGTTTCGATAATGATCTTTTCTCAACAGTCACGGCGCCCATCATTTATGAGGATATCCCCTTTTCTTTAATCACGGATTTTAAGGGGCTCTGTTTTGTGTCGATTGAACATCAGGCATGGAACAGCGCTATTCATGAGAGCCTGCCCGGTGTGGTTACGTTAAGTATTGATAAAGCACGTGCTGACGCGTTTGAAGCTCTTTCGATTTATGACAGGAAGTATCAGTTTTTTTTGGAAGACAAAGCGCAAGAGGATGACAGCGACGATGACGCTGAGCTTTACGCGTTTATAGATGAATGTGAAGATATGCGGAACCCTGCGGACGATTTTGCCGAGATCGTTTTCAAAGCCTATGATGCTAAGGCTGATTTTATCAAGCACGTTCTTGAAACTTATAAGTCCGTAAAGACAAAAACCAAGGACGATACCGTTGTGCTTGACATAGCTGACAAGGACGAAATAATATCGGCCTACCGTAATATGTTCTGCGCAACAGTCCTGGCGTTTCTGCCAACAGGAAGCCGATCACCATCAGAATTATTAAGACAATGGAAACTCCATAGCCACCTACATACAGCCAGGGATGATGCCGGTGCTAAACAGTCAATCAAGAACTTCTGTGAACACGAACTCAAAGCATTTGAGCAGGAAAATCAGATCATAGAAAAATTTCGTTCCGAACTCACCCAATCCATGCAGACCAAGAATATCAACACAATTTATCTCTGCAACACCACCCCTTTTTACTTTTTAAGCAATCCCTTCCCAGTCGTATAACCATCATTTAAATCCAGATCAGCTTCAGCAGTGATTTCCATCTCACCCGAGGATTAATATCCCTGAAGACCACTGCCAATACGCAGCATACTGCGTATTGGCAATTTTTCATCTATTTTGTTTTATTTCAAATATTTACCTCATGTTTGGGTTGATTTTTTCTATTAACAGATGCCCTGAAATTTTTTGGCGGTGGAAAGGAGGCCGGTGAACGAAGGCCGTCAGACGGGGGATTGAACAAGGCGGGGCAAAGCCCCAGACAAACCAATCAACCCAAAATGGAGGAAAGAAAAATGACAACATTAAAAAAAAATAAAAACAATCAGTTAAGTGAAGAGTCGGTGCCCACTCAAGAGGCCGCTGACCAGGAAGATCAAATGGTGACAGATGGAGTTGACCCGGATGTTACCTCAGTCGAAACGCCAACGGCGGAGCTTCCCCCAGATGTTACCAAAGAGCCTCGCAACGGGGAAGAAGTGCATCTGGATGCTTTTCATGGTGATCCCGACATGACGATTGCCTATTTGCGTGTATCTGATGACGATGGCCCACTTCATGGCAATCCAGACCTGGAACAACGGGTCAAAAATTTTATCAATCAGCATGCTGATGGCGCCGGCATTGCAGAAAATGAAATAGACGAAAAACTGTCGCAAATAAAAGAACTGGTCGGACAGTATTCAGCTGTTGTTACCAGGTCGGAAGCCTTCTGCGCCGGTGTCATCACGAAATACCGGCTGCGGGAAGCCATGTTGCTTAATATAGCCAAGCAGTTGATTAAAAAAAAGGGACTCACATGGGAAGAGCACTTCAATGCAAATTATCCCGAATCGTCGCGCCGAAGTGCGCAGGACTATATGCGACTCGCAAAGATACCCCGTATTATCGGCTATGCCGTCTTTGGTAAAGAGCGGCTCCTGGAAATAATAAGGGCAATCAAACCAGCCGAATCAGACGACCCGATCGGCGCTTTTCTCCTCCAGAATGACATCAACTTTACACCGGATGATGATGACCTGTCTGATATCACGGAGCTCAAAACGAAGGTTGATGCAGCCCTTGTGATGGAGAAGGTTCAGTCCATCGCGCAGAAAAACGGAGTTGACCTGGAGGTCGATCCCCAGAAGATCGAGATGCTGATCGCACTTGGTAAAGAGCCAAGCGATTCTTTGCTTAAGAAGATGGTAACGATGCAAAAATTCGGCGGTGATGCCAACGCCTACCTCGATGAGATCTGTATGAATGGCGGGGCGGATGTTCATGTCGCCGGGTCGAGTGTCACGGCGGAGAGCCTGCCCACTATTATTGCGCGCGTGAAGTCAATCCGTGAACATATAAGCGATGACGCAAGTTTGCTTGATCAGATCAAGCTTCAGGACATTGAGGCTCTGGAAGGTGAAATCGCGGCCCTGAAGCAATTAAAGAACAATCAATAACCCTATTGCAGCCCCTCCCTTGGCCGCTTGGTCTGGGGAGGGGCTTTTTCTTTAAGGAGGCAACCATGAAAATATACTGTGCCAGTTTGAATTTTGAGACCCTATTGCGGTTTAATAAAATTTGTCCCGGGAGAAGGCTGAATGTACTCCGCTCATTCGCGTTGCTGAGCCCCTACGAGTGCCTGCTGCATAATGCGCACAGGGGTAAGATAGGCAGCATGATACTGGACTCGGGAACATTTTCGTTAAACTATGCAGCAGGCATCAACCCAGCACAGGTATGCCTTAATGGCTACTTAAGATATCTTAAACTGTTTGGAGGCAGGTTTGACTGGTACGCAAATTTCGATGCGGACTTCAATGAAAACGGATTTGAAAACAATCTGGGAAGCCAGCAGGCTCTGGAAGCTGAGGGCTTGTCTCCAGTCCCTGTCGTGCATGACATTTATGGCGATGAAATCCCCTACTACATTCAAAAAGGGTATCGCAGAGTGGCGCTGGGTTCTCCACAAATAACAAATGAAGATGCTTTGGCCATGGCTTTATCTAAATTTGCGGGTACCGACATAAAGATCCATCTGATGGGCAATGTCCGTTTTAAATATCTTGCCAATTTTCCGATCCATAGTGCAGACACAGCCGGATGGGCAAGAACCGGGGGATTCGGCCTCATCAGATACTGGAACCCTGAAAAAAAAGGGATCAATAAAACAGACCGAATATATCTTCAAGAACGAATCAAGGGGGGCCCGGTAGGTAACACGGTTTATTCCACATATCAGTATCGATCGGAATTGGATAAATTCCTCTGGAAAACTTTTAATCTTACATATTATGACCTGATCGGGCCTACAGGGCAAGCAAACAAACAACTGGTGAACACCTATTATTACGCCCAACTGGAGGACATTATAACCGACATCCACCGGCAGAAGGGTTTTAAGACGTAAGATTAGCGCAAAAACGCAGCTTCCTGCGTTTTCCCCTAGATAGGGCAGATTCAAACGAGTCTGCCCTATTTTTTCTTTGCCCCAGGCATTACCCAGCCCGACAGAAACAATCCCCACCAGAAGCACCAGAATTTCAACGCCCTAGAAACAATCTCCAACCGATCTCAACATTTTTTCAGAACAAATAATAAATATTAATTTTCAACAACATAAAGGAGACAAAGGCATGAAAAGAAACCCATTAGTATCTTTTACCACAAATTTACCTTTAGACGTCAGGAACAAACTACGACAAATGGCGGCCCGAAAAAACATCGAAAACCAGGAACGGGTCACGTCATGTGCGGAGATCGCACGACGGATATTAATTCAAGAAATCAGAAATATGGAGGAAAACAAGTATGAAGAATAATCGACAACCACAAATTAAAGACAAGGAGCTCTTTTGTACCGAGGTATACAATTTTTTTAATATCATGTTCGGCGATATAGGCACAAAAGGCTATGGTGCCATTGAAATTCGGGTATTGAAGGACGGCCATCCAAATGCTTTATTTAACAGTAATTTTGGAAAAGTCATCGAGGCCGCGTTTAATTATTGCAACCTTGCGCATGATGTTTATTTCGGCGTTAATCCGAGGATTGGTGGCGCAGGGAAAAAAGAAAATGTGCATTATGTGACCACCCTACACGTTGATATCGACTACGGAAAACCTGGCCACAAGAAAGCATCCGAATATGCCGACTATGATTCTGCACTAAATGCCATTCAACGCTTTGAATTAAAGCCGACTGTTGTGATCCACACTGGCGGTGGTTTTCATTGTTATTGGGTGTTGGAAAATCCAGTGTGCGTCAAAGATGTTGGAATAGAAAAAGTCGAAGACATAAACAAGGCGTTGTCCCGCCTTTTAAAGGGGGACACGACGAGCCAAGTCAATATGATTCTGCGGGTACCCTACACGTATAATTTTAAAATACCGGAAAACCCACGGGAAGTTGCCATTGTTGATAAAAGCGGACCTAAATATAATTTAGAAAATTTTGATTACCTTGTTTCAAAAGAACCTGAAATCAAAGGAATAAAGCCAACTGTTGAAAAACAGGCCAGCCAAGGCGATAGGCCGATTAACAGTGGGCTGAGAATTCCGGATCTCCGCATATCGGATAAGATGAAAGATCTTATCTTGTCAGGCGGAGCGGGACACTATTCTTCCCGTAGTGAAGCTGATATGGCGGTTATTCTGGCTTTGGTCAGTAAGGGGTATAGTGACGATGAAATCAGGTCCATTTTCGAAAATTATCCAAGGGGTGCCAAATATCTGGAACATAGTGATCCTTCCCAGTATTTGAACCATAATATTAAAGAAGCAAAAAAAATTTCCAATCTGACCGAAGAAGAAATGGCTGATCCTCTGTTTATATCTGGCACAATTACCAAGAACAAAAATAATGAATACAAGCTGGATGTTTTTTGTTTTGAAGAATATTTTTCAAAAAAACATCAGTTGAAGTATCTGGCAGATGAGACGTCGTTTTTTAAATATAATGGTCAGTGTTATGAATATATTAATAAGGACACGCTGAATGCAGAATGCCAAAAAGAACTGGGCAGAAAACGTAAGTTGTTTACAACAAAAGATTTATCAAGCTTTGAGCATCATTGCATAGGAGACCCGCAGTGTATTTTAAGCAATGCGAATCAGGACCAAGTCAAATATCTGACTCTCCAAAACGGGTTATTTGATTTGGATCAGGGTGTTCTTGTTCATCATTCACCAGATACCTTTACAACAAATCTTTTACCGTATGATTACGACGAATTAGCCCAATGCCCATTATGGTTGAAGTATTTGGATGATGTGTTTATGGGCGATCAAGACAAAATAATGTTTGCCCAGGAAGCAATCGGATATGTTTTTTTAAAGCAGATACCAACCCCAGCGCTGTTCTTTTTAAAAGGCACTGGAAGTAATGGCAAGTCTGTTTTTATAAATACAATCACTAATTTATTTGGCGAAGAAAATGTGGCAAGCATCAGTTTAGGTAGCTTTAGTAAGGAGTATTATACCTTGGGCCTTTTCGGAAAAATGGCAAATATCTCCGGAGAAGCACCAAATAAGTTTCTTAGCACAGACGTAGTTAAAGCGATCGTGTCCGGTGACTGGGTACAAGGACGAGACCCCTATAAGCGACCCACAAAGTTCAGACCATATGCAAAACATTTTATTGCAATGAATGAGGAGCCGGCAACAGATGATAATTCCTATGGTTGGTGGCGACGTATATATGTTTTAAAATTTGAAAGGACATTTCATAAGCATGAAATGGATGTTTTTCTAACCGACAAATTAAAGAATGAATTGTCAGGAATTTTTAACTGGGCGATTGCCGGATATCACAGACTTAAGGAAAATGGCTATATCCTGCACACAGGAGAAAGCTTGGAACAAGCAAAATACAACTATCAATGCCAAAACAATAACGTCATATCATTCATTAAGAAAAAGTGCGCTAAGGCGCAAGCGACTGATAACTATATTTTATTCAAAGATCTGTATCATCTGTACTGTGCTTACTGTGAGAGTAATGGAGCAGATGTCCTGTCAAAAAAGGACTTTAGAAAGACCTTGGAGAACAGTGGGTATAAAGTCGATAACAACACCAAAGCATCAAATAGTCTTTGTGTCTATGGCATAGCATTATTGTAATTATTGCTTTCTTTTTCTTTTCAAAAAAAAAGAGAATAATATTTAAGTGAAAAAATATATCTAACCAATGTTAGATAAATAATTTTTTTAATCTCTGTTAATTCAAAATATTATAAAAATACAAGCTGTTATAGAAAAAGATTAAGGATTAATGTAAAAAACAAAACTTTTTTATATATATATTATTAGTAATATATATTATTTATAAATAAAAGTTTTATATACCACATTAATTTTTTAATTTTTTAAACTAAATATTTGTTATTATACAATAAATCCTATTTTCAAATTTAATCAAGCGTTAATTATTTTTTAAGTTATTACAATAAATAATCGAATAGATATTACTTTTTTTTATATTTTTTACAGAAATATGCTTAACTGGCAATTCTTTATGTTGTTCGTTAATTGATTTTTGTTAGATTTATTTTCTTTTTTGAAAAAAAAGAAACAACTACAAAAGCTGTACTTATAAAAAAACTTTTTAAAGGAGGAAATCTTATGTTTAACGATCACTATGATACCAATGAATCCAAAGCCCCCTATTGTATACATAAAAGCCCGATATCAGATATTTTTTTTGATGATCATTTTTTATCTGAAGAACAGATTTATGACAATACTGCCCGCGAATTTATGTTTGAGCAACTGCTGATCGAATGGGAAGAAAGCCTCGCCGACTTGGAAGTCTTACAAAAACACTATGAATCGTTGATTTATGAATAATCGAAAAAACCCCATGCCCTCCCTCCATCAGGCAGGACATGGGGTCTTGTTATCCGGTTAATCCGAAGGGTCCAGGCTCATGGTCCAGGCCATCTCAGCATAGTGGGCCACCTTTTCAAGGTCATGCGGCTTCTTTTTCCCGTTCCACATCCGCAGGGCGTATCGCAGGATATTCCAGATGCCGATTTCCGGCTTTGACATGGACATCAGGTCGATACCCTGTCTCCCATCCATCTTGTATTTTTCCACCGTCTGGTCCTGGATATACGCCTCCATGTGCTCAGAAAAGCGCCGCCAGTTTTCAACTCGATCGTTGTGCATATTCTGATTCCTTTCGTTGTGTGGTTGCCGGGGCGACCCTGCCTGATGCTTTTGCCGCAAGGTAATCCCCGATCCGATACATATCGTTGATGGTCTCTCCCTCTCCGGTTATCCGAGAAAGCCGGTCATGCTGCTGCTGGTCAAAGATTTTGTTCTCCAGGCAGAAGGCGAGCAGATCCCGGACGTTTTTAAAAGACGCCTCGCCCATTCCCCATCGCCGAACAAACGTTTTTTGACCAAGCACGATCCGCATCACACCGAACTTCTCATTACAGCCAAAATACCAAAGCCTGTGATCGCCAGGGAGCTGACTGTCGCCGTCATAGCAGGCCCCCATATCATCAACCAGGTAGGCATATAGGGTTTCAGGGGGGATCTTGCCGTAAATGGAGGGATAGCCGTCCGTGTAAATCTTGACGTACATCTCGCAGAAGAATTTTTTCATGTCGGTCCCTTTCACTCCACATCCACATAGTCCATGGTGACCGCCAACAGGGTGTTATAGTCCCCGGCTGTGGCTTCCCGGAAGTATTTATCAACATATTCCGTGTCTGCCCCGGCACGTTTGAGGGCTTTTCTGACGGTTCCCATTACAGCGAACGCATTGCCGTCATGTCCCGTGAGCCTGACAACAGGTTTGTCTTTCGGGGGTATCATCATATGTCTCCTTTGTTTTGCCGTTTTTATTATTCCCGGGACAACCGGCACAGAAAGTCACAAAACCGGACATCCGCTGACCCGATCACACCGGCATCGGCAAAACTGTAATATCCTTCACCGACAATGATATGGTCATGCAGGTCCACATTCATGCTTTTTAAGGCCACCAGCAACCGGATGGTGATTCTTGTGTCCTCGACAGACGGGCCGGGATCACCAGTAGGATGGTTATGGGTAATCACAACAGCGGAAGATTTAAGGGCAATGACCCGCTTGATAATCTCCCGGGGATAAACTGCCGTACTGGAAAGGCTACCGGTAAACATCTTTTCCATGGCCAGGATTCTGTTTTTCGTGTCCAGATAAAGGCAGTAAAGTGTTTCAACATCATCGGTTTCGGCAAAGACCGGCTTCATGATGTTGTAGACCTCCTGGGCGCTGCTGATCTCCTGCCCCCTTACCGCCTCCTTGACCATCGGTACAAAATGCCCGGACTTTAACTGCCGCCAGAACTTTGCTTGGTCTTCCATGGCGCCTCCTCTAAGTAACCATGTCCAGTATGTCGCCCCCTATCCGCTGAAGACGATAACTGGACTCCGCCGGCAGGCCTTCCATCTGTGCCGCCCTGGTATAGGCCTGGATAATATTAAACATCGTCTTTCCGGATTCCTGGGACCAGCCCCAATCCACCGCCTCTTTTTCCTGAGCGCTGACAGCGAACTGACGGTTAAAGCTGTCCATGGTCTGCATGGGGTTATCCACCGGGGCCTCCATAGAGATTCTGAATTGCCTCTGCTGGGCACCGAGCTCTTTTGATACCGTTTCAATGGTCTGGGGGAACTCTTTTAAAATACGGGTGGACACATGGCGATAGGAGGCGGATATACCGGTCCTGGCAATCAGTCCGTTGGTGCAGACCAGACGCAGCACAAAGGCAGAAATCGTCAAAGACGCCAGCCCCACCTCGCTGTTAGAGATACTGATACCGGGCTTGAACCGGTCACCATTGATATCAAAAGCCTTCCTGCCGTCCGGTATGGACAGTGACAAGAATTCCGCGTCCAGGCTGCACTGAACCTTTGTGTCCGGCCCATATCCAAGAGAATCCAGCCTTTCCAGGATTTCAAAGTTGTCCACCGGCGTGTATTTCGGGGTAAAGACGGCCCGAATCTCATCTCCGTCAAACCGGATAAACAGCTGATCGTTTTTTTCCTGGTTTATCCAGTGGTTCAGGTTGGCCGCCTGGATCTCTTCCGGGCAGCGTCTCAAATAGGGAAAAGGGATTCCAAGCCGGTTGGCAAATGACCTCTGAGCGACAGGCCTCACCGGATGAGGGGTTCCTGACAGGCGAATACTGTCAAGGCTTTCAAAATCGATATCTTTTACGTCAACGTGGTGGTCATGGCACTGGGCCGACATTTTATCAACCCGGTCAAAGACCTTTTCAAGGGTAACAAGTTTCTGCATGAGAGTGCTCCTGTTCGTTATGATCGTGTTTTAAATAATCCCGGTGCATATCACTGCCGGGTATCGGCGGCTTACCGGGCATAGGGCGCAAGTCTATTGTCGATTCGATGTTTCCTGCGCTTGTGGGGTCATGGGGGTGTGACTTGCGCATCATTTTCAGCTGCCGGAGTGTGACCGGCTGGAACGGATATGCCATGGTTTCCTCCCTGATGAATGTATTCTGTTGCCACAGGTCGCCCGATATCAAACAGGGCCACAGAAACCGGAAGGGAGATCGTCGGGGTAAGCATCTCCACCTCGGTTTTGACCAGGTCATAGCTGGAGCCGTAGGATGATTTTTCACTTCTCTGGGCGGTGAGCATCAGAACGCCGGCATCGATCCGGCCCTTGTCAAAAGAGACCTGAAGACGTAAAAGCCCTTCCAGGATGTATTCGTAGGTCGCGAAATTACCCTCCAGGGCGATACGTTTTTTAAATCCCTTGTGCTGGTACCGCCGGCCCTCAAGAATGGCCAATGTGCCGTTTTCTCTCCAGCCCATCTCGGCTAAAGCCTGATGTGTCAGCTCCCGCCGGTATGATGACCCGTCTAAAACATCGGACAGGTAATCCATGGTGAGATGGATGTCACTGATCAGTCGCTTTTCTTTTAAAATGGCGTCCGAACCTCTAAAGTGCAGCATTTCTACGGGCATGGTTTTCCTCCTTGTATTTGTGTCGGTTAAACATCGTCGTTAATGGGCCTGACAGCGCCCCTGAGGGTCCTTTCGGCCGTTGGTATATATGGGTTGGGTTAAAGGGGATCGGGTGCTCAGGAGGGCATCCGGCGAGGTCAGGCAGAAACCTTTTTGTCGGTCTCCTGGCCCAGTATCTCGCAAAGGAATCGGGATGTGCGGGCCGCCTGACCCAGGCAGGTCATGTAATGGCTCAAATACAAAAGATGCATGGCACGGGAAATGGCGACAAAGCAGATACGCCGTTCCTCCTCGATGTTTTCATTGCGCCGGGTGGGCAGAATCCCCTCCACCATACCGACCAGGAACACCACGGGAAACTCCAGCCCCTTTGCCTTATGAATGGTCATCAGGCTGACCCCCTCCCTGTTGTCACTGACCGATTCGTTCTGAAAGCCCGCCGCATAGTCCAGAAAGGCCCTGATATCATCATACCGGGCCGCGGACAGCAGCAGCTGGTCCATATTCTGAATCTTCACGTCATCCGGGCTGGGCATGTCCTCTTCACTGACATATCGGTCAATATCCAGAGAGGTCCTGACCAGGCTTATTGCCTCAGCAGGCCTGATATGGCCGGCCTCACTGATCAGCGGATCTAAAAATCCGGTTAACGCCTGAATGTTTTTCCGGATATAAGGAAGGGTGACAGGCAGTTCTTTTAAGGCCCGGTAGAGATGAAACTGTTTTTCTGCGGCAAAGGACCTGAGCTCGCCGATGAACTTTCTGCCGATATACCGGTTGGGGACATTTAAAATCCCGGCAAGGGCCTCATCTCCTTCGTCTGTCTCAGGGGAGGATATAACCCGCAGATAGTCCAGCAGAATCTTTACCTCCCGCCGGTCATAAAAGCAGAGGCCGTTTTCAATGTGATAAGGGATTTTGTGCTGAGAGAACACCTCTTCGATGATCCGGCTTTGAAAATTGCACCGGTAGAGCACGGCCATATCCTGGTAATCATAATCCGTAGATTCTTTTAAGGTCTGTATCTCATGGACCAGGTTGATGGCTTCGGTCTCTTCAGAAGAGGACTCAAGAACGATGACCTCCTCACCGTCCGGATTGTCCGTTTTTAAGGTTTTATGGATCTGTTTTTCGTTATGCCGGATCAGGTTCTGGCAGGCTGCAAGGATCTGGGGAGTTGACCGGTAGTTGACATGCAGTATCATCTGCTGTGAATCCGGAAAGATGGATTTGAAATGAATGATGTTACCCACCGAAGCCCCGGTAAAGGAAAATATCGCCTGATGGTCGTCTCCCGTGCACCAGAAAGAGCCCTGCCGGTTTTCCGGTATCAACAGTTTTAAGATTTCCATCTGGGCGGGATTGGTGTCCTGGAACTCATCCACCAGCAGATGACAAAACACCTCCTGATATTTTTCTCGTATGTCGATACGGTTATTGAGCATGTCATGGGTTCTCACCAGCAGATCATCAAAGTCCATGAGCATACGTGCCGATTTTTCACGGTCATAGGCTTCGTAGATATCAGCGATCCTGACCATGGTCCGGTCACCCGCATGCATGACCCGGAACTCCTCGCAACCGATCAGGTTGTTTTTCGCCAGGGAGATTTCTCCAAGCACCATGCCGGCGGACACCTCTCTGATTTTGAGCTTTTTTATGACCTCCTTTATGAAAATCATCTGTTCCCTGCCGGAAAGAATCTCAAAGACAATCCCTTCCGACCGCAATAACGTGTAACAGAACGAATGTATGGTGGTTAAAAAGACCCTGGATGACATCTCTCCTAACACCGGGACCAGTCTGTGTCTCATCTCATCCGCCGCGTTCCGGGTAAAGGTGAGGCCCAGGATGTTTTCCGGGGGGATGCCATGCTTATTGACCAGGATGCCGATTCTTTCCATCATGGTCCGGGTTTTACCACTGCCGGGCACTGCTATGACCACGCAGACCCCGTCGGTAAACTCAGACGCCTTTTGCTGTTCCGGATTTAAATCGCTCATGCGGCCCGTTCCTCCTGTTTTATGTAGTTTCTGATGGTGTTGATCGCCATCTTCAGCCGGAAGTTTTTCGCAATAATGGGGTCCATTGCGGCGTCCGTTACATCGGAATGGATCTGCCGACGCAGCTTTTTGATGTATTCTTTTCGAAGGTCACAGAGAAAAGAGATCACTTTCTCCGGGGGATGACGCAGCAGGAGCAGTTCAATGTTGACAATCTGATGGGACCGGTCTTCTTCCGGATAAATGACCGTAAGAAAACTCTGGGCCTTGTTAATTACTTTTCTGGGCATAGGCACCTCCCTCAAACCAGGCCTTGCAGGCGGTCTTGTACTGGCAGCCGGCACATTTCCAGGACTCTTCGTTGGGCATAAACACGCCTTTGGAGATCCCTTCATAAACAGAAAGGATTTTTCGTCTGGCTTTTAATTCATCCCATTCTGACCGGATGGTGTAGTACTGCTCAAACTTCGGGATCTTTGTCTTGATCAAAGCGTCAAACCGCAAAAGGATCTCCCGTCCGGCAAAACCATTGGCCCTGGCCGCCATCTGGTAAATTGTCAGCTGAAGATTCTTGTCCATGTCCGCGTTTGAAAAGGCCCTGGAACTGGTTTTGTGATCAACAATGGTGATGGTCCCTGCCGCGTCTTCCAAAACCAGGTCATAGGCGCCTATGATCGGCATGGGCAGGCCTTCAAGCTCAAAGGCAAAGGGTTCTTCAATTCCGATGATGGTTCCCGTGTCTTCCGGCAGCTGATGACAAAAGGTGACAACAAGCTCCTTTCCCTCCAGCAGCAGAGAGGCATAGTCCTGACCGGGCTTATACTGGATGTCATTTCTATCCTCGGCCATCTGTTGCCAGTAATGCTCAAACAGGGCACCCAGTGTTCTTGCCGAGAGTCGCTTTCCGTTTGCCAGGGCCTGATAGAATTCTGCCAGCACGGCATGGACGGCACTGCCAAAGACAAGTGGCGCGGGTGTAAAATCAGGACTCACCCCGATAATTCTGCCAAGGTAATAGCTCAGTCCGCAGTCCATATAGCCGGATATGGCTGACGCCGAAAGATGGGGCTGCTGTCTTAGTTCCTGTAAGTCCATTGTTCTGTCTCCATAAAATAAGAAAGGGACAGAAAAGCCCATGTTCTGAGCCTTCCTGTCCCTTTTTGGGTTAAATGATCTTTTTGCCGACTGAGCCTATGCGGCCTGCTGCAACTGGCGAATAAATGCCGATGCATCCGCGGTGGTCAGATTGTCCAGGTTCACATGATAGGTGTCCTGTACCATCTGTTCCAGGGATTCTACAGAGATTCCCCGACGGCGGCTCAGGTTAAGAATGGCCCGTTTCTGGGCATCGCTCATCAACACAGGCGCATCCTGGGGTGTTGTCGCTTCCTCGGGGGCAGCCTTTTGTGTTTTTTGATCGTCAGATTTGACCGATACCGGGGGGTTATTGTTCTGTGCGGCCGGGGCCTCTTTTTTAGCGGGCTGGGCCTTTACCGGGGCTTTTTTCCGGGAGGGTTTCTGGAAACCGGTTTTGGGAAGGACATCATCGAGATTGCCGATTTCTTCAATACAGGTAATGCCGATGTTCACATAATCCCGTAACGCTCTGGCCTTGGCCCTGGTTGCGGCCATACGCAGAATATGGGAGGCGATCATCTTGTTGACATTACCGGGACTGGCGTCTCCCCACTCTACAAACTCCTCTCCAAGCTTGGACTCCACCGAAGCCTTGCAGATGGCCTCCATGCCGTTTTCTTTGGTCGGATACTGCATGGCCTCCACAGAAATCCTGCGAATCCCCTTCATGTGGGCCATGTCCAGCAGGCCGGCGTAGAGCACAAACTCCCGGCCCTGAATGGTGGTGATAAACCGCTCGTCCAGCCTGGGTTTCTGTTTTTCAATAAACGCGGCGTTCTCAACCGATCCGGACTGCACGGCGGAGATCACGGCCAAAAGGTGTTTGCACTTGAACCCCGGATCGTTTTTGCTGTTACGGGTAAAGTCCCCGCATACACAGGACTGGTCCGTGTCGGTAAATATCACCCTGTACATGATTTTCTGCTCCGCGCTTTCTACATAAAAACTGCCGTCGTCGGTCTGAAGCACCCGAAGCTGCTGAGCCTTTTCATTTCTCTTCTGAATCTCTTTTGCTGTCATTGTTCTGCCTCCTGTTGACCACTTCTCTTAGAATTTCTATTACGCCTTTTGCGATCTCAAAGACCGCATACCAGATGTAATCTTTTCCCGGTCGGATCATACGTCTCCCCTTTTAAAATGGTGGCTGATCTGTCCCGGCGGCCGGCTCCTCCTCTTTGTCATTGATCCGGATAAACTCGATGCTGTTTGCATTCAGCTGGTAGGAACTGCGTTTTTCATTGTTCTCCGTCTCCCACCGCTGCTGCTGCAGATAGCCTGAGACCGCGATTCTTGCGCCTTTGTGCAGGTAGTTTTCCGCGGTGTCGGCCAGTTTTGAAAAGCACTTTACCTTTATCCAGCCGGTCTGCTCCTGTCCGTCCTTGAACCCGGAAGCAAAGGCCAGGGAAAAAGAGGCAATGTGGGTGCCGCCGTCGGGTGTGAAAAAGTTTTCAATGTCGCTGCCGATGTTTCCTGCAAGTGTCACTACGTTTAACATGGTCCACCTCCAAAATAAGTTGTTGAAAAAACATTAAGAAAGGCTCTCTGTTTATTCATATATATAAAGAGGCGGGGCTATCCCTGATTTTGGGGAAGAAAACCAGTGGCAGAAACAATAAATAGGCCCAGAACATACCCGGTTTTACAGTTTCTCATTGAAATCTTGATAAAAAGGTGGTTTTTTATGTGAAAATCACGCGTTACAGCGCAAAAATCCTGGGGAGACACTCATGCTTGTGAACATGAACGACTTTGAATTTGATCTTGATAAGCTGGTAGATGCTTTTGGCCGGATGATCCATGAGATAGGGCTTGATGCAAATGATGATCAGCAGGTTTATAACGCCATCACGGTCTTTATTGCCAGTATGCTCGCTTCAGGGCTTAAGGAAGCCTACGGGGATGACCCAGCCCAGTTGGAAGATCAGCTCAAGTCAGCCTGTAAGGAGATTGCAACGGATCTGGAAGAGAAAACCAGGGCGTTTTTGTGAAAACGAGTATCTTTGTAAAAGGGACGGCACCGGGCACACCACAAACAATGCCTTTGACCGGGCCGCCTGTTTTTACATGGTCAACCAGTATCACAAGGAGGGGAGACCCTGTGAAAGCATCAAACACAGATTATCAACAAAAGAAGGATGTTTAAATGATCACCAAACAAGCATTAGGCAGCACCCTTTTCGGAATGGCTGATATTCTCAGAGACAAGGTTGAGGACTACAAGTCTTACATCCTTTCACTCCTCTTTTTCAAGCGACTTTCCGATAACTATACGTGGGAAAGCGAAAATGGAATCAAAGAGTTTGTAAAAGACAATAAACGTGAGCCAAATGATAGAGAAAAAGAAATAATTCTCAGAAGGAAGCATGACTTTACCATTCCTGATGGGTGTTTCTGGGGGGATGTTCGTAATGCGCCGCTTGATAAAAAGAACGATGCCTTAAACAAGGCGGTGAATGCCATTGCCGATTCCAACACCTCTCTTAAGGGTGTCATCAATACTGTACGTTGGAATGAGCCCTCACCGGATGGTTCTGGCGGAAAGAAGCTGCACCCTGAAGTACTGAGTCCGCTGATCAACTATCTGGATGCGGTTGATTTGAGCAACCGCAACGCCTCTGTGGATATTCTGGGCGATGCCTACGAATATTTGATCAAACGGTTTGCGGACGAAAACAGGAACGGTACCACTGCCGGACAATTTTATACCCCGCAAGAGGTTGTCGATATCATTGTTCGTTACCTCAAGCCTCAAAAGGGAAGCACTCTTTACGACCCCACCTGCGGCTCCGGCGGCTTCTTGATCAATGCGGCCAAGTACATCAAAAAAACGACCGGAACCCAGAAAAACATCCGCCTTTTTGGGCAGGAAGATGTCTGGAATACCTGGGCGATTGCCAATATCAACATGATTCTCCATGGGCTTGATGCCGCCATAAAAAAAGGCGACACCCTGAAAGATCCCAAATTCACGGAAGAGGACAACGACCTTACCATTAAAACCTTTGATCTGGTGATGGCTAATTTTCCGTTCTCGCAGGAAAACTGGTGGAAAAACGGGGAGCCCAAGAGAGATAAAAAAGGTAAGCCCATTACCAATAAAGACGGTTCTCCTCAGTTGAATTATCCGGGCAAAGAAGATTTTAACGATCCATATGAACGTTTTGATTATGGAATTCCGCCTTTTTCAAACGGAGACTTTGCCTTTCTTCAGCACATTGTCGCTTCGATGAATGAAAGCGGCAAGGCCGGAGTCGTTTGCCCGCAAGGCGTGCTGTTTCGTGGTCAACCACAAAAAACCGAAGAGGAAGATGGCCAAAATCGGAAGGCCGATGATGAATACCTGATCCGTCGCGGCTTTTTGCAGGGGCCGGTCAACAAGGATGGCGAATTTGTTCATGCCATAAATATCATAGATGCCATAGTCGTGCTACCTGGCAACCTCTTTTATGGCACTACTATTCCTGGCTCCATCCTGCTGTTTAATAAAAACAAACCGGAAGAGCGAAAAAACAAGGTGCTGATGGTCTATGCCGCCAAAGAAGGCTGGTACAAAGAAGAATCCAACATGAATACGCTCCTGCCTCAGGACATCTTGCGTATCTCCACTATTCTTGAAAGCTGGGGCGATATGGAGATAGCCAAAGCATGGATCACTTCCCAAAAATCCAGACTGAGAGACCTGATCCAGGAAGAACTTGATTTCAAAAAAGGTGAAATTGATCTGGATACCCAGGAAGATATAGAGCTGGCCAAAGACAAGCACCAGAAGGCCGGCGAGCTGGTAAAAGCCAAGGAAGCGGAGGGCAAGAAACCGACCCAAGCTCAGCTCAACAATCTACAAAAGGCTAAAGAAACTCTTGAAAAACTGATTAAACAGAAAGAGCAGCGCATTGCTGATGCCGAAGGACAGGCTGAAAAAGAGCGCATCGCTATTGATGAGGTGGAAACCGAACTTTTGACCATGCTGGCCGATCCGGAGCTGCGTAAACGCTATTTCTCCGTAGTGGATATGGAAGAGCTGGAAGAAAACGAGTTCAACCTCAATATTCCCCGCTATGTGGATACTTTCGAGCCGGAGGAAGAGATTGATCTCAAGGAGGCTATTGAAGGGTTTGAAAGCGCCATGGATTATGAAGCGAAAATTACCTCATTCATCTCAAGCATGAAACAGTCATTGGGGATGTAGAATGAACTTTATTTCGGATAAATTTAAAAATCTTATTGAGTATAAGTCTGGATACACTTGGTCTAAAGAACAAGAAAACTCAAAATTTGTAGATGGCTCAGTTCGTGTTCTTACAGTGACCAACATTCAAGAAAAATTGGACTTGGGAAGCGAGCTTTATCTAACCCAAGTGACCAAAAATGATAGAGAAAGAAAAGCTGCTTCAAAAGGTTGGTCAATCGCTGTCAGCTCCAATGGGAATAGAAAGAGAATTGGTAATGCTGTTTTTATTAACGATGATACTGACTACTTGTTTGCCTCTTTTTTGACAGGGTTTATCCCCAAAGACCCAGACACCGTATTACCAAAATATTTCTTCTACTGGCTCTCATCACACCCAATACAGGAAAGAATCACCTCTGTGTCTGAAGGTACTACCGGCTTGGGTAACCTCGATATTCGTTTTCTAAGGAATATGGATTTTGAATATCCTAAAAACACATCCGAACAAAAAGCCATTGCCGGGATTCTTTCCAAAGTGGATGCAGTCATTGAAGCGGTGGAAAACAGTATCAAGGCTGCGGAGCGTCTTAAAAAATCACTGATGCAAAACCTGCTCACCGGAAAGCTGAAGCCCGATGGAACGTGGCGCAGTGAGGATGATTTTTATATGGATGAGAAATTTGGCAAGGTGCCTAAGGGATGGGAAGTAAAACCTGTGGGGGGCAAAAGTCTGTGTAATATCAATCCCAACTACAATTTTACCAAAGGTGAGCAATATGATTTCATCCCAATGGATGCTATTAATGATGACTTTCGCGGTCTTGGGTATTTGGTTACCAAAAAGGTGGATGGTGGTGGATATACGCGTTTTCGTATAGGTGACATTCTTTTCGCAAAAATTACGCCTTGTACAGAGAATGGCAAAGTTGCCCTAATCGAAAAAATGAATACGACAGTTGGTTTTGCATCAACTGAATTTATTATATTTCAACCCAAAGAAACCATAGACAATCAGTTTTATTTCTATCTGCTTTCAAGTGACAGGGTTCATAATTTATCAGTTTCTTTGATGGAAGGAACTACTGGTAGGCAAAGGGTCCCGTGGAAGATATTTAAAAACCGAATATTAGCTCCTATTCCGATTGACTTGGACGAACAGAGGAATATTGCTAAGCGATTAAAGGTAATTGAAAAGTTAAACGTTTGCAAATATTCAAAAATCCAATCCCTAAAAAACCTGAAGAAATCTCTGATGCAAAATTTATTGACCGGCAAGGTGCGGGTGGATGTGGCAAAAATCAATAAGCTACTTGAGGAGATGTAAACCATGGGCAGGCTTTCAGAACTCAAAGGCGTTGAAAAACCGGTCACGGAATGGCTCAGCAAAATGGGCTGGACATTCCAGAGTAATGAAGGCCTGAAGGTTTACAACCGTCCTTTTTCAAATCCGGTCATTGCGCAGATTTTGGTTGAAAAAGTTGCCGCCATTAACGGTGCCTCTACAGATGTGGCGGAAACCGCCGTGGATCAGTTACTGCAGCACCTGAACAACCCCAGTCCGATTATCGGTAACGAAAACTTTCTCGAAAAGCTGGTGAAAGGCATCACGCTGTCGGTGGAAGGTGAAGATCGGGATTTTTATTTTATCGACTTTGAGGACATCTGGCAGAACAGTTTGATTGTTACCAATCAGTATTGGGTTCAGGGTTTCAAGATGGTGAAGACGGATATTGTTCTCTTGGTGAACGGTATTCCACTGGTGCCTATTGAGGCCAAGCAGCGGGCACGTAAGGGAACCAACTGGCTGGAAGGTGTGAAGCAGTTTTCCACTTATGACCAGCGGGCGGATAAGCTGTTTATGTGTCATGGGTTTAGCGTGGCCTGCAATGGGCGCATCACCAAATACGGCATCCCCGGCGCCTCCTCATCCTATTTCAATGAGTGGAAAAGTACGGTGTTGGAAACGGGTCAAAACAATCCGATTTTAGATCAAGATAATGACCTCTGCCGAACCTATCTGAATGATGAAGACGGGTTTTATCATTTTGATGTGGAACGATTGCCCAATGGTGAGGTGCTGGAGCGTATGAAGCTGGGGATTATCGGCCTGCTGCAACCGGCCCGTGTGTTGGACATCGTGAAAAATTTTCTGGTCTTTGAGCGGACGGACGGCAAAATCATCAAGAAGGTGGCACGGTATCAGCAGCTTCGTGCTGCCAACAAGATTGTTCACCGGGTTGCAGAGTCCGATTTGAAGCAGGGGGTTATCTGGCACACCCAAGGATCAGGCAAAAGCCTGACCATGCTTTATACCGCCTATAAACTCCGCAACACGCCGGGGCTTGATGATCCGACGGTCTATATCGTTGTTGACCGCAAGGATCTTCGTGAGCAGATCGGTGGCACCTTTGATGACTGCGCTTTCCCCAATGCCCGACCGGTTTATAACATTGGTGACTTGAAACACATCATTGATAAGGCTCCGGCCGGGGTCTTTATAACCACGGTACAAAAATTCCAGGAGTTGGGAAACCGGCAGGATACCCGGGACAATATCATTATCCTGATTGATGAGGCGCATCGAACGCAGTACGGTGATTTTCAGATCGAACTCCAGAATGTGCTCCCCAATGCCCGGCGTTTTGCTTTCACGGGGACTCCGATACCAAAAACATATCAGGAATTTGGTGCAAAGAAAGATAAAGGTACACAAGAGTATTATCTCGACAAGTACGGAATTCTGGATGCGATTGAGGATGGTGCAACGGTTCCGATTCGATATACCTTCGGCCCACAGGAATGGTTCCTTGATAAGGAGAAGCTCAAGCAGGGGTATGACGAAATCACCGCAGATTTAACGGAGGATGAAAAAAGGCTGGTAGAAAAGCGGGTCCAGGCATGGAAGGTCTTTTTGAAGCACGAAGACCGGATAAAGGTTCTGGCAAAGGACATTGCGGAGGATTTCAAAAGTGTGGTGGAGCCCCAAGGCTTCAAAGCACAAGTCGTTGCCTGCGATAAGGAGGCCTGTGTGCTCTACTATAATGAGCTTTTAAAATACTTTGATCGATCCGAACTGACGATCATTTTTTCCACCGGCAATTATGAAGAAGGTGAAAGGTATGAACTATTCAAGGACCATTACAAAGAGGACAAAGAGCGCCGTCAATTAATCGCCAACTTCAAAAAACGCATCACTCCTGATGAACAGCGTGAAGGAAATAACCTTAAAATTATCATCGTTTGTAACATGCTCTTAACCGGCTTTGATGCACCGATTGAACAGACCATGTATCTGGATAGCCCAATCAGGGACCATAACCTGTTACAGGCCGTCGCCCGAACCAACCGCCCCTATGACGATAGGGTTTCGAAGCTATCCAAGGAATTTGGACGCATCGTTGACTATATTGGCGTATTTGAGAACTACAAAGAAGCGCTGAATTATGATCCGGAGGATATCGGAGAATTTGAGGATGTTGAAAGCCTTGTCGATCAGTTTCCAAACGTGCTGGAAGCCGCCTTTGAGCCATTTAAAGATATCAAGCTTAAAGACACCTATGAATGCTCAATGGAGATTGTTCGCAAGCTCACCGAGCTGGATCAGGGCAAGTTTGAACAGGATTACAGGGAAGTGCTTCAGTTATGGGAAGCTATTTCACCTCATCCGAAGCTTCGAGATCATCAAAAAAAATATCGGTGGCTCAACGAGATTTATGAGATTTACCTTGAAGAGTTCAAACGCCTCGATTTTAACTCGGAGATATATGCGGCCAAAACCAGAAAATTGATCCAGGAAAGTGCTAAACTGATCAACTTTAAAGGCCACCTGCCTGAGGTTAAAATTGATTCCAACTATTTGAACGAATTAAAAGAGACAAAGCTCTCTCCGTCTGATAAAGCGGAAAAGCTTATTCGCGATATTGAAACCGTGATTCGGAGAAATGAAGCGAACAGTGCTGCGTATGTTGAGTTCCAGAACCGACTGGAAGAACTTATTAAAAAGAAACAGGAAAAGAGTGAAACGATTGAACAGCTTTTGCTTGAGTTGGGTGAACTCTACAGAGAACTGGATGATATCGCAACGCTGCCGCAGAGAATGGGGTTTGAAGATAAGGGGACGTTTGAAATCTTCACCCTTATTAAAAATGCTCGAACCACTGACTTTCATGAAGAACTAACCAGAGAGTTCGCGAAAGATGTTGTCGATTCGGTTATTCGCAAGAAGGTTTATATCGGCTGGCAGGATGTGGCGAATGAGGTCAATAGACTGCGCGTAAACATTGAAATCTTTGCGGCTGCAGACAACTACCAGCAGTTGGCCATTGATGATGATGCACAGCTTATGGATGCCATTATGGTGGGTGTTGTGAAAAACTTTGGGTTGAAATGATGATGATGCCGGAAAATCATACATTACAAAAAAAGGACATAAAGCATGCCCGGATAAAGGTCGCTGAAGACGGGCATGTAAGGGTGCTGGTTCCCCATTCCTTTACGGATGATGATATTTCGGCGCTCCTAACTAAAAAATCTAAATGGATTGCCAAACAACGAGCCTTTTTCAACAAGAAGTCTCGCATTGAGCTGGCGCGGAACCAATTGCTTTTGTTCGGTAACCGATATTCTTATTTTTACGATGATACATATAGCCGAAAAATTTTGATTGATCACAGCTTTAAAACCATCCGGGCCAAAAAGGATCTTCTTGATCCTGCAATTCAAAAGAAGTGGTACAAACACGAAGCCAGAAAGTACTTAGTAAGCAGGACTGAGGACTTGGCAGAAAGGCTACACTTTAAATACAAAGCAATTTACATCAGGGATCAAAAAACCAAGCTGGGAAACTGTTCCTATGATCGCAACATTTCCCTGAATTGGCGGCTGATTAAGGCCCCAACCCTGATTTCTGACTATATTATTATTCATGAGCTTGTTCACACTAAAATAATGAACCATTCAGGTAAATTCTGGACGCTACTGAAGTCGTTATATCCCTATTACAAGGATGCGATGAATTGGCTCGATAAATATGGAAATTGCTTATGAGCACGCAAAGGTAGAGTGGGGGCATGGAAAAACAGAATAACAGGTGTTCACAACGACCGAATACCAAAAACCAATTACTACTAGCCCTATCCAGTTAAATTTATTTGATAATTAACCGGACACTACTGATGATTTATTATCCTTTACAAAAAAGGGCTTGAAGACCGGATTCAAAGCGATTAATGTGTGTTAGAGAAATCGGTTTCAGATGGGCCAAATCGTTTCTTATCCGTGTAAGCAATTTTATATAATTATGAAAGTCTCTATCAATACGTTTTCGTATCTGGGGATTGGTGTCGATATAATATTTTATGGACCCGATTTCAAGGGGTCCTTGATCGTTATTTATCAAGAACGATAACCTAGGTCTATAATTTGTTTCCAAGTACTGGATAACTTTCAGCCTGCATTCGTCGATAATCGGCAATAAGCATTGAACATGCCCCCTCCAGATACGCTGGCGTATTTCACCGGGATTACCACGGACGATTTCGGCAACTGGGCTGATCATAATCCTACCATCCACTTTGTCTAGCATTCCCGCAGCCCATTGTTTGATTACAGTATAATTCGGCTTGGTTGATTTAAAATCCCATTCCATTTGTTGAAAGTCATTTATCCATATTTTTTGAACCAATGAGTCATTCCATTTTCTTTCAGTGGCCAAATTCTCCAGTTCTGATATTAAGGCGTTCTCCTCAATTTCTAAGCGACGGGTGAGCTTTTCAGCCGCTGACAAATCATATCCGCAAAGGGATGCTATAACACTTAGAAAGAGCCTGTTTTGAAGAGTATAATCATGCCTAGGCGACAGCATCATAGAAGCAAATATTTGCAGGTCCAAAGAAGAGATTTTTCCCCAGAACCAATGATGAGTCAGCAGATTTTCGATTGGAAGATCATCCCGGGTATGTTGTCCGTAAATCGGGATTACGAACAATGATCGTTCAATCAGTCTTTGGTTACTACAAGCCACTGAATATTGTTTTAAAAAGTTATACCATTCTTGCTCTTTTGGGCCAACAATATTCTCAAGCCATATAACTCTTGATTGGAAATTTTCACTCCTGCATAAGGACGCGATATCAAAATTTTCGTTTTCTATTTTTGTATTGTAGAACTGGTGTAGATCATAGGCAGGACTGCTCTGTGATATTTCAGCGGCGGAGAGTCTTTCCAAAGAAGTTATTGTTTCCTTCAATTTCTGTTTGATTGCTTCATAAAGCCCTCCCGGTGTTGTCTCAGGTAGGAGCAAGAAGACGTTTCTACCCAGCCGGATATCATCTATAATACCTGATACAAAATTTTCTGGACCGGGGAGATCCCATATTGAAAAGTTCATTAATCTATTCTAAACGTAAGAGTTTTGCCAATAAAGCTTCCTGTTGCCATTTGTTTCCCTTTGCTGGTTTGCAGATACTTAAATGTTCACCGTAGGACAGCAAACAGTCAGCCTGATCTTCATCGAATCCGTCGAAAAGACCAATTATGTCTTCTGGTGCTAATGGCTCTTTGATTTCAGCCCAGTTTTTCATGAATTTATACTGAATAGTACCTTTACTCAGACCAACGGAATTTAAAAATTTCCCCCTTTCGTCCTCCTGCTCAAGTGTACTGGATACTTCATCTAAAGCTTTTTCCCATGCCACGTTACGTTGAAGATTGAGTTCTGCAAACCGATAAAGAAGCATTGGCCATCCACCAGTTTGGGACATAATGATTTCACGCTGCGTCGGGTTGTTTGGCGCTAAAGCAAGTTCGTTTAGCCATCTTTCAACTGTCGATTCTGACCAGCGTTTAAGTGAAGTGATCTGTACATTATTTAGTTTGTTCTCAGGCCTGTTCGCTTTAGATATTTTTAGCCAGGCAAGCAATGAATCGGGGTCAAAAATGAAGAAAAGCCGGCATATGGCAGTCGACGATCTCAACGCATTTAATTTTCTGGCTGCTTCATTAACCCACAATTCGCTAAAAGGTGTCCCCGGTGGGATAAAAATCAGGTTAAGGCCATTCTTTTTGTCGTTAAGAACGCGGGAAAGTCGTGTTAAAAATTCGTTAACGTCCTTAATGGTTACAGGCATTGAGGCCGATATGGCACCTGTTGGTGAGTCCGGTCTCGCAATTTCAATATACTCTTGCAGGTCTTCGACCCCCAAGGCCCTGCTCCCAAAAACAAGGCGAATACCATTCTCTCTGTATAATAGATCAGATTCCTGGTCTCCGGTTACTGGGCTTCTTCTTATCGTATTTTTCCCTTTTCCCGCCCGCCTATAAATACTGGTGTGGAACTTCTGAGGCAATTCCCATGAATCTGAAGATAGAAGGGTATGCTCAATATCCTCTTGGTTGCCTAACAAACGGAGGACATTAGAACTTCTAAGACGATACCTCTCATCTTTGGTTTTGGATAGTACGCCCAAACCAGTCATTTCATCTAGCAACCCCCGGATATCGTCAATCCCACTGCTGTCTGCAAACCCTCTGGGCCACCAGTGATTGACTTCTTGGGTTACCCAGGGAACGCTGAAACCTCTACCGGAAGGGTCATCTCTATCAATAGTCCCATTAGCAATAACGAAAGCAATAAATCGGTATCGGGGATCAAGATTTAAGGTCAGTTCAAATCGCTCCTTGATTGTTTTTCTCAATTGCGTATTCAGATAAACATCATCCACATGCTTTTCGGTTATTATGAATGGTGGTGAGAGTTTTTGATCAAATTTGGCAGCAGCTGGGTTTGAAAGATATTTTACTAATGATTCGCAAAAAAGCTGGATAAGACTAGGTTGATAATTGGTATGCCCCAAAATTCGATTAACCAGGAAATGCGGTTCAAATCTGTAGCCAAGTGCATTTAAAGGCCGCGCTATCAAGTTTGTGGCTTCTCGCCATTCGCCATTATTCAGTAAAGGCCCAATACATATAGGCGCACCTAAATGAGCCAATGGTTGATTTGGAATCCTGCTAAAACGTTGCACATTGTGAAGGCCTGCAAATATAAATTTAACCCTCCTGGTTGTGTAATCCATTATTTTCTTAATGAAGGTAAATATTGGGAAATTCTTTTTGGCATCTTCATCAAGCAGGTGGTCTGCTTCATCTAGAAGGACAAGCAGTCGCTTTTGGTCATCACTTTCGGCCCAACCAATAAGCTCCTCGATTAGCCCGTCGGGACTCGTCTTCCTGTTGTATTGGGACTGCAAAATCCCCAATCTTACTAATTGCCGGTGAAGCATCTGCCAAATATCATCTATCGGACGACTTTCACCTAACCCTTCAACTTTTAGATCCAGAAAAAAAGCAAAGTGAGAGCTTTGCGGCCGGTAAAATTTTCTTTCTACGGCACGAAGCAGTGCTGATTTCCCCAATTGACGTCCGCCATATATAAAACAGGCCCCATGTGGATCCATAATGCTCTGCATTTCATTTGAACGACCGTAAAACATTTCCGGCGGAATATTTCCAGTTGCAAAAGGTTTGTAGGGATTATGGGCTGTGAATGGTAAGGTAATCTGAAAAAGAGTCTCTAATTTAGCACCTCTTTGCCCAAGCATGAAAAAAAATCCGGATTCGTCTATGAACAGTGCGTCGGAGTTGTGTTTTCGGGCAGACAAAGACAGATCTCTGAATTGCCTTTCCGTCATTCTGCCGAAATAAAAAACAATACACGGGCCGTCTTCACTTTTTATGGCAACTTGTTGAACGACCTGATCCTCGGGGGGACGCCCATGAACACAAAGTAGCCGAAAATTACCTTTGGCATCGGAACCATAAGCCGAAATAGGGCAACCATCACGAATGGTTTCCATCTTGACTTTGAACCATTGCCGATCAGAAGAAGATTTGTCACTGTCTACGACGTTTAGAATATTGAAGCCAAGCCAGGTAAGAACGATTTTGATATCGTACCGATTTATTTTTTTTGTTCTTTTGCCATCCAACCATATTCGCACAGAATCAGAGGCTTGGCTCAATTGAGCCCCCCGAATAACACTAAGTTTTACTGGGCCGAAGGATTGACCTCTATCAATATTGCTTATAATTTTTTTGGGTTGACCTTTATCCTCCATCCACTGCCCAAACTCATTGATAAACTTAGGGAAAAATATACAGAAAGGGTCATCTGTCCCTGCATCATGGTCTGGAAGAGCTTCGCCTGATTCCGCCATTTCAAGAAATTCTTCGGCAGTGCCAAGATCTCCACCATCTATCAACTTTTTTATTATCGAAGAACTGGTTTCATCTAAACTACTCCTTTTTAGTTTATCTATAATGCTTTTTGTCTTTCCCTTTTTATATTCATCAAGTTGTAGTTGTACTTTGGTGAGTCTCGAATAAATTTCAGGAAAGAAGGTTATGCCTTCTATGTCAATCAGTTCAATTTGCGATCTCGCTTCTGCATATTGATCTTCGGTTAACAGGTTCTGAGCCACCGCTTCGCCAATCAGCTTTTCAGTATAAGCGATTTTGTCTTTTAGCTTTAATCTGTGTTCTTCAATTGATTCATTTCTTTTCTCATCCAAGGCATCATTATCTAATTTCTTTAAAATTGATTTGTCATATTTAAGAATTAAAAGGGTTCTATCATGTTCCCCTTTTTCGCAACAGTAGGAGAAAATATCCTCCCAATCCGTTTCATTTTTTTTCTCCATTTCCACAATTTCAGATATTATTTCTTTTGGTGAATTAAAATTTATTGGGTCAAAGTATTCGTCCAGTCGAACTGAAGGCATGCGAAGCAAATCATGATTTAATATTAATGCTGTTGTAACCTCCTCGTCCATATCCAAAGATTTTTTCCCATCAAAGAAGGCTTGAACGTGTAAAATGGCAGATTTGAAAACACTGATTCCACTAGTCATATAAAGAGAGTTATTATAGTTTTTTTCATAATTTTCTAATTCCCCAATAGCCCTTGAACTGTGACGTTCAAAGGTCTTTTTAAGCTTATCAACTTGTTCTGTAAACCAATCCTGATTTTTGCCCTGTTGCTCGTCATTAAGTGTAAGCCATTGCCTTGCGTAACCGAAAGCGTCACTTGCATGGCTAATAAGTTGTGTTAATCCTCTCCCGGTAATCTCTTTTTTCACTCGAGTTTTTCTGACAGCTTTGTTCGTTTCATTGATTTGGAGTTTAAGGGCCTGCTCGTTTGAATTTTGAATTAATAGTCGCCTGACATTTTCTATTTGAGAAAGATCGTTTTCGCAAACCGGTTTAATAATCTGTGATATTAGTCCGTCAGACTTCTGCCATGCGATCCACACTTGGGTTGCGGGTTGATACATCATCACCCTTCTCGCTGCCTGGTCATACCATTGCGAAGCATCATCAATTAAGTTATCAAGCTGTTTCTTTCGGGCCGCTTGATTATCAATGAGGCCCAGATTTGAAAGACTTAGTGGGTGCCCTAAATTCCCAAATTCAATAATATCCTGCCAGATCTGATATGTATGAGGCCGTTCGCCCTTGAATCGAATGCTTTTCAATAATGCGGCAGCCCCTGTAGCAGGAGCAATCATTGCTGGCCTTAACATGGCGCCGGCAATTAAAAATCGCATCCCGTTTTTCCAATCATCAGGGCCTTTGAAAATTGATTCATCAAAATTCTGGGCTAATTGTTCCAGCCTAGGGGCTATTGGGCCGAAACCGTGTCTGAGATATCGAGATAGGGAGATAAACTCAATTAACCAAGACGGAACAACTTTTATTTTTTCATCATGATCATTTGATTCAAGATATCGTGCTATCCAATATGCTGGGGATAGCCTGTTTTCTTTAATCTCTGCCCACAGCAGCTCTGTAAGACCTGCGTTAAATTTACTGCTATCTTGAGACTGGAGTTGTGCAGCAATTTCCCAGAAGGGTCTGGACTCCGCACAATTTTCATTTTTCTGTACTGGTTCTTCGTTAATCTCATCAGACCCACTTTCAATGTCAGTTTCTACATTCTCTTCATTCTCTTCATCTTGCCCGATCAACTCATCGTCTTCGAGGCCATCTTCAAGATCGAGTTTGCCCCCCTGCTCTTCGATTGGCTCTTCATCTTCAAGCTCTGCTAAGGGAGGGGCTAAAGCCACTACCTCCTCAAATACCTCTTCATTTGTAAGGTCGGAATTCCCATCTATGATATCTGGCCCCTCTACTTCATCATCAACAGAGGCTTTACTATCTTTATCAGTAGTTATATCGGTGACTGATGTTTTTCTTAATGTCCTGTCTATAATGCCAAAATGTTCATCTATGCTGTTTTGTAATTTATCTCTGTTTCCCCGGGCAAGCTTCTCTTCTTTCAGGTCGGCAAAAGTTGTAGGCCACGGCTCCATAATTTGTGTAAGTTCTTCGCGCAAGCTTCTCATTAGTTCAATAATTTTATCAATATTCTCCTGCTCGCATACAGAAGCTTCCCATTGATTCGCAGCATCGGCTCTTCCGATATAAGCAAGGCCTTGCTCGCAATTACTTGTAAACTCTACCAGCGCTTCATTAAGTTGTTCGATAGTTGCCCCATGGTGCTCTGTTTTTAAACTCAGAATTTCTTTAGCGGTACTTATAAAGTTGTCTAGAGCGTTCCATTCATCTGAGTCAGGTGGTAATTCATTTAATCTATCTATAATGTTCGCCCAGAAATTAGGCAGGCCTATATGGTTGGGTTCGGTCTCATTATCATCCGAATTTCCAATGTATTCACTCTCAATGTTATTAAATAAAAAAACAGTACAAAGCAGTAACTCCACAAATTCTTCGGAAGAGCATTTATGCATTATCCTGAAGTCATTCACAAGTGCGATAAAAGCTTCAGGCCGGTCGCCTTTTATCATGGCTTCTAATATTAAACTGCATTGATCCGGTTTGATTTTATTGTAAAAAGCATTTGCTTGATCGATTTGAGGCTGGTGTAAATCTACCCAAAATTCCATAATCGTTAAAAAAATTTCTTCGTTCTGCCAGTAATGAATTTTACTTATCAGGTTGATAACAGCTCGCACAGGAGCTTTCCCTTGTCTGTAACCATCTATCTTGAGGGAATTTAGAAGGCAGCGAAACTTTTTACCTGATTCCGATTGATTGTCGCTCAAGTTGTCAGCAAGTTGGTGGAGAATCGCTTCTCTAAGCTCATTATTTTTATCAAGTCCCATGACCTTCAAAATCATTTCGATTGATATTCCATCTTGGGGCCGGAGATATTTCATATAACCTCCACTCATCGTTTTTAATATTCTATGAAAAGATAAACATTTCATCCATTCTTTCGTAATTGATTCGCAAGTTTTCCAAATTCAGCTCCATACATTGGATGAATCAAGATCATTCTACGCCAACCAATTATTTCTGATAGAGCTATAACTTTATCTTTTGAACATTTGTCCCATGAATTAAAACCTTTAACTTCAAAATAGACCACATTTTTTGGATCATACCAATCAGGAATGTAGATTCTTTCTTGATTCTCTCCGGCATAAAACATTTTTATTCCATGAGGCTCGTAAAGCATGCCTGTCCACCCCCAAGAAATCTTCATTACCTCTATTACGTCCACCTCATAGGAAGATCTAAATTTTTCATTCAATAAATTTGAAAAAACTGTTGGTTCTTTATCTACTACTATTCTCAAATCACTCGGGTTACACCGATACTTTGATAGGCGGTTATCGGCAGCATAGTTACCTTCTCTAATCATATCAAACCAATCTTGAAGTCTTTCACCTCCATGATTGTCCGAGTCATCGAATACGGCAAAAGCTTTTATCGGATTGACGACCATGGAATTACCAAGTCGAAAAATTTCTTTCCAGGGCTCCTTATCTATCAAATTTGGATCAGCATCGATTTCATTTTCACTTGTATAGCAAAATGAAAGAGGATCGAATTTTTCGACAAACTTTTTAAGGTGTTCGATACAACAAAATTGGGGGCCTATGCGGAACTCCCTAAACTTTTCATCGAAATGAAATGGTTTTTGGCAAAAAGCACAGGTCTGGGATCTATGCATGGCATATTCCTTTTAAATGATTATGGTATAATGCATACATGGTTCATTATATTGATTTTGCGTGCTTTTGTATAACGTGGATATATCGCTACGGTAATTCCCCCAAATTTGAACTACTATCAGGACAGGGTTTGTTTTGTCAATAATAAATAGCTCTTTTGTTATAAGTTATAAAACTCGGCTTGTAAATCATTCTGTATTTTTTATCTATTTGCGTATGATGCTGTTGCGCCTCAATTAAAGAGACAATGTATCAGGTCATGCAATGCTGAAAAAGCGACCTGCCGGGGAACCCACATAAGCAGGCCGTCTTCGATTTAATATGTTCCTCGAGCGGCGTTTTTGAGGGAAGCATTGTGTATGCCAGATGGTCGACACCCCCCACACGGCCGATATCCCGCCTCTATTGCCTCTTCCCTATCCTGGAAAACAGCCGTACAGTTTTTACAATTAAAATGTTTACAGGCCGGCTGATGAAACACCATGGAACTGGTATTACCGTGATAAGTCACCTCTTGGTTCTTGCTGGTGTCTTTGTTCTTTTCAGCTGAACTTCCCCGTACACCCCGCCTGAAATCCCAGGGTGGAACCGGGTTTGGATGACTCCAGAGACCTATCCCCTTCTCCCGTGCGGCCTGCTCAAAGCCATTCCAGGCGCTGCAGAAAGACTTTTTACAATACTGCGGATATACCCAGGCATAACCGGCTTGTACCATGGCCTGGTTCACATCAAGGTCGTTATAAAACACTTGGCCTACATTTCTGCCATATCTGTCAGTGTCATGGACGATAACCCTCACGTCTTTATTAAAAATCAGGTCCGATACGAACTGTTTTGCCCTGGTGCCAAAGTTCTGGTGGGATTCAGGGCAGTCTATACCATAGAGCCTGATCTTGTATTGGGTCTTATCCTGAAGGACGGTGATGGTGTCTCCGTCTGCTATACCGACAACCTTACCGGTGATAACAGTCTCAGAAAAGGCGGCTGTGGTGAACCATAAAAAAAGGGCTACTGTTACAACAACAAGCCGATATAATCGGAACGCTTTCATAGGACTATGCACTTATTCCCCCACATACCCGTTAAACTATATTTTCCCGGTCTTTTTTGAAACAACATATACCAGGGAAGGCCTCATGCTGCGAACGCTGCAAATGAGCCGCGCGGCTTTTTGCGTCGGCTGAATTAAACTTGTTAAAAGTGCTTTCCTATACGTTCCATATTTCGTTTGCAACCTCAGTATCGGGAAGAATTTTAATCATATTTCGGTATGTGCTTTCTGGCCGAATAGTGCTATCAAAAACACCTGATCGCATTCTATCTATTAGGTGGGTTCTATTTGTATCATTTAAGCCGTTCCACCATGAAGGTCTAAAATACGTGTTTTCAGATTGCTCGACTGCTAACATTAGTGCAGCGTTCGCTTTCTCCGTATCTTTTATCCTTTTGAACGACTTTACAAATTGTTCGGCAGGCCCTTCATTAATGCCATGCCACCCAAAAGCTATAAACGACTTATCGCCACATGCGGAAATATTGATACATACATGCTCAAACTTCGAATTACCGCGAGAAATTAGTTGCAGTTTGTTACCATCGAAGTCTACTTCAGGATAGAAACCGCCACAGCAAACGAGAGGAAGGGTGCCTTTGAACTCCACTGCGTAGTGAGGCATTGAAGTGTAATCATTCTCGATAAATCTTTTATCATATTCTGCTTTCCACCCTTTTAAATCTTGCATACCCCTCAGGCATCCCGTTTGATAAACATGTAGGAAGTTTTGAATGCTAACTTGAGTTGAAAAATCCATTCCCTTATCCATATCGCGCTGTATTTTAACAATCTTTATTGCATTTTTCTTTGATAGATATTCATATGCTATAGCGCGAAACGCTAATAGAAAGGATGTTTCATGGTTTAATGAAAATGAACTTTTCTCAATTGGCACAAATAAACTGTTATCGTGACCGGAGCAAAAACCCATAAATGTTGAAGCACTACCTATTCCTATTAGTTCCGGAACAATCTGGCCTAAATTTTTAAAAATATTTTCGAAACCTTTCCTTTCAGATATTACGTGGCCTTTTTCTGATATACGACTCAACCCTCCGGCTCTTTGGACAGTATGAGCCTTAATTATTTTGTTTGAGCACGTGATTTTTGATGCATTCGGGTGAAGACATATTCCCTTCTTTTCTATTTGGTACATTTCTTTCAATAACTTACCTATTTGGATTTTTGGCTGAAGATGTCTGTCTCTATGACATATCTTCCACTTCTTCCCAGATCCACACCAGCATGGTTCATTACGCTCCATTAGCTCTTTTGGCCTTAAAGGAGGGGGTTCAACAAACTTAGCATTCAGTGACGGATGCATACTTCTGCCTTCTAACGCCTGAAGCCAATGGCAGCCAGGGCTTCCACTGACTTGATTAAAAATTTTGGTTGTTCAAATTCCCAGATTTTTCAAAACCCGCGTGCCCTGGCTGCCCACTTGAGCTTCATGGTTGGGTGGTACGCCCGACATACATCTTCTTGCCCGTTCGCAGATCTCGGTAGACATCGAGTCCATTCTCTTGCCCGAGATATTCCAGAAATTCAGGATTTTCACCGGTTTCAATGAATCCATATTTTGCAGAGAGAGACTCCTCAAACTTCCACCCGTCTGGTGTAACAAGCTCTGACACCTTGCTCCCGACTAAGCTGCATCCAGCAACTCGCTTTTTAGGATCACCCCCGATAGGACCTTGTCTGAATTCAGCCCAATCGCATGGTACGGCAAAGCCGCGTTGCTGATCTACTACAACCAGATCGACGGCTTTGCCTTCAGCTTGGTAATGAATACCGTACTGGGCAAGACTGTCAATAAAAGCTTTTACGTCATTGGGTACCATAAAACCAACGCGCACGAGCTCTCCGTCAGCACAGAGGGTGCCATTGGGCGAATTAGCCTCGAATGCTGGCCACCCTCCCGGATAGAGATTTACAATCACTTCCGCCTTGATCACCACTGAAATTGCTTCAACGAGAACGGCCATTTTTATCTCTCACCCAATATAGATTATATTGATTCTATTTTTTGTGCTTCTAAAACGTATTATTCACATGCTGCTTAAAATTTACAACCCGCATCCTGTGGGTCTCTTTGAGCTGCTTCCACAGTTCATAGATAATGATCATGGGGGCCTCGTCCTCATCAATATGGATAAAAGACTCCCGGTGGTACAGGGTGCAGTCCCTTTTTAAATTGTCATTGCCGGACCATAACCCAAAATTATCCCGTATCCAAGCGCCAAGAGTAAAATGCAGATCAATCAGGTCATCCTGGGCCATGTTGGCCATCCGGACCCGGTCTTTTAGCGGCAGCTTTCGAATAAGAAGGGTTACGGCCTCCTGTATGGTTTTGGGACGCTCTGCAGGGAGATGGCTTTGTTTCCTGTCTTTTTCCATGGCCATCACGACATCATATCCAGCACCGGTTTTAAAGTATCATACACGGCCCGATGAATGCCCGGGGATTTGCTTTCCCTTGAGCCAGCTATATTCAGGACGTTCACCTTATTTATCCTCAGCCAGTTTTGGATTTCTGTCAAGGGATTGGCCTTCCGGGTCAAATCAATATGGAGCCAGGGCCTTCCATGCTTTTCCGCAAGCTGTCGTGTCAGATCAGATCCACCTGTAAGCCTGCCGAACGTGAAAATAATAGTCCCGTCAGAGTCAATGACGTTCTGCTCGGTTCTTTTCGGGTATCCGCCCCTGGACAGTTCCTGAAGCTTGGTATATCTGGTGGGGACAATACCATCTTCGGCTTTACGGCCCTTTGGAAGCCAGCCGCCATATTCTATACCAGCATCCATAGCAGCATCAAGACCTGCCCTGTCAGCACCGGTCTGGCCGCCTGATATGATTTTTGTAAGCGATGTCATTCTCATCATATTCATGCTTTTCCCCCATTATAACTGATGAATCTTGGGACACAACCTGTAAAGGCGGCCTGATATGTGTGGGGAATTCTGTAACTATATTCTAAAACCTTCTCCACTTCAAATAACACTTTAAAAAAATATTTTTTTAACGGGTTCTTTATGCTATTCAAAATGAATCACCGTCGAGTTCAGGACGGGTACGGTAACAAAGTGCCTGTCACCTTTAAAGGAGGGGGTATTCTCGATATTTTTACTTTCCATCCAGTCTCTTCCAGAAAAAGGACATCCTCATGACCCAAAATAATGTCTGTATTGGAATGTTCTGCGATAACACAGAAAACCTGATAAGTGAAAACTTTGCCGGGCGTACTACCTCGTCATTTACAAAGTTTCCGTTCCCCGAGAGAGTGGAGCATTTCAAACTTCCAGGTAATGATAAGGACTTTCTCTGTAAACAATGCGCGTCGACATACGCTATTCAATGTAAAGTTCATGGATGTGTGACTTGTGGGCAGACACAGAAGTGGCCGCCGATATGTTCGGCGTGCCAAAGAGAGTTCCAGTCAATAAGCGAGGGAACGCTTATCGGAAGTTTCACATGGATAGTGCCACTGACACGAATCGAGCTGTGTGACAAAAAGCCCTTACAGGAAGGCTTTCTTGCAAGGTCTCAAGATGGAATACTCCATGTTTTTCATAAGAAAACACGGCTGGAATATTTTTTGGAACAGGACGTCCACCGGGATGTGGAGTCTGTTCAAGGGGCAATAGGCTTTACTGTTAAATATAAAAACGCTATTCGTTGCATCATCGGTCTTGACGACCCGAATATCCTGTATCGGTGCTATGGACTATGGCAGGATTGCTGGAAACCCTCTCTGGGACGAAGTTTGGGGCTTAATAGAGACGCCGCCTACATATGGCTGGTCACCCTTGACCATGAAACGGTTGTAGGTGAAGGGAGCCCGGCGCCTTCACGAAAAATCCCCCTTGCCTTTGTTTACATTGACAAAGAGGCTGATGTTATAAGGACGTTCCCGCCGGTAAGCCTGCCGGAATTAAAATACAAGACCTTCATAACCGAAGAGAACACAACAGGGCGGCACAGACTAATACTGGGCTTCAATGTAAATGGGATTCCGCACAAACTGACGCTTATCTCTGTATATCCATTACAGTCCTATCCCATTGATAGTCCATCTATCCAATCTGCAACACCAAACGAAAGCATCCTGACAACCATGCGCCAGGTCAACGCCAGGGAGATAGGGGAAACCGGGGATGTACCCTATCTTCTCACCGCAAAATATAATAACACCATCCAGACGCAACGGCTTCCAGACGGTCCGACACAGGAGTTTTCACATGGGTTTGAATATAACAATCGCTTCCTGCTGATATCGAAAAATGGAGAGGCGCTGAATACCAGTGGGAGCCAATATTTCATGAAAAAAGCCGGTATTGCCCAACCGACTGTCTTCAACGTTTCTGCTGATAATGTCCTGGCCTTTTTGTTTGACCTGGAAAAATCGGAGGCTGCCCATACCTTATGGATAGGGTCGGAGTCGTTGAGCATAGACAAGGGAGAAGTTATCCCGCTGGAAAGCATCTCCCGAATAAGCGGTGAAGCGGCGCATAACGGATTATATCGGTTGCGTATGGATCTGCCTGGTTCCGACGGTCCCGAACCGCTTGTCCTGATAGGTCCTGAAGCCTACGTTATAGAGTGTAAACGCATTCTGGATACAAGACAGATCAAAGCCCGGTTTAAAACGATGAAATCTCTCGACCTCTACCGGGAGTACCATCAGTTGAAAAAATACAACCAGCTCGCCATTCTTTTCGGCGACATTGTTCTGCTGGACCAGGAATTAAACGACGAACCGCCCGTCGAGACATTACATAAGAAACTATCCAACATGTCTGTCGAAGCGTTCTATGAGAACAAACCCCTTCAGCAACAGACGATACAAAAAATCCTGCTCTTTTCCATGTTCTTGCCGGAATTTAAAAAGAAGTTTGAATATTTTTCCTCTATGTACCCTTACCTTGTATATGAGAACGAGGCGAACTTCCTGAAGACCAGTTTCGGCGCAGACGTAGCGCAGCGTATTCTTCCTGGTGAGCGTCAGAAAATTGTCCAGACCAACCGTCAAAGCGTACGACAGGTCCAGTCCCACATTCAAAGGTCTTTAGCCGAGATTGAAAGGGCTATTGCTCCTGTTGAAGAACTTTTTATCCGTGAAGAGCTTCGGAAAACATGGCTTTCCCGTATCGGACGTCATCTTCCAGTAGCGGGTCAGTTTCTTTTAGCCGGCGGGTCTTTACTGGCTGGTGGACCAGTCGGTATGCTGGCTGGTATACTGGCGATACGCGCTATGGGCGACACACTCAATCACATACAAATGGATAAAGAGTCGGCGGGTCGCATTAAAATTGCCGCCGAAAAAATATTCCCATGGTGGCGTGTTTTTAAAGACACGCTAACGGTATCTATTTACGAAACATCCGAATTTATAGACCAGGAAAACAGGCGCTGTTTGCTTCGCGATACTAAAATATTACAAGCCCTGCCAGACAGCCGCAGAGAAAAAGCCCAGCAGCAGAGAGATGAGCAGCTGCAAAATGGAATAGTGGCAGAGAAGGAAAATCGATATGTCAAGATACTCAAAGAAAGTGACGTGAGATTTGAACAGATTGAGGCTGACTTGAGATCCACCGTGGACAATACCATGCAAGAGAACGTAAAGGGCTTCATTGCAACAATACCCTATTTCACAAAAACCTGACAAAATTACGCCGGAGGACTGTCATGTCTGATTACGCCCTGCCTGATGATATGCCGGAAGACCTTCAAAACATGATTGCCAGCAACGACGACATGGCTCTGGAAGGAGACGACTTCGGTGGTGACTGGCCCGGAAACGTCGGCTTTAAGGCTGACGACTACATGGACAATGCGCTCGATTCTATTGAAGAGAGCCTTAGCGGTTTATCTGAAGATGTTCCGGACGCAGGGCTTGAGCTTGATATTTACCATACAACAAACAGCGCAATAGGTCTCGACATCACGGATTTGGACGGACACTACACGCCAAGCATTGAAATTTTCGGGGACCCGTTACACGATATGGATTTGTGGGACAGGCAGGACGAGGAGAATTCCTGCGCCGTGGCTACCACAAACAGTCTGTTCCGTTCATTGGGGTTCGACCCTGGGGAGGATTTATTGAGTGATATTTTCCAAGACTATGGAATCTATCACCCCGATTCAGGGACAACACCCTCCCTCATTGATGACGCTCTAAACGACCTTAATCAACGCATGGACCTTCCTTTTAGCGCCCAGGAGATAAACAATTTTACCGAGGACTCGCTTAAAGAGATGCTTCAGCAGGGCAGCCGCCCACTGATCGCCATCGACGCACACAACCTGTATCCGTTTACCCCCCCCGGCTCCGGACATGCGGTTCAGTTGACATCAATCATTGCAGAGAACGGCCAGTCCTTTGCCGTCATTAATGACCCAGGTTTTGATGAAGGCGCGGGCATCATGTTCCCCTTGGAAACTTTCATGGAAGCCGCCCAACCTTTTTCTAACATGGCTATTGTTCTGACTGCGGCATGAGAACCGATATACAGGGGAACCCAATGAACGTGAAATGTCCTGAATGTGGGGCGTTGTGGGCTGTCAGCGCAGAGCATGCTAAAAAGCCCCACAGCAGAATGAAATGCGGTCGTTGCGGCGCAATATTTATTTCCCACCGTCCGTCCATCCCCCCACAAAGAAAGGTCGCTCAGAAACCGCAACAAAACGACCACCTGTTTTTTAGTCTTCGTGGGTTTATATCATATCCTCACATCAACATTACCGGCTACTGGTCTTACCCTGCCTTTGTGATGTCTTCTAAAAATCAGGTTTTCTGGCTGCATCTGATTCTGGCAATGGTGCCGGACCCTGCCAAAAAAGTCACCGGACTCTTTCGACCAAGGGCGTCTGTTATTACAACACCGGGTTCCAAAGCGATAGTGCACATTGATGACTTCTGGGTGGGTATCGGTCCAGACCCTTTTGATGATTATCCATGGAACGGTCAGCCTGCCGGCATATATCCCCACGAAACCATCAAGGGGCTTTCTCCGTCAGGGTTAAAGGAAAAAGAACGGGCGCTTCTTGCCGCCTGTGAAGCAGAAACCCATCGGTTTGAAAAGGATAAAACCCTGTCTCAGGATTTCTGTCAACAATGGAGAGACTTGAGCCATCCAGTGTTTGCCGGCTTTTTAAATAGGCTGGCACCTGATTTTATCAAAACCCTGGAAGCCTCTTTGAAGTCGTAGGGTTATATGCAACCCTTATCACCTAATAAACAATCAGCCCATCTAACATCCTATATGCCTCGGTCTCTTTTATGGCAACAGGATCAAGTATACCAAGCTTCCAGCCGGCAAACCTGGTGGTACAGTCTACTGCTACTGCCCCAGGTATAGCTGTAAAGCTCCTGGTAAAATCACAGGTGTCAGGGCTATAGTCGATCACCTGACCAATAGAAAACAGGGGAACACCTGGAAGATCGGCTTCAAGGTATTGGACAACAGGCTTATCTTCTGAACCAACACCTTCTTCCCACTCCAGTTGCTTTAACACATGCAGGTTCCCGAGAACCACCAGTATCCTACAGCCAGGTGTGTTCTGATACAGTCCTGATATAACCTGGGCCATATATTGATCGCGGCTGATACTCTCATGGAACCTGGATAATGGCAGGTCTATTGCCTTTGGAATAACAGCTCCGCCCAGGTAAATAGTCTGAAGTAGGTTACGGTAGGCTGGACAGTCAATAGAAGACCACAGTTGTATATCTGAAAGCCCTTCTCCTGTCTTGATATAATGGTCTATTGATTCCTGTTGGTCAGAAGGGATCTCCAGGCAAATGTAAGAAACGTCAGAATCGAGAAGTTTGGGGATCAGCCCGGATATAAAGCTGAGGATCTGCGGCTGCTGGTGTCGGGTGCCGAGGAGCACGATGTTATGGGTTTTGAATTTTTCAAGAACGTAGGCGGTTGGGTCGGTGGTGTAATGGTCGGCGTATATGGATGGGACAATTATGACGATTATGACGATTAAAACAAGGCTTTGTTTTATCACGCTGGCCTCAATTGTTAGCGGGTAGGTGGTTTTTTAACCTCATACACCCTTCTTTTTGCGGTCCTTGCGCATGGGAAAGCTTTTGTTGCCTATCTTCAGAACCGATCCTTCCGGCAGATCTTTAAAAGAAAAATTGGGCAGTTCGTTGCCTTCCTGGTCATAGGCCTTAAAACGGACCCGATACTTTTTATCAAGGGGCGGCGGGCTCTGCTCCAAGACATCTTTTTTGTCTTCATCCATGGGGGCCTCCCTTTATGAGATTTTTAAATATTATATACAAGTTTGACATATTACCTCAGAATAACAATGGTTTTCAATGATAAAGCTATTCTTCTGAAGAGTCCCGATTTTTTTTAGGCCTAAACAGAGCCCGCCAGAAGGATTCTTTTCTGGCCCGCACAATAACATACGGCCCCAGATTTTTATATGCCTCTTCTGGGATACGGATGGCCCTCTTTTTGCCCAGCAAGGCGAGGATCTTATCTCCAAATGTCGCTTCAGGAACTCTGTAAGTCATCGTGGATCATCTTTCTTTTATGTCTGTCGCCATACTTATACCAGAGCCCGGCCATTATGATGGTGAGCAAGAGTGAAATGGCATTACCGAAAATAAAAATCCTATCCCCGGTATACACCGAATAAACCATGATGAGCGACAGGCCGGCTGTCAGAACCGTCAGATATGTCCCGCTAAGGCCTTCAGCGCACTTCAGCCGATAGGTTTTAATGATCTGCGGAACCGCACTGACACACAGAACAAACGAGCCTGTCGCTCCCATGAGTTCAAAAACACTTCCTGTTTCCATTATAATCCCCGACCGTCAGCCCGTAACTACCTTTACCAAGGTCAACACCGCCATACCCATGACGGAAAAAGCAATGATGCCGATAAAAATGAGCAGCCATTTGACCAGGCCCCGGAGACCGAAAAGAAAGATACTGGTTTCTTCGAGCCAACTCTGAAGGAGATTGAGCGTGGCAATGGCCGCCACAAGGGCATCATCAATTTGACCGATCACCGGCACATCCGGAATAGGATCTATCGGCGAAATCACATAAAGCAGCGCCAGGATGAACAGAAACACCGGAATAAACATGGACCGCTCCGAAGATGAAATAACATCGCCCCCTGATACGTCCGTTGTCTGTGACATGGTGTACCTCCCTTTTAAACAAAAAAGCCCCCAAGAATGATGGTGATCACTCAAGGAGGCTTAAAATAAAAATGGTCTCCTTGAGTGTGCTGCTTACTCAGGAGACCAACTTTTTCAGATCTCGTAGGGCCTGGTTATGTCCATTTAAAAAATGGAGTCACAAGCAAGATTGTTATGATAATGATAATATCAAGGAGTGGTGGTGTCAAGGGCAATATTTGGAAAGGCAGGTGCTGTTCACTATGAGAGTGGGAAAGCAATGTGACGCTAAAAAATGGATATTGTCAGTGACTTTATCACTTAATGTTTTGAAGCAGATCAACACTATACGTTGCCATCCAGGGATTTATACAAGGCGTACAGGGAATGGTGTGAGGCCTGAGGTAAGAGCCTGCTGAAGAAGCACGCCTTTGGTGATTGTCTTGGAGAAAAGGGGTTCGTGGCCCCATGCGGTTTGCAAAGGGCATAATGGGCTGGGAGGGATTGAAGCTGAAATCGACGTAACTTTGGGAAAAGGCTGGCGATGTGGCAGGTGCACATGAACCGGGACATAATAAAAAATGGGGTTGACGATGATGCGTTCTGTGAATCTGTTTCTGGCGTCGACAAAAACTCATTGACTGAGATTCTGTGGTGTCCCCGACATTCCAGAATTCGAGGAATCCAGTATTGACAAGTCCCGGTTTATGGTGTTTTTTAAAGCTGAAAAAATGCTACTTTTACCGGTCATTAAACGGGGAGGGTTACAGCTATGTTTAACAGGTTGGTCGGGTTCTCCTTAATTTGTAGTTTTCTTTTAGTGACAACAGCTTGCACCACCCCTAAATATAAAATGCCAATCGAAATTCCTGACAGGGATGTTGGCCTTCAGATTCAGGATCCAATTCCCACTCAAATCAACATCTGCATGCCAACACTGGTTTCAAACAAAATACATGCGTACCAGTCGGGGCGCCCACACTATGGTTATGATATTGAAATTGATGAAAAAGACTTAACAGATTCATTTCAAAAAGCACTTACACAGACGGTTCAACAATCCAATCTTTATCAGTCAGTTGCAGCACCAGACACAGAAGACAGGGAGCACTCCCTTAATACAAAAATATGGATTGAAAACATTCGCTATTATGTTCCGACTCCCCTGACCGAAAAGGTAAGTGAAGTGAAGGTCGAGTATATAGTTACTTCAAAAAATGGAAAAATTCTAGCCAGTGGCACAGTCGCTGAAAATGGAGTTGACAACGACATTGGTTTTTTTAAAGACGTTCTTAAACAGAGTATAAATGCAGTTCAAGATGCCCTATCAAAAGCCGCGGCCAGGATTCCTGTTGAGCTTGCAGAAAATGATCCTTTTGTGCAAGTTGCAAAGGCCGATGCTGATCCAAATTATGTCATTTCATATAAACCAACAAAACCCGTGCAACAGGAGGAGGGGCAGCAACTACAGGAATCAGAGCAGCGACTGGCTGAGTTAATGACCCAGCAAACCCGGCAAAACATCGCCCATCTTAACGAACTGATCGACAGCGGGAACAAAGATGAATTCATGGCCTTTATAGAGCAGTACCCCGACCTGGCTGATCACATCGAGAACCCCGCTTACCGCCTGCTTTATACCGGCCCCAAAGAACTGCGCATTGGCACAATCGCCAAGATGCTGGAGCACGGCTTTGGGGACAAAGTGATCGTCGCCAAGATAAACGGGGTAAAGGAGCCCTACCGGGACTTCAGCTTTGACGAGCTGGTCATCCTCAAGAAGCTGAAATTTTCTGACGACATCATCGCCGCCATGCTCAATGTCACCACTGAACTCAACAGAGAGCAGGCCCGTATCGCCCGGGAAGATGCACTGCTTGAGGAGCAGCGCAAGGGTGCCCAGGAAACGGGGCAAAACCAATCCTATATAGCGAATCAGCCCCAATCAGATCAAAATGCCTTTGTCAATGCCGTAGGCCAGGAGGCCGGCAGGGCGCTGGGCCGGGAGGCTGTCAAGGAACTGCTGGATAGACTGTTTTAATCCTCGGTGACCTCTAATATAAATGGCTCATCCGCGAATTCTGGGATTCCGGGTACATCCTGATACGTAAAGGTAAGGAAAAAATAGAGATCCCCTTTCTCCACCAAATACGTTCTCTTGGAATGAATTAGATAGAGAACAGACATGAGATTGAACATTATGAAGGCTGACTGCTGGGGGGGGGCTGATCGGACTTTTTTCCGCCATGGACATGGCCGGCTCACGCGCTATGTTCGGGGAGACGGCTTCTAATGTGAACTACTGGGCACATACGGGGGGATATCTGTTCGGGTTTGTGCTGGCGTTTCTGCTGCGTTTTCATCGGGAGGCATCGGAGGAGTCGGTGGGAGTTAATGTTTGTTTCTTCTAACATAAAGAATTGAAGGGGGGCATCAGGGGGTTTTATAAGGGGAAAAAAGATAGAACCTCAAATTGATGGTCATTGGGTGTTGTGAGCGCTCATGCAGTGCTTTTTCAAGCCACTTTATATGATAAACACACGCCAAATCATTGTCGGTATCACGTTCTTATTCATCGGGGCTCTGGTATACCTGTTTGACCGACCTGCTGACATGACCTACCTGGTCTATACTAACCCTTTTAATTTAAGCTTTTACGGGCTGTTTCCACCTGTATTCGGCTTCCTGGGTAACACCCTTCCCGCCTTTCTGCATGTAGCTGCGTTTATCCTGCTGACCGTTGGTGTTTCTGGCTGGGGACGAAAAACATACCTGCCTGTCTGTCTCTTCTGGCTTATCGTTGACGCCGGGTTTGAACTGGGCCAGAAATACAGCACCAATATTGCTAAAGCGATACCCGGCTGGTTTGACGATATCTATCTTCTGGAGAATACTAAAAACTATTTTGTATTTGGAACATACAGCAGCCTTGATTTGGTGGCAATACTGTTGGGCGGTATTGCCGCTTATGGCATTTTGATCTATACGGAAATCAAAAGGGGGGAAAAATGAAATTCAGTCGCAATCTGTTGACATCAATCCGCTACACCTGCCTGCTGGCAGTTATTTTAATTGGTTTTGTGGCCATTGTCGGCACGGGCGGTGGAGGCGGTGGAGGCGGTGGGGGCGCAACGACACCGGCGACAACTACTGACAGCGATAATGATGATGATGATGGAGGGACAGGAGATACGACACCAAACGCCTCTTGCGGCGCATACGTGGCCCCGGGCGTATGGAAAGAGTTTGACTGCTATAACTTGGCCGCCATCGGCAAGACCACTGGTGATGATCCCTTCACCCCGTCCTGGAGACTGATCGGCGGTTATTGGCAGTGGGGCCGGAAAGGGCCATCTTCCAGTCAGTGGTACGATACCAACACATCCAATTTCGCCCATGGTCCTACCGGGCCAGGATCAAGTGAAGCAAACGATGGTGCCATTAGCGCCTGGGATGCATCTGATGCACCTGACGGTGCCTTGTCAGATGCATTCAAAACCTCCAATGATCCCTGCCCTGCCGGTTATCGAGTGCCTACCGAAAGCCAGTGGACGGGTGTTGATGCCAACAACGCCCAGAGTATTGTTGGATCGTCGTGGTCAGAGAGCATAACCAACTACAGCAGCGCTTATTTATTCGGTGATGATTTGATGTTGCCGGCCGCCGGGCTCCGGTACGACTACAGCGGCTCGTTGTACCGCCGTGGCAGCCACGGCTACTACTGGTCCAGTACTGAGTATTCGGGGGGCATCCGCAGCGCCTGGACCCTGTACGTCCGCAGCAGCAACGCCGCCACGAGCAGCCACTACCGCAGCTACGGGGGCTCGGTGCGGTGTATCGCAGAATAAATTAGACTATTTGTCTATTTGACTATTTCGTTTTTGCCCGGGCCTGCCGGTCCGGGCAGAAAATAAAACCAGGGATCGCGGAGCGGCCGAAATTGTTTTTCAAAATGACGCTACAAGAGAAACTGACCCGTGAAACGGGCAGACAAATTTATCTGTACAAGCAGGGGGTGTTCTGGGCCGCCTATAAACAGAGCGCCTTGCTGCTCAAAAAATGTAAAACAAAAAACCATGCGGTTTTGCCTGTACAAATCATATTGCTGATACTGTGTAGGTTAGCCATATGAAGAAATTGTCTACTATACCTGTTCAATTATCAATTGCCTGTGCTGTGATCCTTTTATCCCTCTCAACAGCCCGTGCCCAGGAAATCCACCTTCACGTCCCCCATTTTGCCGGGAGCCATTATGAATGGAAGATTTTTCAAGGCAAACAAGAACTCACCGTCCGCTCCGGCGAAATCTCCCCGGACGGCCGGGTGATCCTAACCATGCCCGATCCCTACCAGGACTACCGCGGCATGACCCGGTGGCTGCTCAAAAAAGGGGGCGGCCTGGACATGATCTATACCGGCAAAGGTTTTTCCGTGGAATGCCTGTCAGAAAAGCCAAATTCCGATAATATCATCTACACCGGCAATCCGGAAAATGACTACCTGGAATCCCATCACTCACGTCAGCAAACCATCCTGGGCAAACTGGGGGCGGTCAATCACTTGTTACAGGTATATGCACCGGATGAAAATCTTCATAAAATTGCCCTGGACGAACAGACACATCTGCGCCAGGCATTTTCCCAGGTCCAGGCAGATCGGGCCGAAAGTTTACTGTATGCAGCCCGGTTCGGAAAAATCGTGGACTTTACCAAGGGTATAGCAGACAAAATTTATGACAACCCCGAAGACCATACCACGTATTTCAACGACTTTGTAACCCATACCCTGGATTTCAAGGACCTATATACCAGCGGCCATTGGGACCAGGTACTGCACCACTGGGTGATGATGAATATCCGGTCCGGCAAAGGAGACCATGCTTTCATCGAACGGATGGAATCTGCCATGTCCCGCATGAATCAGGATAATATCCTGGCAGCCTTTGCAGAAAAAGCGGTGCCGTTGCTGGTGGAAAAAGGCAAAGATGACCTGTTGCCTGCGATTGCAGATCACTTGGAAAACCGGCCTGCGGTTCAGGCCGCCTTATCCGGCAGTGTGAAAAATATGATGGCCTCGGTGAAGATGCTGACCGGGAAAAAAGCCCCGGATCTGGTTTTTCATGCCCCGGTACGGACCCAGACCAAAACAAGCGCCGAAGATATAATCATTAAAACCGGCAACCTGGATGCAGCCCATACCATCCTTCTGTTTTATCAGGGTGAATGCCCCTTGTGCGAGAATACCCTGATTGACCTGGCTAACAAATATCAACAGCTCAAAGAGCAAAATGTTCGAGTGATCGCCATTAGCGCAGACATGACCGATCAGGGGTTTGAAGATAAGCTTATCTATCACCAGTGGCCGGATAATTACTGTGATTTCACCGGAATGGCGGTAGAGAATTTTACCAAATATGGTGTCTTGGGTGTCCCGACTCTCTTTCTGCTGAATCAAGAAGGAGTGGTAGTGAAAAAGACAGCCATGATGGATGAATTGATGGAGATTCTTGACAAGAAAAAGCCATTTTGAACACTATGTCGTCGTACTATTGATCGTCTACTACCTTCGCGTACGATACGGACAACGCCTGGCTCGTGCATTTCAGCGACGGCTACGGCAGCAACTACGATAAGTCGAGTATGTACTATGTGCGGGCGGTTCGCGGCGGACAATGATGGGTGATTTGGTGATTTTTCAGAATAAAGGCTTTTGGAGTAAGGTCAAGGAATCAAGGCAGGGTAGAAGCTCCCAGGCCCATTCAGAACCTTTTCAGGAGATCTGCATTCGATTTCCAGGAACGGCCTTTGCCCGGGAGGCCAAAATATTGAGCCGGGAAAAGTGTCCTTAAAGAAAAAAAGGCCGAATAGCGTCGGTAAGGAGTCTCATTATGAATAGGTCCTGACGGTTAAATCATAAGGGCACTTTCATGTTTTCCGTGTGAGAATCCGTGTGAGACTTTTTGTCCAAAATAGGGTAAAATCGGCAAAAATCAGAAAAAATGTAAAATAAGAAATCCTTTTATTTAAGAAAGTTACGGAATATTAAGGAGGTTAGGAAGCTCGAGGGCTCTGACTGGCAGTCATGAGGTCAGGGGTTCGATCCCCCTCAGCTCCACCAAAAAAATCAAGGGTTTAGGCAATAACAGCCTAAGCCCTTATTTTTTGATATGTCATTTTATCCCGCTATAGTCCCGCTTTTTTATTTTCAGGGCAAAAAAAAACCCCGGATTTCTCCAGGGTCCTTTTTGGTTCTGATACCGGGTTAATTCGCTCCCCCGGCGCTACCTAATCACGTTCTCAACTCTATCGGCGTCGCGGTTCTTTGTTATGCCAGCGCAGTAGTCACGAATTGTCTTTAGCTTTGATTGTCCGATACCTTTGATGCTAAGCAGCGTTTCATCAGGTGCGGCTGCAATGCGGTTCGGGGTCTCTAAGCCCAATTCGGATAACTCATCAATTGCCGCGCTAATCTTGGGAATTGTGTCGATAAATTCCGGGAAAAATTGTCTGATAATTTTTTCTATACCACCATGCTTTTCTATATATGTTTTCCAGTCGCTCGCCATAGGCATCTCACGTAATTTTTTGATGCGGTTTTCAATAGGTTCATCGAGTTCAACAACTCTCCTGATGGCAATAAGAAAAGGCAAATAATCAGCAGGCAAAACCAGCCCCACATCAGACGCATGTGTTCCCGGTGCCACTTCATCTACATCACAGCCAAGTTCTCGAAACGTTTTTGTTTTAAAAACCCAGATGCCTTCCCACATCTCCTTTATGATTTTGGGCGGCTTCGTGTTTATATTCGTGTGGATTTCGCCATGCCGCAGCAACACACGTAGCGGGGTGCGAAGCTGCAAAGTCGCACTAAATTGTAACCCATGGACAACGTCTTGATTGTCTTTCCATGTCCCAATCTTATTATTTTGACTTTCCTCGATTGTTGTAATGATTTTAGGCTTTGGCTGCGCAGCGCTCATTTCTCGCGTTTCAGCCTCTACCTCAGCGATACTGGTTTCTACCGCTTCCAAGTTTTCCAAGTGAAGGAATGGAAATTTCTTTTCCATTGTTCTTAGCTCGGTAAGTGTATCACGCGCAACCCGCAATCTGGATTCCCGCGTCTCCCGGTTCTTGGACTTATTGGCTATATTAAGGGACTCCGTGAACACCCGGAGAAGGTCTCCCGCGCACTTCTGGGCCACCAACTTATCTCTTTCAGAAAACGTATATTCATTACGGACAGTCTTGGTGGATCGGGTTTGCTCACCTGGCTCAGCACTTGCTCCGAAAATCAATCTTTTAAATATACCTTTGATGCTCATTACGTGGCCCCCCCTATGTGCTTGATAAGGCCTTGTTTCTATTTTTTCTAATTCTGATATTGCTTGATCAGAAAAGCCAGAATAACCCTTCCCGGTAAAATTACAAAGAAAAATTAACGGCCATAATTGCCCCAGGATTGATTTTCTTTCTTTCGGTCGTTTCTCCCCCTCCCTACCTTGACAACCACACCCAACCTTGACCCTTCACTGACTTATCTGGTATATGAATGGGGGGATAAAGCAAAACCTGTAAAGTCTAATCGTTTACAAACATAGGGGGGGGGGACCATGAAAAAACTTTTTATTATCTTTTTATCGTGTATTTTTCTTTTTTCTTGTGTATTTGCAACGCAAAGGCAGGAATGCGAAAAAACATTCTTTAAGGTTTTTGAGGCACCAGGCTACACCAAAGACCAAATTTATAAAGGTATGAAGATTTGGGTTGCTGAGAACTTCAGGTCTGCAAAATCGGTTGTTGAGCTTGACGAACCAGAACAAGGGCTTTTGATCGGCAACGGCGTTGTTTCATATCCATGCAAAGGTATGGGTTGCCTTAGTGTTGGTGAGTGGCGAGTCCCCTTTACAATGAGAATCGACGTCAAAGATAATAAGTTTAGGCTATCGTTCTCAAACCTTCAGATTTCAGCACAAGGCTATGCGGAACAGCCAATATATTACCAAGCACACGTAGATAAAATTAAACCGGTTCTTTTGGCCTTCGGTGATGAGATCATCACAGCGTTAAACCAGAACAAAAAAACGACTTCAGACTGGTAAGAAAACTTTATTTTGGTGATCGCCGGCCCTACGGCCTCCTGTGAAGTCGTGGCGACGTTTCCGCGCGTGCGTGGGTCATGGGTCAATTTGTTGTGCTGTGAGTTGGAGCGGATAGACGTTTCCGCGCGTGCGTGGGTCATGGAAAACCTAAAAAAGCCTAAAATTCAAGCCGCTCTTTTTCCCCGCGCGTGCGTGGGTCATGCTGCCAGCTCCGCCGCCTCACACCTTGCCAGAAATGCCGCCGCTGTCTCATCCGCTCCCCGGTGATATGTTCGCCCATGCTTTGCCGGTGTGCCGCTCTTTATGACCATTAACAATTCTTCCGGCGTGTTTTGTCCGGCAATGGAGCAATCCTCCACATATATGTGAATTTCAACCGGCTCCCAGTCAATCGGTGCCATTACCTTTTCAAGTGCTTCAATCCTGGTTTTCAGATTATTATTCATGGTTCACCACCTCTTGGCCCTGATGGACCTCGTCGTGGACCTGGACAAATCCGTCCTCGCCAACATAGTATTCCCGCTCGGGTCCTTTCGTTGACCCCCATCGAATAATATGGAACGGCTCAAATTGCTGCCGGTCCTTTTGAGTTTCCAACTTGGCCAACCTTTTTTTAATTGTGTTCATTTTTCGATGCCTCCTGTTCAAGTTTTAAAATTCGTGATTCAAGGTCGCCGTCTTTGATAATGCCCATCAAGACGCTGCATAAATATCCAAGCACGCGGGCTTTCCCATCAACAATTTTATCGGCGTCCAGTTCGTTTAAGGTTCGCGCCATGAAGCGCCTCAGGTCCGCAAGGGTCTTGACCCGGATCGCCGTTTTCCGCTTGCCCCCCGGGGGGGGTGTGCTTGAAGCCTTGCCCTTGTTGCCCTTCCCTGGTTTTTTCTTGACCGTTTCTTTCATAAATACCGCCTTTCGCTGTCATAAAGTCGCCCGCCTGTTTCTCCCGTGGGTCATCCCTATCGCAAGCCCGTTAAGCCGTGCGTCGCTTGCTTTAAAAGCTTGGTTAAAAAAAACAGGCTGGCATGGTAATATATATACATCAACGGTTTCGTTGCCCTTAATTGCATTTTCTGTATTTGTGCCTAAAATAGCCTGAATCCCTATCAGTTCTAAATTTACAGCCATTTTTAACCTTTTTTATGGTTACGTTTACGTTGCCCTTAATTAAGGCTTATGGTTACGTTTACGTTGATGTGTATGGTTACGTTTACGTATGCGAGTTTTATTTTTTTGGATCACAAAACCCACGCTTAACGGTTTCCCTTTCTCTCGCCTGGAATGTCATTCCCGGTTTCCATCTCAACCAGTTGTCAGATAGGGCATAAACGGCCTTGTCGTGCCGATACAGCCCCCCCGGGTGAACAACCGATAGAAAGCCCTTCTCCAATAGCTGATCTATTGCCCTGGTCAACTTAGGCTGCGTGATGCCGTATTTCCCTTTAAACTCTGTGTATGGAATGTTGATATTTTTGCCGTTCACCAGTACCCACTTTTCTTTTCCCTTACGTCCCTGCTTCTCAAACTGTCGCTTTCCCAAAACCAAAATTAAAAGCTGTGGACTGAATCCCGACAATGATAAATATGCCTTACTTTCTATCATTTCCCGGTCGATCCAAATTTTTCCAGGTAACTTTGCCAAGGTTCCCCCGCCATAGCCGTTCTTTGAGATATAACTATTCCTTGCCATGCTCGGATATGGCATCACCCTCGGTTTTCCGGGTCCGGTCAGGGACAACCGCGCTGCGTGCCTCAAGCCATTCAATAAAAGAAGCGACGGGATATGAAATTTTTCTGCCGGTTCGGATTCGACCCTTTGGGCCTTTGCCCTGGCAGTCAAGGTTTGCAAGATATTTTTCTGAAATTATGCCGCCGGTGAAGTGCTTGATTTCCGTCCTTGCGACGAAACTTGACGGCCATTTTGACGCGAGTTCTTGAAAGACTGATTCCATTTTTTACTCTCCTTTTGTCAAAGAAGAGCGCACAAAAAAAGAGGACATGCGCTGATCTTAGACCTAACAAAAAATCGTTAAGTTTAAGGCCAGGGCCTTGCCCTCTTTATGGATCATCCCGCCGCCTGTCTTGGACTCCCCCTTAGGGAATATCACTGTAACTGCCGTACAGTATAGTGATATAGGCGGTGTAAATATTTCCTTGCCACCGGACGGCCGTACCGTCCTGTGTTTATCGCTTATACTCTGGGATGTGTTATGTCAAGCTTTTTTTGATCCTCTGCTTTCCGGTCTCACTTTGAAAAGTTCACAACACCTGCCCGGCATTCTTTTTCTTTTTCTGCCCGTTCGTTTTAAATGCCGCCTCCAATGCCGCCGAGCCCTCTCTCAATCTGTTTTCGGTCATCTTCGCATATCTTTGGGTCATGGTGCTTGTAGTGTGCCCAAGTGACTTCTGGGTTAAATACAGGTCGTGTGTGCTTTCGTAAAGGTGCGTTGCATAAGAATGCCGAAGGGTATGAAATGTCACTTTTTGCTTTCTGTCGGTGATTCCCTGGTTCAAGCCTAACTCTTTGACTACCCTGGAAAAGGTTTTTGAGGCGCGCGCTATTGAACCATCAAGCCCGGATCGCTTTTGAAATATAAGTTCGTTTGGTGCCCCTTCTTCTCTGTTTTTCAGCATAGCCTTTGCCCGTGTCGTCAAGTATGCGGTTCTTGATCCTGTTTTAGCGTCCAGGATCGCCAGGGTTCCCGCTTTCCAATTTACGCAACTCCATGTTAACTTCGCAATCTCGCCAAAGCGCAAACCAGAATGAAGGGATAACAGCGCCATGTCATGAAGGTTGTGACTTTTTGCCGCCAGTGCATCAAATAGCTTTTCAGCCTCGTCAATGCTTAAATAACGCATCTTCATGTTATCCAGCTTCGGCCATTTAACGGCGCTCGTCGGATTTTCGCCGGTATAGACTCCACGCTTTCGCGCCATATTAAAAACCTGTCGGGTTACTTGCAATGCATATTGAATGGTTCGGCCAGCTTTCTTTTTGTCGGCCATAGCTTTCTTGACCCGTTCAACGTGAAAAGCCGCTATTTTACCAAAGGGAAGGTTTCCTATTGTTTCGGCCAGGTGGACCCGGTAAAGGGCTTCTTCCATTGCATAAGTCGTCGGTTTTTTGTCGCGCTTGCATTGCGGAAGGTACGTTTCAGCCATGAAACGGCCAAAGGTTACGTTTTCCTTTTCGGCCAACTGTCGCGCTTGCTTGTCGGCATCTTTGCGTTTGTCCTCAATAGCCCGCTTCTCTGCCAGGGTTTGCGGACCTTCCCCGGTCTTTCGGTTTTCCTTCAATTCCTTTAAACGATCATAAGCCTTTGCCGCCGTCCAATTCTCTGAAGCCCAACCAAGCCCCTCTTCGCGGTCTTTCCCGGCCAACTTGTAACGGATCGTAAAATATTGATCGCGCTTGACTCCGTTTTTCCTGGTCGGATGTTCTTTATATCTCACTCCCGGAAAGGTCGTTTTTACCCATTTTCCAGCCATAACAAGCCCCCGTTTTTGATTCTATCCCGCTATAGTCCCGCCAATTGCCATAAAGTCTTTTAATATCTATATGTTACAGTGCAAAATTATTTCGTGCCCTGTTTTATGACAATTTCCCGTTTCATTGATAGAAGCCTTTATCTAAGCCCGGTTTCCAGTCCCGCCATAGTCCCGCTTTTGTGTCTGAAACAGTATGTTTTTAAATGACGCTTTAGGAAAAACAATAAAGGATAATTCTTTGATTGTCAAAGGGTTTATGTGATAAAAGGACATTATAGGAAAGTCTTAAAATATGACTGGCAGTCATGAGGTCAGGGGTTCGATCCCCCTCAGCTCCACCACAAAAAAAAGCGCTTACGGAAAGACCGTAAGCGCTTTTGTGTTTTTCGGGGGAAAGAATAGGAAAAATGCGCTTCTCAAAATTGCGTAAACCCCAATAACTGTTAGTATCCTTGAATTGTTTTTAAATTCGAATGGCCCAGTCTACCCCTTTCTGCTGATAACGGCGATATTCTTTTCCCCGATTTTCTATTAAACAAAAATGATATTTTCTATCAAGTTGCGTCGCTTCTCCGAATAAACATTTCAATTGGACGGTAATTTTTTTTCATTTAGACGGCAATAAAACTTTCATTTAGCCGCTTTTGAGGGTATATTAAACGACATGAAAAAAGACCCTTTACATCCCCGCTTTTTGATTCCCCGGGTTACCGAGGCGCTGGCGGATTCTCCCGTAGTGTTGATTCATGGCCCGCGCCAAAGCGGGAAGACCACACTGGCCCGTCTTGTGGGTGACGCAGCCGGTTATGTCTATATCTCCTTTGATAATGATGTGCAGCGAGCTGCGGCTGAATTCGACCCGGTCGGTTTTGTGGCCGATCTGCCCGACAAGGTGATTCTGGATGAGATCCAGCGGGTTCCGGGGCTGTTCACCTCACTTAAGGCGGCCGTGGATTCACGGCGGCAGGCCGGTCGATTTATCCTTACCGGCTCGGCCAATGTGCTGCTGGTGCCGAAACTGGCGGATTCTCTGGCCGGGCGAATGGAGATATTAAGGCTTCATCCCCTTGCCCAGTGCGAACTGGCCGGCAGGGATTCGGGTTTTCTATCGATTCTGTTGGGGCAGGGATTCAAAAAATCAAGCATCGGGAGCAGGCAGGGCCGTGACCTGGCCGAACGGATTGCGGCCGGTGGTTTTCCGGCCGCGTTGGCCCGAACAGCCTCCCGCCGGCGAGCTGCATGGTATCGGGACTATATCGATACACTGGTGCAACGGGATGTGCGTGACCTTTCCGCTATTCGTTCTCTGGAAGCACTACCCCGCCTCCTGGCCCTGGCCGCAGGGCAGACCGCACACTTGGTGAATGTGGCCGAACTGTCCGGGCCGTTCCAGTTGAGCCGGCCCACGATTCGTGACTACATGACCCTGCTGGAACGTTTGTTTCTGCTGGAGCAGCTTCCCCCCTGGCACAACAATCGCCTCAGCCGTCTGATCAAGACGCCGAAACTGCACCTCTGTGACACCGGCCTGGCCTGCGCCCTTCTTGGCGTGGACGGCCCATCCCTTTGGGGCGATCGCGAACTGTATGGGCAATTACTGGAAACCTTTGTTTATCAGGAACTGCGGCGTCAAAGCGGTTGGCAGGAAGAGCCGGTGACATTTTATCATTACCGCGACAAGGAGGGACTGGAAGTGGATGTGGTGCTGGAGTTCGGCGGCAGGCAACTGGCCGGAGTGGAAGTAAAGGCTTCCTCAACGGTCGGCGCTTCTGATTTTAGAGGCTTGATTCGTCTGCAAAAATCGGTAGGTAAACGGTTTGAGGCAGGGGTTGTTCTTTACGATGGAGACGCAATCGTATCTTTTGGTAAAGGGTTGTTTGCCGTGCCGATCTCGATGCTGTGGGAAAAGACATGAGCCATACATGTACCGAGGATGCTTTGATAAGTATACTTTTACGTTCCCGCTTTTTTCTTCGTGGCTACGCGCCTGACCAATTGCCTGCGGACTCCAAAGACAATCCATGCCAAGCGTTATGAGCAGACACACCTTATCGATTTTATGCGTATAGCCGGACGGGATTTGGTCCTGTTTGATTTTAGGTCTCTTTACGGCGGAAGCCAAGCGGTGTCTTGCCGGTCCATGATTTGAAGGCCCGATAGAAATTGGCCGTGTCGCTGTAGCCGAGCCTGGCGGCTATTTCCTCTATGGGTAAATCACTGGTTTGGAGAAGATTGCAGGCTCTTTTTTCCCGCACCTGGCGGGACACGGTTTTATAGTCTGTTCCTTCAGCGGCCAGGCGGCGTCCCAATGTCTGGGGACTCATATTAAACCGCCGGGCCATCTCCGCCATTCCGGGAAACCCGTTATCATATGAAAACAGCGCCTGTTTTACCCGCCCGGTGGTTGTGGAAAACCGGTCCAGGTCCTGCAATAGATGCCGGCACTCTTTTTCATAAAGATTTTTGGTCAGCACATTGGCGCAGGGCAGCGCCTTTTCAAGATACCGGCCGGCAAAAAGGGCCTGGGTCTCTTTGGCATTAAAAATGACCGGGCAGTTGAATATCTTTTTGTATTCATCGGCGTATTCCGGCCGGGGATAGGCGAACCGGACTTCTGTCAGCGGAAGCGGCTCTTTCATGATGTCCCGGCATATATAGTAGAAGCCGACTGTATGGGCTTCATGAATAAACCGCCGGTATTTCCCCGGATCAAAGATCTCCCGAAACCGGAAAAAAGCGGTGCCGCCCTTTGTCTCCAGAATATACTGGAAATAGACCGGCGCTAAATCGATGAGGGTAAAGGCGGTTTTAAACGCCTCCATGGCCGTGGTGCAGCAGTTCACGGCCATCACCCATTTTCCCAGCTGACCGAGATGGTAGTTTTGCCCCAGCAGCAGGCCGAAACCCGGATCGGAAATGAGCTCCGCAATCCGCAGGTAAATACCCAGCTCCTGATCAAAGCTTATCCATTTATCGGGATTGTCCAGGTCGGCGTAATCAAGCCCGGCTTCTTCCAGGATTTCATTTACCGCTATTCCGCGTTTTTCCGCCAGATCGACCAGAATGCGCGTGGCATGCATGGACCGGTGTTGCGGAATAATCGGTTCGGTTTTTAAACATATTCCCATAGCATCACCTCGCATGATTATACGCAAAGGTGATATGAAATGACAATATATTGATATCTTCGGCAATTGACACAATCTGCAGGAACCGTATGCTGAAGATGACAATGGCGACATGGAAACAATCAATTATGGAGGACGTGATGGAAACAATGCATCCGGTTGAGAGAATTTACAAGACGTTCGAGGGTAAGCCGGTAGACAGGGTCCCCTGTTTCTGCGCCATGATGGAAAGCCGGACCGCCAATGAAATCATTGGAAAGCCCTTTATCTCCGAAGAGAAATTCGCAAATTTCCCGGTCAACCAGTTTCTCCTGAACAACCTGCCTGAAAAGCTGACCCGGCCCATCGTCAGGGGCACCCTTATCCGAACGATCAAACGAAGGAACCTGGCCCAGATTGAAATGGGTTTTGACATGATCTGGGCCTATTATGATGATTCGTGGCACTACCCGGATGCAAAAACCATCGTATTTACCACCGGCTCCATATACAACATGATCCCGGACGGTTTCGGCAGCATGACCTACATGTACCGGGGGCCGGGCATCAATTCCCCGCAGGAATTCGATGCCTGGCCCTACTGGCCGGACACGGATGAAATGGCCCACCGGGTTTACAAATACTATAAAAAATTTCTGGCGCAACACGGCGACAAGACCTGCGTCATGACACAGGGATTTTTCGGCGGCCTTCAGGAATCGATGAACTGGACGTTTGGCATCGCAAAGGTTCCGCTCTGGATAAAAAAGCACCCGGACTACACCAAACGGTTCCTCGATATCCTTGAAGAGATCAATTTCAAAGTCCACACCGCCATGATTGACGCCGGCAGCCCGGTCATCCTGACCACCGATGACTTTGCCTTCAAGACCGGTCCCTTCATGAGTCCCAAGATGGTGGAGGATCTTTTCGGCGAACGGTACAAACGCCTTTTCAAAAACATTCATCAGCGGGGCGCAAAAGCGGTGCTTCACTCCTGCGGCGACAACACCAAGCTGTTCGACGTTTTCGCGGGATGGGGCGCTGACGGGCTTCACGCCTTTGAAAACACGTCCAACGTCGATATTTTCAGCATAAAAAAATCGCACGGTGACCGTTTTACCATAATGGGCGGTGTCGGCATCGACTACCTGCTGACAGAACGGTCGAAAGACGAAGAGATCGTGGACAAGGTCAAGGAACTGATCAGCCGGCTCGGACCTGGCGGGCGCTTCATCATCGGCCCCACCCACAGTGAGGACAGCATGCCGGCCCATAAGCTGCGGGTGATGCTGGACGCGGCAAAAAAATACGGTTCTTACCCGATACAGGGTTAGGGTGTTACTGCGAAAAACAAACAAATAAATCCAGGAGATGAATAATGAAAGAGTGTATAGCAGTTGTCCAGGACGCCGTCATTCACATGAAGGACGATGTCATCATTGATGCCGTCAAAAAATGTCTCGCTGAAGGGCTCTCGCCGATACAGATTATCGAGGAAGGCCTCAGTGGAGGACTTGACGTGGTCGGTCAGAAATTCGAGGCCGGGGAATACTACCTGGCGGAGCTCATCATGGCGGGTGACGTAGTCACCGAGGCGACCGGCATGCTGAAAGACAAAATGGACCCGGGGGATATGGGGAAAAAAGGCAAGGTGATACTGGCCACCGTCAAAGGCGACGTCCACGATATCGGCAAGAATATCGTGGCCATGATTCTTTCGGCCCAGGGCTACGAAGTTGTCGACCTGGGCGTCGACGTTGCGTCCGAAAAAATCGTTGCCGCTGTCAGCGAAACGGGAATACAGCTTCTGGGGCTCTCCATACTCCTGACCACCATGGTGCCGGCCATAAAGGAAGTGGTCGATCTCCTTACCGCCAAAGGCCTCAGGAAGAAGGTTAAAATCGCGATAGGCGGGGCCTGCTGCTCCCAGCAGCTGGCCGATGAGATGGGGGTGGACGCTTTTGGAGAGTCTGCCGTGGCAGCGGTTGACATATTCGACAGGTTCAAAAAGGAACTGGAGATTGCCTGACTTTAAACACCTGGAGCTACAACCGCCAGCCCCAGTAATCCAGGAAACGAGCAAAATCCCACATGTCTGAATCATCCCGGCGCCAGGGTTTTAAGCTGGTATAAAAAGGGTTGTCCCAAATGGCCGGGTCGGCATAAATTTTGTCCGAGCCCACGAAAAGATCAAGGCTGATCAGGCTCATGAACATCATCTCCAAAGGCTTGATCGTGCCTTTCACATGTCCCTTGCGCCACCCCTGCGCATAATAAAAACTCGTGGCAGTGCCGTCACCTGACGGCAAGCGGTCCAGGGCATCCATGGCATCGACTTCCATGGCAAGCGGAAGAAAAGCCTCCCCCTGCAACTGGTCAGCGGAAACAACTTCCACATCCATGACGCGATGGACCTCCGGCCGCAGGTGGATCAGCAGGGCCGGATTTTCAACTCCTGTGAAGGCCAGCCGGGAGGGCAGCTCCTCGCCGTAAACCGACTGACGCTGATTCACGTCCCATCCTTCGGGCAGGGCATCGGCCGGCAGATAATCGGTTGGAATAAACGCCTTGTAGCAGCCGCAGGTGTGCACCGTGGTTACCAGGACCGTCCGGTTGGCCTCATCCAGGGTGACCACCACCATCAGGCCCACGTTATTGCCGGCCGTCAGGTGAAAGTAAGGAACACGGGGAAAATGGACCCGGTAGATCAGGTTGGTGTAGGTTGCCCTGGCAGTGGTAAAGGTGCGACGCATCACATAGACGGCGGGATGGTCCGTGTCGATCCACACCTCATCGTCGTCTTTTCCTTCCCCCCCGATTGCGGGCCGGCCGATGCGGTTGTTTGTGTCTGTGTAATCATAGGCCATAAACACCGGCGCCTGTTGCCGCACCCTATCCTCCGGCCACTCGCCGGCCACATAGATCGTCTGGGGCGTATCGGGCAGCGTAAGGTGGTGGGCGCAGCCCTGCCACAAAAACGCCCACACGATAACGGCCAGCCATGTAAGAAAGTTTCTTCCAGACCAACGAAAGCGGTTCATCTCCTGGACTCCTTTAGAGAATCGTTGAGGTCACCGTCAACGGCGCGTCAAACACGTTGCGGACATTCATTTCCATGCCCTTTTGGTAGCCCCGTGTATAAAAATGGGCCAGGCGCAGCTCCACGCTGTCTTCATTGAACTGGTCCCAGCCGGTGTTAAAATCAAAACCGATGCCGGGCAGCTCGCCTTTGTCGTCTTCTATTTCGTCTTCGGCCTCCGCGTCGTCGTTAAAATAGAGCGACGCCTTTATCGGGCACCCGGGTGGAGCTGTCCAGACCGACCAGAAACACTGCTTGCCGTTGGTCAGCGCACTCCATGTCCAGGGAGAAAGGTCCAGGGCTTTGTCCGCGGCGTCCATTTTGCCGTCAATCACATGACCGCCGGGATTGTTGGAATTATAGAAGGTCCACCCGTTTGCCTCTTTAAAGTCATCAACGGTGATGGCCCGAAAAAGGCTCGGCCGCAGGGGAAAGGCGGCGGCAAAGGCAAAGTTCGCGTAACTGTCGTAATAATAGGTGTACTGGCGGGTGGAGATGGAGCCAATGCTCAGGACCAGGGGGGTGGCATTTTCCGAATAGACCACCGCGCGCACCGGTCCGTCGATGTATCCCAGCTCCTTGACCCTGATGTCCTCCTCGGACCGGTGAAGGGTGATGCCCATGGACCGCATGGTCAGCCGGACCTTGATCCGGTCGATAAAATCCTCACCGTCCCCGCCCACACCCGCTTCAAAGGCATATTCCGAAGCGCCCACCGGGTGATCTTTGTCAAACCGGCCCGAATAGTTGCGGGTGGCAAATGAAGGGGCGTCATCGTCGTAGGCCACATAATCAACGGCCGATTTTTCCGGAGCAGGGCCGGCAAAGGCCACAAGATAGACCCATCCCTTTTCCCGGGTTGCGGGGTCCGTCACCTCAAGCGCCGCACAGGCATCGGTGCCCGAAGGAAGCATGGCCCTGTCCAAAAGCCGGTCCCCGGCATCCATGGCCATGAACACCAGTTCATCGTTATCGTCAAAAGCGCTGTCATCATCCGGTGCGGCAAGCTTTCCGGCGGTAAGAACAAACAGGCCATCCTTGTCTTTCTCGTCTATCTGAAAAGGAACAGGCCGTAGTTGGTTGTCTTTGAACGCATAAAGACCGTAATGGGCAACCGGCCGGCCGGTGAGGCCGCATGCCTGTCCGGTGACAATTACCGGATCAAACACCCGGCTAAGGGTTTTTGTCATCTGTGTATCGGCGGCAGCCGGCACCGCAAAGACAATCACCAGAAAACAGGCGGCCAGCGTATTGAGCTTTTTCATTTTTTCTCCTTGATTATTCATTTTTGTCCAAACCGAAATCGCTATCACTATCGGGATCGGGATCGAAACCCATGTACCGCATTTAAATATCATGAATGAATTTATGGGAAAAGGGCTTACAGGAGATCCGAGGCAATCTCGGCCAGGGCCGATCGCTCCCCCTTTTCCAGGGTGATGTGGGCGTACATCTCCTGGCCCTTCATCTTATCGATCAAGCAGGTCAGGCCGTTGCTGCGGGAGTCCAGGTAGGGGGTATCGATCTGGTGGGGATCACCGGTGAACACCACCTTGGTGCCTTCACCGGCCCGGGTGATAATGGTCTTGACCTCGTGGGGCGTCAGGTTCTGTGCCTCGTCCACGATAAAATAGATGGAGGGAAGGCTGCGGCCCCGAATATAGGTCAGTGCCGTAATCACCAGCTTTTTCTGAATCATCATTTCGGCAATACGCTTGTATTCCGGGGACTCTTCGGCAAACTGGTTCTGAATAACCGACAGGTTGTCAAACAGGGGCTGCATGTAGGGGTTGAGCTTTTCTTCCACATCTCCGGGCAGGTAGCCGATGTCCCGGTTGGACAGAGGGACCACCGGCCTGGCCAGAAAGATCTGCTTGTAGTGCTTTCGCACCTCCAGGGCCGCGGCCAGGGCCATGAGGGTTTTGCCGGTGCCGGCCTTGCCCGACAGGGAAACCAGGGAGATGCGGGGGTCCATCAGCGCGTTTAAGGAAAATATCTGTTCAGCGTTTCTCGGGGTTATGCCGTAGGCCCGCTTTTTTTCGACAAATTTTAATGCGTTTTCCTTTTTTACCCAGGTAGACAGAATGCTCTGGCTGTCGTTACGAAGGATGAAATTTTCGTTGGCAATGGGCAGGATGTCCAGGCCGGTCTCATCCAGGGGCACGGCGGTTTCCTTGAAAAGCCGGTCAATCACCGCGTGTTCGATTCCCTCGATCCGGTTTTTGCCGGTATACAGATCATCGATGTTCTGAATTTTTCCGGTTTCGTAGTCCTCGGACTGGATGCCAATGCTCTTGGCCTTCATTCTCAGGTTGATGTCTTTTGACACCAGCACCACCCGGGGGTTGCCGTGCTGCCTGGCCAGGTTGTAGGCAATGGACAGAATGCGATGGTCCGGGGTGTCTTCCCAGAAAAGCTCCTTGATGTAACTGTCTTTCTGAATGTTGGTGTCGACCCGGACAAAACCCCCGGAATCCAGGGGCACGTCCTCGTGGAGAAGGCGGTCCCCGATCAGGGCGTCCAGCTCCCGTGAAAACTCCCGGGCATTGTAATGAATGGCTTCGTGGCCCCGCTTGAAACGGTCCAGCTCTTCAAGCAGGGTGATGGGAATCACCACATGATGGTTTTTGAAGGAGTAAATGCACTGAAAATCATACAGAACAACGTTGGTGTCCAGGACAAAAAATTTTTTGCTGTCAGAGGAAGGCATCAGGGGCATCGGTCCTGTAAGTTTGCCTTTATTCTATCGCAGGTCCATCCTAAATCCAAATAAAAATTTTGTTAGGATTGCATGGAACCTTCGGACCGGCTGGTTTCGGTTTCCGCGTACGGGGCCCGGCGGTGAGCGCATTTCCGGGCGCAGAGAAAACAGGGGCTCTGTTCCGGCATGGCCTTTGCCGCGATAACGGCGGCAGTAACCGACTTGCGGGGTTTCATCAGGCCCGTGGATGCTGCGTGAATGCCGATGGCTTCCGGCTCCAGGAACGCGAAGATCGCGGCCTGGCCCATGGCAATGGGCCAGTCGCAGTAGCCCGGGCTGAACCGGGCGCTGGCCTCCACCCCCGCCTGTTCATAATGGCGCCGGACCTGCCGATGCACCTGGTCGGCGTACTGTTCGGCCAGTATTGAAGCAGCGGCGTCCAGCATGAAGGCCCGCACCATGTCGGTGGGACTCAGATCCTTAATGACTTTATCAATGTCAGGACCCAGGGTAACGGCAAAGCAGCACAACTCGCAAATTCCCGACATGCGGGCCGCCAGCCGGGTCCAGTTCACGGTCTCCAGCAAAAGCCCGTTTCCGCGGATCGCCTTTTTCTCCAGCGCCCTAAACGGCGTGGACCGGCACAGGGTCTTTGGCCGGGCCAGCTCCAGGCAGGTTTTAATACCCCCGTGAATCTGGGGCCATATCTTATCGGTCACGGCCTCGGCACCGGGATAGCCCAGCTGGCCGATGGTTCCGGCCAGCAGGGCGTCAGTTTCCGGCGCAAGGGGTTCTAAAACGATATTCCCGGTTTTACATTTCGGTGTGAGCATGTTCCGTCATTATATGAGGATGTTTCTCCGTTTATCTTATGCCGATGCTAATTCAAACCGGTTTTCTCAAACCCGAATACACGGTCATTGCGAGGAGCCTTGCATTTCCCGTCATTGCGAGGAGCCTTGCATTTCCCGTCATTGCGAGGAGCAACGCGACGAAGCAATCTCCTTCGCATATGGACAAGATTGCTTCGCTGCGCTCGCAATGACACAGGTTAAGTTCAAGATTGCTTCGCTGCGCTCGCAATGACGTTTTCAAATGAGCGTCCTTTTAAAACAGGACTGTAATCGTTCTTCCCCTTACTCTTACTCTTAATCCCCCACTGTTTCAATCATGCATTTTTTGTGTAGTATCCATATTTTTTTACTGCCTGAACCATCGCACGGACGGTTTCCGCTTTCGCGTTGGGTGGAATCTCTCAGCCACCGGCGAGAATAAAGCCGCCTCCCCGGCCCACCTCCTCAATCAGACGGTGGCAGTATTCATCCACCTCGGATACCGTTCCGGTAACCAGCTTGGCCGCCGGCACGTCACCGAAAATGCACATGTGGTCCCCGATCTCCTGCTTGGCGGCAAAGATGTCGGTGAGCCCGTCGAGCTGAATGATAACTTTTTTTGCCGGCAGGCGGCGCAGGGTCTTTAAGTTCTTGCCCCAGTCGCCGTCACAGTGCAGAATGGGCGTCATGCCGGCCTCCACGATCCGGTTGACAATGATCTCCATGCTGGGAAAGGCCAGATCCTCAAACTGTTTTGGCGAAATAAAACTGTTGGAGGTGCGGTGGCAGTAACACTGCACCGTGGGCACGCCCATGAGCCGGGCGGTCCAGACCGCTGTATTCGCGAAGCTTTCGGACAGGTGGGTGGCGGCCCGGCCGATCTTTTCGGGCCGCTTGAACAGGTCGGCGGAAAAGTTGATCACATTGCGGGCCTGGGAAAAGGTGTCAAAAGGCATTTCCGCCTGGTAGCCCATCTGCACCACGGCCCCCTGGTCCCGCCACCATTTGAAATCGGACCGCCAGAAAATGCCCTGCCGGATGATGCCGAATGCCATGGCCGCAAGCATGCCCGCCGTTTTCTTGCCCTCCGCCTCCTGGCTGAACCGGGGCAGCATGCGCAGCCGGAAAAGGATGTCGGCCATCCATTTGGGAGATTCAATCGCCTGGTCGTAATCCTCCGGCTCCATGTACTGAACTTCGTCGATCTTGGCCATGGCGTCTTCTTCCAGCTCAATGCCGGGCCACAGTTCGCGCATCATCATCACGTAGTTGTACATCAGCCGGGAGGAAGGATTGATGTTGTAATAGATGTCCCAGGGCCCGATATCGGCCCACAGCTTTTTCATCACCTGCTTGTAGACCGCCGGATCTGTCATGTACTGGCTCATCTTGACCCCGACATGAATGGGCGCGTAATAATAGAGCATCATGGAAAGCGGCACCCGGTCCGGGGTCTCCAGGCGGACCACCGCGTCAAACCGCTCCTGGGCCGTCATCGTGTCTTCTTCATAAATCTTCCGTGCCGCTGTCATGCGCTTCCTCCTTTCATCTCGCCGTCGGTCAGCCGCTTGATAAAGGAGATGCCCTCATAGGCGTCCCGGGTCTGAAAATCCACGCCCAGCTTTTCCACCAGGCTCTGTTCCGTGGCTCCGCCGCCGAGCATGACCTGCGTGTTTTTGCGCAATCCCTTTTTATCCAGCAGGGCCACGATCTGCTCAATGGTGCCAAAGGTGGTGGTCAGCAGGGAAGAAAGTCCCAGAAAGGCGGCGCCGGTCTCTTCCAGGCGGGCGATAAAGGCTTCCGGCGGCACGTCCACACCCAGGTTGTAAACGGCAAAGCCGCTGGCCTCGGCCAGCACCCCAAAGATGTCCTTTCCCAGGTCGTGAATGTCGCCCATGGGCGTGCCCAGAACGATTTCGGCAATGGCCGGCCCGGACTCGCCGGCCTGCACGGAGCCTTTGATCTTGCGGCTGGCGGTTTTAAACATTTCCCCGGCCATCACCAGATGGGGAAGGTAATATTCTCCCTTTTCAAACCGTTCTCCAACCTCCGCCATAATCGGCATGCAGGTGTCGAGAAACTGGCGTACAGTGACCCCGGCGGTCAGCATGCCGTCCGCCTCCCGGTCAATGGCGTCGATGTCGAATCCCAGAAATTTTTCCCGGAACGACGACAGGGCCGCAAGTTGCTGATCGTTCATGGCACCCCCTTTAATATTTGACTGCGTTATATCGCTACTTGACTCACCGTTCAATATTATAATGGTGCGGCACTGGCCGCACCCGAATTCGCTTTTCCTGACCCGTTTTTTTGCCGGGCGTCAAACAGCAGAAAGAAAATCCCGGTGTAGACACGCTCCAGGGAGAGGCGGTCTTCCAGGATCGACATGTAGATATGACCCTCGGTCAGGGAGAGCAGGGCCAGGGCCATGGCCGGACCGTCCGTTGCCGAGGGCAGATAGCCTGTCTTTATCCCCTGGCTGATCAGCGTTTCCAGCAGGTCCAGGACTTTCCGGTAGTGGTTGTTGACCTGCCGGGCAAAATCTTCCTTTTTGTCTTTGGGGGTGTGAAGGGAACAGAAATGGACCAGCTTGTTAAGCCGGTCGCTCTGCCGGGAAATTTCAAGATACTGCCACAGGGTCCGGTAAAACCTGTCAATAAAAGGATCATCGGAGTTGACCGCATCGGTCAGAAGGTCGATATACCGGTTCATGCAGGTGTCTACCAGTTCGGAGAGCAGGGCGCCCTTGCCTTCCCAGTACCAGTAAATCAGGGACTTGCTCACACCGGCTTCCGCGGCCAGGTCCTCCATGGTGGACTGCTGGTAACCCTTGGTGGAAAACAGGTTGATGGCCGCTTCCTTGATCTGGTCACGCCGCAGCTGTTCCTTGAGGTTTCTTCTCAGACCGCGCGTCTGTTTTGCCTGGGCCATGACGTTTCCCGTGTGGAGGCCAATCTCTTAAATTGAACGTATAGTCAATATAAGAGATGCAAAAGCCGGTGTCAAGAAAAAAAAAGGGGGGGGGTAATCGGTCAGGAGTTGAGGGAGCCTGGCGGCCGGATTATACAGCGACAAAATCAACGTCTTGCGTAACCATGGGCTCAGCGGCCCAGTGATTGACGGCGATGCCTCCCGATGGCGCACCATGGAATATCGGCCCGTTCAAGGCAATCGACCAGGCGCATCACATCATCCGTACCGCCCGCGGTCTGCCAGTCATAAAATTTTTTGGGGGTCATCGTAATGTCCTGAATCTTTTTTCAGTCCATTACCAGTGATACCCGGCCAGCAGCCCGAAGTGGCCGCCGCCGGCATTGACGGTCATGCCCGCCAGGGTCACGTCGGCCCAGGAGGCCTTGAGCTCCATGCCGATATTGAAATGGTCCCCCAGGGTCCAGTAAACACCGCCGCCGGCCCAGTACCCCAGGCTCTGGTCCGAGTCGGAGATGCTTATGCCGTAGGCCGAGCTTTCGGCTTCGGCGGCAATAAAGGAAACGCCGGCGCCAAGAAAAGGCCGCACATGGGGAAAATGGTCCCAGATTTTGCGAAACCCCAGGTTCAGCTCCGCGGTCCGGCTTTCAGCCAGAATGACTGCACCGGGCAAAAAAACATACCCCTCGCCGTAGGCGCTCATCAGGTCAATGGCAATGTTGACCGGCCAGCCGGTTTTCCGAAAATCCACGGCAACGCCCAGCTCTGACTGTTCGTGGGCCGGCTCCCATTCATCTTCATCCAGGGCCTTGGCGCCCAGAAACCCATTGATGTTGCCGGTCCATTCGGCCTGGGCCCGGGCAAAAGGAGGCAGAACAAGCATCAGAAAAAAAATTGCGGCACAAAGAATCGGTTGAATCGGTTTCATGGCAACAAGGGCCTCCCCTTTAAAAGATAAAGACCGGTCTTGGAATCGAACCAAGCGGCAGACTTTTCACGGTTGCCCGGCGGGGTTGAAGCCCGCGGCCGGCGCCAGCCGACTATACCGGTCACATCATCCGGACGGTCGTCAGAACGCAAACTTTTCCGCGGGCCGCCGTTCCGGCACATAGACACGGTCAACCGCGCCGTCGTTCCACTCTTTTGAAACATAAAGGGCGCAGTAGCAGCTGCCGTATTCGGCCACGTCCGCCTCCCGGTAGCCGCAGGGGCAGAGAATGTCCCTGTCGTTTTCCCGGTCCCCGGATGCCAGCCGGCAGGGGCAGCACATGTAACCGTAGCGCTCCTTGTTGGTCAGCAGGGCCGACAGCAGGTCAAACACCAGTTCCCGGTCGTTGTTGAAAAAATAGCCTTTGGGTTCCTGGACCGACTGAAGCTGCTCGTAAAGCTTTTCCGGTGTCATGAAATGCCCAGCGCCTCCCGAATCTCCTGCTCCTTGTAACCCACGATCACCCTGTCGTTGATCTTGATGGTGGGAAAGGTGCAGTTGGGGTTGATCTTTTTGATATCATCCAGAATGGCCTTGCGCTCGTCGCCGGTGGTCAGATCGACATCCACGAAATCATAGGCCACGCTGCATTCATTGAGCAGCCGCTTGGTGGACTTGCAGTGACTGCATGTGCTCAGGGAATAAATCATCACATCGTTTTGGGTCATGTCGGCATCCTATTCACTGGAGTTATATTTTTTCACCATTTATCCAAATCGAAATCGCTATCGGGATCGGGATCGAAACGCATATATCGGGTTAACCGCTTTAGAACTTCACGACAATCTCGTCATAGGTCTTGCGCCACTTGGGCGGGTCCAGCTTCTTGTCGCCCCTGAAATAACCCACGGCGATCAGCAGGGGAATCCAGTAGTTGTCCGGAATCGCAAACTCCTTGTGCACCGCGTCTAGGTCGAAACCGTCCATGGGATGGGTGTCCACGCCTTTGTTTTTGGCGGCCAGCATCAGGTTCATGGCAAAAAAGGCGGTATTCTTGCAGGCAAAGGCCACACCCCGGGCCTCGGAGGCGCCGTACAGGGTCTGGCAGGCGTTCTCGAACCACTCCCGCTTGTCTTCGGTCATGGCCCCGGCCTTGACCATTTCGGCAAAGTTTTTTTCCGCAAACCGGTTGCCCGGCTTCCACCCCTCCATGTCGGCCAGCACGATCAGGGTCACCGGGGCCTCGCTGACCTTTTCCTGTTTCCACGCATGCTGCTGAAGCCGCAATTTTTCCTCCCGGCTTCTTAACACCATCAGGCTCCAGGGCTGAATGTTGAACCCGGACGGCGCCGTGGCCGCCGTTTCAACGATTTCCCGCAGCAGGGCATCGGGAACATCGCGATCCGGGTCAAAAAAATTGACGGCCCGCCTGCCGTAAACGACATCTTTAAAGTCCATGACGCCTCCTTATGGTTTTTTGCGCTGCCCGCAACATGGTCCCTGGATGGCACAACGGGACAAATGGCCGCGGGGCTGGTCCCTACCCCGAGCCCGGACATTTTTCGTCAATACGGACCGGGATGTTTAACGACAGGGAAAGCATATCGGGATCGGTTGTTTTTTTCAATACCTATCCCGTGAGAGCGGATAAAACCCGCATGGCGATTCAATAAAAAAGGGAACCGGAGAACCGGTTCCCTTTGAATGGGTAAAAACGGATAAACTATACGCCTTACCGCTGGGCCGAACGGGGGGCCTTGCCGGCCAGGGGGTTGTAAATCTTCATGATCGCCATTTTCATCACATCGGTGGTCTTGGCGTTGCAGATAATGTCAAACACCGTGTTCTCAGCCGTTTCGGGCAGAACGCAGGCATTGGCATCATCAAAGGCCAGGTCGGGAAACCCCTTGACCAGTTTTTTCTGCTCTTTTTCGCTGGCCTTCACCTGAATCGCCTTTTTGCCGCCCACGTCTTTTATTTCGCCGGCCAGGCCCGCTTCGCTGAGTTTGCTCTCTTTATCACCATCCACAAAAATATTGATGTAACAGTCCGCCATTTGTCGCCTCCATTAAAATTATTGATAAAAGTATAGCCGGTGCACCGGCTGCTCATAAACACGCAATTGGCTGAAACCCAACGCATTGACCGTTTTTTATAGTATGGCGGGAACGGGTGTGTCAAGAAGACTTCGCCCTTCATTCAGGACGGGCCGGTTTGCCGCCACGGGTTAGCCGCGTCACGCCCGGTCCTGGGGCCACATCCGGTCCGTATCTTCATACAGCGCGTACATGGCCTTTTCCACCTCCAGCCGCTTCTGTTCAAAAGCATCTTCCGAAAGATCGGCCGGCACATAAATGGGATCGCCGAAGCGAATCTTGACCCGGGAAAAGGGCTTGGGCACCATGAACCGGTCCCAGCTGTTGAGCACCCACTTTTTTTCCGCCGACGTGATGGTGGGCACAATGGCCTTGCCCGACACCTGGGCGATGCGCAGCAGCCCGGCTTTGACCACGCCGAAGGGCCCCTGGGGGCCGTCCACGATATGGCCGATCTTGTACCCGCTGCCAGACAGCCGCTTGATCTCAGCCAGGGCCTCTCTCCCTCCCCTGGTGGACGACCCCCGCACCGGGAGCCAGCCCAGAATGGCGACGACGCGGGCCGCCATTTCGCCGTCCTTGCTCTGGCTGATCATAATGGTGATGGGTTTCCGTGTGGCGAAAAAGGCGATGCCCGGAAAAAAGCGCTGGTGCCAGGAGGCGTAGATGATGCCCCCGTCCTTTTTTATAAGGGCCTGCTCCCGGTCTTCGCCGATCCGCTCGACCCGGAAGGTCAGGGAAAGAAGCTTTACCACAATCAGGGCCACATAGGGAAGCAGCCAGGAATAAAGAAATTTTTTCCACCGTTTTTTCATTTGCCACACCCGGCCAAGGCGTTGTTTAAACAGACGTATCCATAGCAGGACCGCATTCGGGTGTCAATCTTTTACCCGATGCCGCCGTGTGCACTGATCTTTGCGCCCACTGCCCCATGGCGGTTTCTTTGCTTGACACGTTCGCACAGCCGGGTTTAATCTGCAAATACAGCATGTTCAGCTTTTATCCCGACAACCGCCCGCTTTGTGAAAGGACAACATGGAATGAAGACCCACATCCCTGCGCCCCGACAGACCCTCAGCCGACGGGAGTTCCTGCAGATGTCGGCCCTGGCTTCGGCCGGCCTGATTCTCGGGTGCGCCATCAACCCGGTAACCGGTGAAAAACAGCTCATGCTGGTGTCCGAGGAGTGGGAGGTCCAGGTGGACCGGCAGAACGCGCCCCACCAGTTTTCCGCCGACTACGGAACCATTCAGGACCAGGCGGTAAACCGCTATGTTCAGCAGGTCGGCGCAAACCTGGTGAAAAACACGCACCGGCCCCAGATGCCCTACTCCTTCCGGTGCGTCAATGCCACCTACATCAATGCCTACGCCTTTCCCGGCGGCAGCATCGCCGCCACCCGGGGCATTCTGCTCTCCCTGGAAAGCGAGGCCGAACTGGCCGCGCTGATGGGCCATGAGCTGGGCCATGTCAATGCCCGGCACACGGCTCAGCAGATGTCCAAGGGCATGGTGACCCAAACCCTGGTGGGCGGGGTCAGCGCGTACATCGGCACCCATGGCACGGCCTTCGGCACTGTGGCCGAACAGCTCGGCATGCTGGGCGCCGGCGCGCTTCTGGCCGGATACAGCCGCGACAATGAACGGGAGGCCGACCACCTGGGTCTGGCCTACATGACCCAAAGCGGATACGGCACCGACGGCATGGTCGGTCTCATGGCCATGCTCAATTCCCTTCACAAGGGCGGCACCGACGCGGTCTCCCTGCTGTTTTCCACCCACCCCATGAGCCAGGAGCGATACGATACAGCCGTGGCCGAGGCCGGCGCCGAATTTGCCGCCGCCAAAAGCCTGCCCGTTCACCGGGAGCGATACATGGACAGCACCGCGTCTTTACGCAAAATAAAACCGGCCATTGAGCTGTTTCAAAAAGGAGAAGCCGCCATGGCCAGGGAAAATTTTGATGCCGCTGAAACCGCGCTGCAGCAGGGCCTGAAGCTTGCCCCGGCCGACTATGCCGGCCTTGTGATCATGGCCAAATGCCGGCTCTCCCAGGGAAAATACGCAGAAGCCCTGCGCTTTTCGGAAACCGCGGGACAGGTCTATCCCCAGGAGGCCCAGGCCAGCCACCTGAGCGGTTTTGCCAGAATCAAGCTGAAACAGTTTGAGGGGGCGGTTGCCAATTTTACCGCCTATGAGAAAAAGCTGCCCGGCAACCCCAACACCGCTTTTTACAGGGGCTATGCCTACGAAGGGATGAACAACAGGCAGAAGGCCGCCGCCGATTACGTGGCCTATCTCAAACAGGTCAACCAGGGGGACCAGGCCCGGTACGCCTACAACCGCCTGGTGGAGTGGGGGGTTGTCAAACCGGCCGGCCAGTGATGGGTTTGCGGAAAGTCACGAGTGTAGGGAAAACCCCCTGTGGTTGCCCATCAAAGGGCGAACACAAGGTTCGCCCCTGCCGTACATCCGTGCATGTCCTGCAACACAGTCCCGCCGATGGCGGGACCAGGGTTACTCTCCCGAAGGATGAAATGTTCAGATTACGCGGCCACCGGTGCCAGATAGCCTTCGATGTCGCTTTTGTCCAGGGCCAGCAGCCATTTGTTCTCTTTTTTGATCAGCTTTCCTGAGCCAAAGGGGTCAAACTGAAGGTCGGCCGTGATCCGGTTAAACACCTCTCTTAAGGCCCTTGCACCGATTCTTGTGTTTGCCTCGGCATGGATGGCGATCAGCTCAAGGGCGTCGTCGGAGATCTCCAGGTCAATGCCCAGGGTCTCAAAATACTGCTTTGCACCGGTGTAGGGGGAATCGGCCGCGTTTAAAAGAATGTGCTTGAGCACGTCCCTTTCCAGGTTTTCCAGAACGGAGATGGCGCTGAACCGGGATATGAACTGGGGCACCATGCCGTATTCAAACAGGTCGTCCAGCCGCATATAGTCCTTCAGGCTGAAAATAATTTTTCTTTCCGGCCGTTCCCTGGCCTCGTCCCAGATATAGGTCTCTTTTAATTTTCTGCCGTCTTTTCCCTCCTCGGTAAGGGCATAGACCTGGCTGTAAAGATCCTCGAACGCGCCGCCGCAGATAAACAGCATCCTGCCCGTGTCTATGGGAACCCGGACGCGCCGCGTTTTTCCCTCTCGGACCACGGATGTTTCAATGGACAGGGTCTCCCCTTCCAGAATGGTAAGCAGGGCCTGTTGAATGGAAATGCCGGTCACGTTGGTTCTGCCGGAAATCTGTGCCGATATCTTGTCGATCTCGTCCAGGCAGACCGTGGCGTTTTCAATATGGGCCTTCAACGCCTCGGCCGTGACATCCGTGCCCAGCCGGTTGCGGACCCCTGCCTCGATGTCCTTGAATATCCGGTGCAGATTGACTTCACCGGCCTCGTCCACCAGGGTGTTGGCATTCATCACGCACATGGCCTGGTATCGATCCAGATCGGCGTGATCCCGGTAAAACTGGCCAACGGCATTCATCAGGGTGGTTTTGCCGGTCCCGCTGTTTCCGATCAGCAGAATGTTGCTCCACTTGATGCCGTGAATGTGCTTGTAGACCGAAACCGCTACCTGCCTGAGAACCTCGTCCTGGCCCATCACTTTCCGGGAAAGATAGGCAAAAATATCGACTGGCAGCATGGTGGATATTCCTGATTTTAAAATCGTTGTTATCCGACGGCGGTTTGCTGGTTAATCCAAATCTCTATCTCTATCGGGATCGGGATCGCTATCGGGATCGAATTTTCTGCACCGCCGTCCATGTGTCGCCGCTTTTTACGGCCAGACACGATGCCATCATAAAAAATCAAAATCCAGGCGGCTTCGTAAAAAGTTCAAGTTCAAGGCGCGCAAATTCAGAGGAATGAGGCGTACTGAGCGTACGCCGCAGTGACGATGGATGCAGCGCAACGCAGAAATTGGGCTTTTTACGAAGCCGCCAGGCAGTACTGATGGTACAGCAGCCGGCATGGGGTGTCAATCCGGCGCTTCCGCCTTACAGTCGTTCGACCAGGTCGATCAGCTCATCGATGGAGTCGCGGTAGATGGACGGCAGGTCTTCGGCCACGTAGGCGGCCACCTGGCTGTTGTGCAGGCTCACCATGCCGTGGACCAGGCTCCAGACCTGGATCAGGCGGCGGGTCACAACGGCCTTGTCCACCTTCCGGCCGTAAACCTTTTCAATGGCCTTTTCCGCCATGGCCGCGATCTCCATGGAGAGCCGGTACTCGGTCTCGGACAGGGCTTCAAACGGCGTGCCTTTATAGTCATCGTACTTGGGCGTGGGCAGCACGAACATGATGTCGTAGTAACGGGAATTTTCCATACCGAACCGCAGGTAGGCCTCCAGCATGGCCTTTGCCCGCTTGCGGATGTTGCCGGAGCCTTCGTAAGCCGCCTTCAGGTCCGCGTGCAGCATTTCAAACCCCTTGACCACCAGGGCAAGGTAAATCTCGTCTTTTCCCGAATAGTAGTTGTAGAGGTTCGGGGCCGTCATCTTCGCGCGGCGGGCCAGGTTGCGCATGGTCAGGTCATCCAGCCCCTGGCTCACGATAATATCCAGGGCATGGTCCAGAATGACGGCTTTTATGGCGTCGATCGCTTCAGGACTGCGGGGCTTTTTCATCAGGGGTTGTTCCGGTTAAGCGTTTTGCAGATTTTTTTATGGGCACGGTAAAGCTTCAAAAACTGCGCGTAGAGCGTGTCATAAATTTCCCGGTTTTCCGGCCGGGGATCAAACACCCGGTCAATGGGCACCAGCTTGGGAATATCGTCAAACCCGATCTCTCCCAGGGCCACGGCCGCGATAAAGGCCGCGCCCCGGGCGTTGGCCATCATGGGGGCCTTGACCCGGCGCACCTGCCGGTCCATCACGTCGGCAAAAATCCGGCACCACAGGTCGGACTTTGCGCCGCCGCCGATAATGTTCAGCGTCTCCAGTTTCCGGCCGACAAACTTCTCCACATATCCCAGGCTCCAGCGGTTGTTATAGGCCACCCCCTCCATCACGGCCCGAAGGATATGGCCGGTGGAGGCGGTCTGGGAGAGGTTGAACAGCCCGCCCCGAATGGTTTCGTTGTCCACCGGGGTGCGCTCGCCGTTGAGCCAGGGCGTGAAGATCAGGCGGCCGCTGCCGGCCGGGGCCTGCTCGGCCAGCTGGTTGACATACTGGTAAATGTCCCGTCCCGACGTGCCGGGCGGGCCGAAAAAAAAGTTTTCAACAAAAAAGTCCAAGGCCTCGCCGGCAATGTCCTGTTCGTTTACCGCCTGGTATTTGCCGCAAATGGCCGTGGGAAAAGAGGCCACCGAGTGAAGCACGTCAGTCTTCTTAAACGGCACCATGCACTGGACCCAGGAAGAGGTGCCGATGTACAGGTGGCCGGCAAAATCCTCCACCGCGCCGGAGCCGATGCAGGCGCTCTGGTGGTCCGGCGAGCCCGCCACCACGGGCGTGCCCCTGGCAAGGCCCATCCGATCGGCGGTTTCATCGGTGATCGGCCCCAGGATATCGGTGGACGCCACCAGGGGCGGCAGCTTTTCCCGGTCGATGCCGAATCCGCGAATCAGCCGGTCGTCGTACCGGATGTTGTTAATATCCCGAATGTCGGTCACCCAGAAAAGATGGACCGAGTCAAAGGTGGCGGCCATTTTTCCGGTAAGCCGGAAGTTGAGAAAATCCTTGCTGGGCAAAAAAAGGTGGGTCTGTTCGTATATCTCGGGAAACTCGTTTTTCACCAGCAGCACGTGGCCGATATCGTCCTTGCCGGACAGCGTGGGCGCGCCCCCGGTTACGGCCACCCATCGCAGGGCCTTGAAAATGCCGTAGCCGTCAAAGCTGGGAAACCCGGCCATGGCCTTTTTGACATAGGGCCCGCCCCGGGTGTCCATCCAGGTGATGGCGTTGGTCAGGGCACGGCCCCTTGCATCCACGGCCACGGTGGAGGAAAAGGTGCTGGAAACCGACACCGCGGCGATCTGCTTTTTATTGACCTTTCCGCCTGCCATCAGCCGGGCCGAGGTGGCCACCACCGCTTCCCACCACTGTTCCGGGTCCTGCTCCACCCCGCCGTTGGGAAGAAAGTGCAGGCCGGTTTTTTCAAAGGCGGCATCCACCACCCGGCCGGCAACCGAAACAATGGCGGTTTTTACGCCGGATGTGCCGTGGTCAATGGCCAGTATGAATTTTTCCGCTGCCATGGGTTTTCCCCTCTTTTGTCGGTTCTGGCTGGTTGTAACGCCCTGTCCGCCCACCACGTCATTGCGCCTGTCCGCCATAGCCTTTGGCGACGGCGGAAGCGCAGCGAAGCAATCTTGTCCACCCTCCACGTCATTGCGAGCGCAGCGAAGCAATCTTGTCCATATGCGAAGGAGATTGCGTCGTCGCTACGCTCCTCGCAATGACGTGCGTGGACAGCGCAACGCGGCCGGCCGCCTTGCGGCAATTGGGCTTTTTACGAAGCCAGCATTTTTGCCGCATCCATCATATCCATGGTGGTCTTCTTTCCGGCATCGTCAATAATGTCGATGGTCAGCTGCGCGGCCCGGGACGGATCACCGGCACTCTCTTTTTCCAGCACCGCCGGAATCAGGGACACAAAATCCAGGGGGTTGACCCCGGCTTCGGGCGGGAAAATGCCCCTCCGGTTTACCTTGCCCTGCTGGACCAGGATGGCGCCCAGGGCCGCGGGAATGCCGGTGCCCTCTCCCAGGGCCTGGGAGGCCGAGGCCATGTGAAACCGCAGTTCCTGGCGGCGGCCGTCCTTTTTGCCGGTCACCACCGTGGAGGTGCATCCCTTTTGCGTGCCGAACCCGGTATCGGCAAGTATCCTGTCCCGCTCCCGGATCAGAAAGGCTGTGGCGAAATCATAAGGGCTTACCGGAACGCCGTTAATGTCTATGGGCGTTTTGTCTGCCATGCCCAGCCGGCAGACATCCATGGTCAATTGATAATAGGCGGCCGGCAGAATGGTGCCCCGGTTGGTCACCTGCTTTACCTTCAAATACTGGGGCAGGGTCACCTGCTCCGGGTGGGGATAGGGATAGACCATGGTGTCGCCCACAATGGGAAAATCAAAAGACCGGCGCAGGGCCATGCCGTCGGGCTCAAAAAATTTTACATACTGAAGCTGTCCGTCTAAAAACATGGGAATGTCGATGGACATGCAGTGAAACCGGTGTCCGATCACGCCCTTGCCTTCAAAAGGCTCGCCACCGTGGGCGTGAAAGATGTCCACGGCCTCGGTCTCGTCCAGCAGGTGGTCGGCGGCCAGTTTGGCCAGCAGGTTGGTGGCGCCCGGCGAGTTGCCCATGCCGATGAGCATGGTGAGGCCCGCGGCCTCGGCCCTGGGGCTCATGTCCAGCAGATCGAAAGTCACATCCACGTCGTCGCAGATGTCCACATAATGGATGCCGCTTTCGATGACAGCCTCCACAATGGGCATCACGGTCTTGTAAAACGGGCCCACACAGTTGACCACCAGGTCGCAGCCGGCAATGGCCTTTTTCACGGTTTCCGGTTCAAGTGCATTGACGCCGGTCGCGGAAACCGGCTTGCCCTTTATCTGACCGGCCAGGGTTTTTGCCGTGTCCAGGTCGAGATCCCCGATCACAATCTCGTCAAACGTATCATCCGCGGCCAGGGTCTTTACCACCACCCGGCCCACGGCCCCGCATCCGCCCAGCACAATTACTTTTGCCATGGTTCAAGCCTTTCTATTCTAAAATTGAACAAAGTTAAATTTAACTTAGTTCACAAACGGGTTCGTGTCAAGAAAAAAATGAGGCGGCCTTTCCGAAAGACCCTTTGCGCCTCCTCCGTCATTGCGCCTTTATTTTTTAAGTCATTGCGAGGAGCGAAAGCGACGTGGCAATCTCCTTCGCATCCGTTCAAGATTGCTTCGCGGCCCTGTCCCGCCTTGGCGGGATCGCAATGACGGAAACAAACCTGTTTTTTGTTGACTTTGTGGTTAAAAAACGGGTATGTTTTATCCATGATTTATCGAAACGCTGAAAAAGACCTGTATGTCTGGCACCAGAAAAAACGCCGCAAGCCCCTGGTCATAAGGGGTGCCCGCCAGGTGGGCAAATCCACCCTGGTGCGCCGGTTTGCCGAAAAAAACAAGCTGGTCTTAAATGAGATCAACCTGGAGCAGCACCTGTACCTGGACAATATCTTCAAGTCACTGGACATGGATGTGATACTGCGGGAGCTGGACGCCCTTGCCGGCCGCCGCATCCACTCCCCGAACGCGGTTCTGTTTTTGGACGAGATTCAGGCCACCCCCCATGCCATTGCCGCACTCCGCTATTTCTACGAAACCCTGCCGGACCTGCCGGTCATTGCCGCCGGCTCCCTGCTGGAATTTGCCCTTTCAAACCATCATTTTTCCATGCCGGTCGGCCGCATCGAATATTACCATCTGGGTCCCCTGACCTTCGGGGAATTTTTAAATGCAACAGAGCCCGCCCTGGCCCCGTATCTTTCCGAATTTCATCCCGGCACGTCCATCCCCCTGGCTGCCCATGAAAAACTGATCAAACGCCAGCGGGAACATCTGTTCGTGGGCGGAATGCCGGAGGCCGTTTATGCCTTTGTGTCGGAAAACGCCCTGCCCGAAGTCACGGATGTTCATCGCTCCATCGCCGAAACATACCAGGACGATTTTTCCAAATACGCCCGGCAAAAAGACCTGGCCCTGATGCAGAAGGTGTTCCGGCAGATTCCCCGGATGATCGGCCAGAAAGTCAAATACAGCAACATCTCCCGGGAAGATAAATCACGGGAGGTCCGGGCCGTTATCGATCTGCTGGTCAAGGCGCGGGTCTGCCACCAGGTATTTCACGGTAACTGCTCCGGGGTCCCGCTTCTGGCGGACATTCATGAAAATGTCTATAAGCTGGTGTTCATGGATGTGGGCATGGCCGCCTGGCTCACCGGGCTGGACTGGACCACCCTTCAGCGCCTGGACGGGCATGCCCTTGTCAATGAGGGAAAACTCGCGGAACAGTTTGTGGCGCAACACCTGATGAATCCCCAGGAGCCGCCCCGGCTGGTCTACTGGCTGCGGGAGGCAAAATCGGCCAACGCGGAAGTGGATTTTGTGACGGCAAGCGGCAGTCAGGTCATTCCGGTGGAAGTCAAGGCCGGCAAAAGCGGAGCCCTCAAATCCCTGCAACAGTTCGTCCTTCACAAAAACGCAAGCCTGTGTGTGCGGTTCGACCTTAATCTTCCCGGCATTCAGGACATTACCCATACCGCCCGGACGGAGGGCGGCACCACACCCGTGTCGTATCGCCTTCTTTCCCTTCCCCTGTACCTGGCCGGGGAACTGCCCCGGATTCTGGATGAACTGCGCCTGGGCAAGATTGCTTCGCTGGCGCAATGACACCGTTTTTCCCGTCATTGCGAGGAGCGAAAGCGACGTGGCAATCTCCTTCGCATTCGGACAAGATTGCTTCGCCTGCGGCTCGCAATGACACCCTCCTCCGTCATTGCCGGGCTTGACCCGGCAATCCAGTGTAAATTGACCCTGTTCCGCCTCCTCCGTCATTGCCGGGCTTGACCCGGCAATCCAGTGTAAATTGACCTGATTCCTTATTAACAGGGTATGAAACCATTTTGATTCTGGATTACCCGGTCAAGCCGGGTAATGACGAAAAGGGTGTGGGGTCTATTTTTTCTGGATTCCGGCTCGGAGGCCGGAATGACGGGATGTGACAGCCGCCGGATTTGCGTAACAGAACAGGCAACTGTGATAACACGGATGCTGAGCGTAAGAGCCGATATCAATCGACTCGGTGCACCCGCACCCGGCCCCGGCCCTCTGGCCCCGGTCCTTTTGCACCGGCACCACGCCGCCGTCATTTTCCATGAACAGCCTGCCGTTGATGCAGGCGCTGGCCGTCACCGGCACATTCCCGGCAAGCCCGGCCATCAGCTCTTTTTCACAGCAGGTGTGCAGGGCAATGCCGCAGCCTTTCAGCAGGTCCGCCATGCGCGTGACAATTTCGACCTGTTTTTCCATTCCCGGTTCCATGAAAGTCACGCCGGCCCGGGCGGCCCGCTTCTTTACCTTGGCGTAAAGGTCTAAAAAACTGGTCACGCACCGGCCGATGCCGGCTTCGGTCGCGGCTTTTGCAATCTTCGGAAAGTCGGCCAGGTTATTCTTAAAACCGCCGTTGCCTGCGGAGTAAAAACAGATCGGGTCAAACCGCCACTGCACACGCTCCGGCCCGAACCGGCGGGCCAGCGCGTCAAGCTGGCAAAGCCGCTGGTCCAGCGGCGGAAGATTCGGCTCCAGCAGGCGGTCTTCCGTGTTGACGGTGAAATTAAAAAAAAGATGGTAGCCCTCGCCGGCCAGGGTTTCGCCGAACCGGCCGTCTAAAAACGGACCGAAGTTCTTGGACCAGAAGACAATGGTGTGCACCGATTCCGGCGTGCACTCCACCTGCCGGACCACCCCGTTGTACGGGTTGGTCACCTCAAAAAGCCCCCGGTCAATCCCGGCCATGAACCACTCCATATAAAAGGCCGGAATATCGGTGCGCCGGGACGCGGAAAGAACGGTTTTGACGTCTGTTTCCATGCGGTTATCATACAACAGATTGGGTATTTCACGCTTGCCTTTTTCTGCTTCCTGCATTAGGTTTTAAGAAACGATGGGGATGGGGTCCCCCGACAACCGCCGCACTGGACAGGCTGATGACTCCTGCCGATACCATTATATATAATGTATGGCAGGTGTTGTGAGGGCCTGCCGGAAGCGGTTTTTTTGTTTATGGAAAGGCATTGACAGGGGTGCAAAGGGTATACACGGGCAAGCTGACGCTTGGCCCGTGCCACCCGGTAAATATGATCCACACAATAACGGGTGCCACGGGCGAACCGAAGGTTGCCCGTGAAAGGCCGAGGGTTGTATCGTGCGTCATTGCGAGCGAAGCGAAGCAATCTTGTTCGTGTACTTACGTCATTGCGAGCGAAGCGAAGCAATCTTGTCCAGAAACGAAGGAGATTGCCACGTCGCTGCGCTCCTCGCAATGACGGGGCAAAAAGCCCGTTTGTAGTGTGCCCGTAAGGGCATCACTTTTGCCCGGCTGCAAAACGCCTGACGGCGTCACTACAAACAAAACGACAAAGCAATACCGTTTTATTAAATTTTGCCTGTAAAAAATATTCACAAGGAGGCTGGATGGTTTCGCTGGAAATAAACAGAATATTCCTGGTCATGATCGGTGGCGGCCTGGGCGCGGCCAGCCGTTACGGCGTGGGCCTGATGACGGTGCGGCTGTGGGGAACCCGGTTTCCCTGGGGCACCCTGGCGGTAAACCTTGTGGGCTGTTTTCTCATCGGCCTGCTGTTCGCCCTGTCCGACCGGGTGCGGCTGCTCTCCCCTGAAATGCGCCTGCTGCTGGTCACCGGTTACCTGGGCGCCCTGACCACATTTTCCACCTTTTCTTTGGAAACGGTCAGCGCCGGCCGGGCCGGCCTGACATTGCTGCCCCTGGCCAACATTCTTATAAACAACATCGGGGGCCTGGCCCTGACCCTGGCCGGCATGTGGCTGGGCAGTTTGTTCTCAAATATCTCATGAAATTTTTTGACAATGATCGGCATGCCGGCAGCCACAAGATCATAACCACTCGTTTCGGGAAAGGCTTTGTAAAAAGTTCAAGAGCAAGGCGCCGCAAGGCACGAGGAATGAGGCCTACTGATTGTACGCCGCAGTGACGAGGGACGCAGCGCAACACAGCTATTGGGCTTTTTACGAAGCCGTTATTATTGGAGGGAAAATATGTTGAACTACAAAGCCATTGAAATCTTCACCAGCGAGTCGGCCCGCCACCAGGGCCGGCCCCTGACCGAGACAGTCGTTGAATATGTGCGAGGCCTGAAAATCGCGGCCCGCTGCATCGTCACCCGCGGCATTGCCGGGTGCTATGAAAGCGGAGAAACCGCCACCACGCGGTTCGAGCTGCTCTCCTTCAACATGCCGGTACGAATCTACATTGTTATGCCGTCCACCCAGACCGACCGGGTGCTGGATGGATTAAACGACATGGTCACCGACGGCATCGTGGCCATCCACGACCTGAACGTGGTGGCCCATCGGACCCGCAACGCCTTTTTCCCCCGCCAGCTTTCCGTCCGCGACGTCATGACCGCCGACCCCAGAAGCGTGACGTCTGAAACACCCCTTGATGAGGTGACCCGCCTGCTGCTCTCTTCAATTTTCACCGGCGTGCCCGTGGTGGACAAAAAGGGCCGTCCCGTGGGCGTGATCACCCAGGGCGACCTGATCCGCAAAGGCGGCCTGCCCCTGCGGCTGGGCCTGCTGGCCGAATCAGACCAGGACCGCATGAAATCGGTGTTGAGCCAGATGGCCGGCAGGCAGGCCGAACAGGTGATGACCGGCCCGGCAGTGACCATCGCCGAAGACCGGCCCCTGGCCGAGGCCGTGGATCTCATGATCAGCCGGAATTTCAAACGCCTGCCCGTCACCGACAAAGAGGGCCGCCTTTGCGGCATGGTTTCCCGGCTGGACATCTTTCGCACGGTCATGCGCGAGGCCCCGGACTGGAACGCCTTCCGCTCCCAGAAAGTCGATGTGACCCATCTCAAGCAGGTGGCCGACATTGCCCGGCGCGACACCCACACCGTTTCGCCGGACACACCTGTTGCCGACGTGCTCCGCCTCATCGGAGACAACGACATTCAGCGGGTGGCCGTGGTGGACGCCGAAAACAACCTCCTGGGCCTGATATCTGACAAAGACCTTTTGCGCTGTTTTGCGCAAAAACAGTCCGGCATCTGGGGCCTTCTCTCCCGCGTGGGCAGTGCCTTCAAACATGACGAGGCCGACACCTGCCTGGCCGGGGCCACCGCCGGGACGGTGATGAACACCGAGCTGATCACGGTCAAAGAGGAGATGCTGATCGAAGAGGCCATCGGCCTGATGGTGGAACGGGGCCTCAAGCGCCTGCCCGTGGTGGATGCCGAAGGCCGGTTTGCCGGCATGATCAGCCGCGACTCCCTGCTGCGCACCGGGTTCGGCGCCGGCATGTAGGCACAACGACACCCCCGTCATTGTGAAGCATTTTTTACGCCATTGCGAGGAGCGGCACCCTTCCCGTCATTGCGAGGAGCGTAGCCCATTCCGTCATTGCGAGGAGCGGCAGCCCCTTCCGTCATTGCGAGGAGCGGCAGCGACGAAGCAATCTCCTTCGCATTCGGACAAGATTGCTTCGCTGCGCTCGCAATGACGCACGTGCGGCAGAATTGCTTTTCTCTCCTCTGTTTTGCCCTCTCTGCAAAAAACTAACCTATTAGTTAGTTTTTTTCTAAAAATCTAATTTTTTACTTGACACATATACGATATCGTACTATCTAAAAATTGTACTGGGAGGAACCACACGCAAACACAAAGACAAAGCGACTTTTTAAAAAGTTCAAGTTCAAGGCGCGCAAATCGCGAGGAATGAGGCGTACTGCGCGTACGCCGCAGTGACGAGTGATGCGGCGCAACGCAGAAATTGGGCGTTTTACGAAGTCGCCAGAGGCTATTCATGATTCAGAAAACCACCGACCTCACCTTTATCGGCAGAAACATCCGCAAGCTGCGCCGCCAGCGCGGCTGGACCATCAGCCGCCTGGCCGGCGAAATCGGCATGGCGGAAATTCCCCTGGGCCGCATCGAACGCGGGGGAAACGCGCCCTCCGCCGCTGTTATCTTTCAACTCTCCAGGGCCCTGGGTGTGTCGGTGGACACCCTGTTTGCCGAAGACGAAAGCGACCTGCTGGCCGAACGGGTCAAAACCCCGGGCACCGGGTTTGTGCCGGCCCGGTCCGTGGAACACCTGCCGCCCAGCATCCTGACCCCCATTTACGAAGTCATCGACGCCATATGCAGCCTGGAAGATATATGCCGCGCCCATAAACGGGCCAAAATCCCCCTGAACATATCATTTGAGACCAACCAGCGGGGCCTTCAGGACCTTTCCGAGGCCGCCAGAAATCATATGGGTATCGGCCGGGGCGTGGTATTCGATTACATCGAGCTGTTCGAGGCCATGGGGTTTCGCGTGATATTCCTGCCCCTGCCCAAAGAGACCCCGTCCATGACCTTTTACGATATGGAAAACAGCAACGCCTTTTTCTTTATTCGTCACAAACAGAACCCGGAGCGCCAGATTTTTCACCTGGCCTACGGGCTGGGCCGCATCTTTTTTCTGCGGCAGGCCAGGCACACAGGCGCCAATCCCTTTCCATCCGATGACGACGCCCGGACCGAAGAGATGCCGCCCGCGGAAAAAGAAGGGAAAAAGACCCTGACCATGCACCGGGCCGGCCGCAAGTTTGCCGCCTTTTTCCTCATGCCCGAGCAGGCCATCCGGGCCACGGTCAACCAGCTGGGCATTCAGAACAAGCAGTGGTCCTGGGAACTGCTGCTGCGCATCAAGCACCGGTTCGGGGTGTCGGCCCAGGCCTTTCTTTTCCGGTTAAAAGAGCTGGACCTGATCACCGGCAAACTCCACGACCGGTTTTCCAAACAGATCGAAGACCATTACAAAAAAACAGGCTATGCCGAGCCCGACTCGTCCCGCCGCATCCTCACACCCAACGGCCGCGTGTGGGACCTGGTGCTGACCGCAAGGCAGCATGCAGAGGCCAAAGCCGAAGTGGCCCGCATAGAAGAAACCCTTAACCAGTGGAAGGTGGTAAAAGTTTAAACATCACACACAATTCGAATAAAAGCTGAAAGGGCAACCTTTTCAGCCAGGGGGCTGTTTTGGAAGGGCGGGCGTTTTTATTCATCCTTTAGCCAGGGAGGATAAAATGGATATTTTAAAAACCTTTGGCGGTCCCTTTGTTCCCGCGAAAAACAACCTTCTTCGCACCTTAAGCATCGACCTGGGCACCACCAACTCCACCATTGCGGAAAGCGTCTGCGTGCCGGGCTACCCACCCATGTGCAAGGTCCTTAAAATCACCCAGCCCCTGGAAAACGGGGATACCGTCACCAGCGCCCTGGTGCCGTCGGTTGTGGCGTTTCTGGAAGACGAAGAAAACAGCACGGTGCTGGTGGGCGAAGGCGCAAAACAGCTCCGCTGCGAAATGGACACCCTGGAACTGGTGACAGGAGAAAACTTCTTCCACGACACCAAAAATGACATGGGCTTAAACAAAACCTATGCCCTGGCCCCGGCCTTTCTCAACCACGCCCACAAGGTGGCCGGGCATGTTCTCTCCTTTCTGGTGGAGGCCGCCGAACAGGGCGCCGTAGCCCCCTACCAGGTCCTTACCGTCACCGTGCCCGCCTCGTTTCAGATCAACCAGAGAAACGACACCCTGCGGGCCGCCCGCATGGACAACCTTCACCTGGAGGCCTGCGACCTGATGGAAGAGCCCACCGCTGCCCTGGTGGATTTTCTGATGTCCGACCAGCGGCGCTTTTCCCTGCCCCGCGAGGGCAAGGCCACCTGCCTGGTTTTTGACTTCGGCGGCGGCACCTGCGACGTGTCGGTGATTGCCGTGTCCGGCAACGGCCCGAACAGGCCCCTTTCCGTAAGCGAGCTTTCCGTGTCCCGCTATCACCGCCTGGGCGGCGGCGACATCGACGCCGCCATTGTTCACGAGGTGCTGATCCCGGCCCTGGCCGAAGAGAATGTTTTCGATCTTTCCGACCTGACCTGGGAAAACAAAAAACTGGAACTCGAACCCCGGTTGCTGGCCACGGCCGAAACCCTGAAAATCGATCTGTGCCGCAAAATCCGCCGGTCCATTGACCAGTGCGAATATGCCGAGGTCAACCAGGCCATGTTTGGGGTCACGGCCCCGGCGATTACCTGCTGGATCAACAATGACGAGGAGGGCCTGGACTTCTCCGCCCCCTCCCTGTCCGCGGCCCAGTTTGAAAAGCTGCTGGAACCCTTTTTAGACACCGACTTTCTCTATGCCCGGGAGACCGAATACCGGCTGACCCAGTCCATCTTTTCCCCCATTGAAGACGCCCTGGACCGGGCCGGCATCAGCCCGAAAGAGGTGGACTTCTGCCTGCTTTCCGGCGGCAGCATCCTGATTCCGCAGGTGCGGGCCGCGATGGAATCCTATTTCGGCAAAAACAAAACAGGCGGTTTTGACGACCCGGAACAGATTCAGACCGCCGTGGCCCGGGGCGCGGCATGGAACACCATCTTCAAGGCCGTCACCGGCCGGCCCCTGGTACGGCCCGTGCTGCACGACGGCATCGACCTGGAGACCAACGACGGCAGCCGCTACCCCCTGGTGGACCCCGGCACGCCCCTGCCCTTTCCATCGGACGACACCTGGCAGCGCCTGGACCTGGAAGTTCCTCCCGCCGACCGGCTCTTGGTCGATCAGCTCCGCATTCGCCTGATATCCCACACCGACGGCCGCCACCTGTTAAACGAAATCTGGAACCTGCCCACCGCTGCCTGCGCCGGCGCCGGGATCCTTCTGGAATACCGGGTCACCGCCGGCAAGCAGTTCGAGTGCCGGGCCTTCTTAAAGTCCTCCCCAAAGGCCGTGTTTGCACAGGCCGTTGAAAACCCCCTGGTCAACGTGGTCAACCCCGGCGCCACCCGCCTGAAAATCGAAGAAACCGAGGAAAAGCTTCGCCTCTGCTTCGGCGGCACCGAGAAAAACGTCGACGACTATGTAAACCTGGCCAGGTGGTACGAGGAACTGAACCAGAAGGAAAAGGCCATCCACTGCCTGCACACCGCACTGCGAAAGAAAAACCGGCCCAGCTCCTATATCTCCAACCTCATGGGCATTTACTATGAAGACCTGAAAGACCACCAGCGCGCCGAAAAGGCCTACCTGGAAGCCATAAAGGATGACCGGGACTGGAGCAGCCCGGCGTTCAACCTGGCCCTGCTCTACCGCAACACCAAACGCCATGACGAGGCCCTGGCCATGCTGGACCAGGCCATAGAAAAAGACGACGAGGACCGTGCCCCGTGCCTCGCCCTGAAAGCCACGGTCTTAAACCGGATGGACCGCAAATCCGAGGCAAACGAAACCGCCGTCCAGGCGTTAAATGCCTTTTCCCCCTTCCCCAAACTGGATAACTGGGCCCTGGGCTGGTACGAAACCACGGCCCGCCTGGTAAAAGACGACAAGGCCCTTGCCGCCGCCGAAGCCGAACGCAAGCGCCGCAAACACAATCCCGACACCGAACCGGACGACACCACCCCCCGGCCCGTGGTCAAAAACAACATCATCCTTTTCCAGCGAGTCAACGCCGCATGACAGCACCTGCTTGTAATACACCTGTAGCTCCCGTTTGTAGTGTGCCCGTAAGGGCATTTATAAAAATTGCCCCATTACCTTGTCCGTCATTGCCCGGCTTGACCCCTTTGTCGTCATTGCCCGGCTTGACCGGGCAATCCAGAATAAAATTGACCCATTACATTATCCGTCATTGCGAGGAGCGCAGCGACGAAGCAATCCCCTCCGCCCCTATCCGTCATTGCGAGGAGCGCAGCGACGAAGCAATCCCCTCCGCCCCTATCCGTCATTGCGAGGAGCGCAGCGACGAAGCAATCCCAACCTCAACCCCCCAAAACCATTAAAACACAAAAGGCACCCCATCATGACCCCCATCATACCCATCAAAGCCTTTGAAAAACGCCGCCGCCACCTGAAACGATACCCCTCCATCTACCGGCCCGTAACATTCAGAAAGGTACTAAAATTCCAGATACGATACCCCCAGCAGCAGGAAAATTGGCTGATTGCCCCCAGACTCATACACGGCAAAAAAGGAGACTACCCGACCTTTGAAGAATAACCCGGCCACATACCACCCGGCCCCCTTGACCGGGCCGCCTGTTTTTACTATGGTCAACCAGTATCACAAGGAGGGGAGAATCCTGTGAAAGAGACAAATACCTGCGGCAGCAAGCCCCGCTCTATACCGAGAGCAAAACTCAGACTATGAATACTGAAAAATCTTATTACCGCTACTGGGGTAAAGCCGAAAAAGATGGTTCAGGCTATCATTTGTTGCCTTATCACTGTTTAGATGTGGCGGCGATTGGGTGGTTTTTGCTGAATCCTGAGAAACCTCTTTGTATGGAACTGGCAAAAAGATTAGACATAAAACCCGCGTTGCTTCGTGTTTTTTTTGTCTTCTGCCTCGCACTTCATGATTTGGGAAAATTCGCACGGGCGTTTCAAGGTCTAAAACCCGAGCTTGCGCCGGACTTGGTCATGGCTAATCCACAAATGTCCTATTCGGAAAGACACGACTCTCTCGGTTTCTTATTATGGCGAAAGGTTCTCAGTAAACAGGATAAAGATAACGGGGATCTTAATTGGTTCAATAAGATTGAAGCGTGTATAAAGATTGTCACCGGTCATCACGGTATGCCCCCAAAACAATCCGGCATCAATCTCAATACTTTTTTTGAGAATGAGGATGAGGAAGCAGCCAAAAATTTTATGGTGGACATCTGTAACCTTTTCCTTTCGGATTTTGATCCATCGCCTCTTTTTGACAACATATTCCAGAAACAATTAAAAACAGTTTCCTGGCAACTGGCCGGTATTACTGTTCTGGCGGACTGGATCGGCTCAAATACGGAATATTTCGATTACTACGGATGTGATAAACAACTCGACTTAAAGGCGTATTGGGATACCATTGCCCTACCCTCGGCACAAAAAGCGGTTAGCGCCATGCCTGAACCGGCAACCACCCGTAATTTTGAAAGCATTACCGATCTGTTCCCTATTATCCATAAACCGACCCCATTGCAGGAATATGCCGCCAATGAGCCCTTAAGTGATGGCCCGCAACTGTTCATTCTTGAAGATGTCACCGGCGCAGGGAAGACAGAGGCGGCTATTGTATTGGCCCATCGTCTGTTGAGTGCCGGTTTGGCGGATGGCCTCTATGTCGCGCTTCCGACCATGGCTACGGCCAATGCCATGTATGAACGCCTGGGCAGGGTATATAGACGGCTCTATGATCAAAACAACACCCCTTCTTTAATCCTGGCGCACGGGGCAAGAGATTTGTCCGAGGCGTTCAGGCAAACTGTCGCCGTGCCGGAAAATAAATCGGATGGGGTCGCTTATGATAAGCCCTATGATAGCGAAGACGAAGAACTGAGCGCGTCGGCTTATTGCAATGCCTGGCTGGCGGATAATCGAAAAAAAGCCTTGCTGGCTGATGTCGGTGTAGGCACTCTTGATCAGGCGCTTTTGGCAGTACTGCCTGTCCGGCATCAATCCCTCCGGTTGTTGGGCTTAAGAAGAAAAGTGCTGTTGGTGGATGAAGTCCATGCTTATGACAGCTATATGCAGAAGCTGCTTGATACCTTGATAGAAGCCCACGCCAGACAGGGTGGCAGCGTCATTCTTTTATCAGCCACGCTGCCAAAAAAAATGCGTTTGCAATTGGTCAGTGCTTTTTATCGAGGGCTCGGGAAAGAGGCTCCGGAAATACACAATACAGCATATCCGCTGGCTACACATGCCCCTGCGTCAAGTGACCTTGAAAAGCATATTGATACACGGGAAGAAGTTAAAAGAACGGTATCTGTTATCAGACTGGATACGGAAGATGCGGTTTTTGAACAGGTCCAAAGTGCGGTCAATAAAGGCCGATGTGTCTGCTGGATACGCAACACAGTCAAAGCGGCGCGGGAAAGCCATACTGCGCTATCCCAAAGTGAGTGGATGGATAAACACCACTTGCATCTGTTTCACAGCCGCTTTGCCATGATCGACAGGCAACGTATTGAGAATGACGTATTGAAACGATTTGGCGATCAATCTGGCCATGAGGACAGAAGAGGCCATGTGCTGATTGCTACTCAAGTGGTTGAGCAATCTCTGGATCTTGATTTTGATGTGTTGATTACCGATCTTGCCCCTATTGATCTGATCGTACAGCGGGCCGGGCGGCTTTGCCGTCACATCCGTGATGGCAAAGGGAACAGACTTCTGGATCATGATGCCAAAGACCAGCGTAGCAAGCCGACTCTTTATGTATACAGCCCCGATCCAACCAAAGGCGCCGACGAAAACTGGTTAAAAAACCATCAAAAAGGGACACAGGCGGTTTATCCTCATATTGGGCAACTTTGGCTGACGGCAAAATTATTATGTAAAGGGAGATTCGCCATGCCTGGAGATGCCAGAGAACTGATTGAAAATGTTTACGGGAATGAGCCGGAAGATGAAGTCCCCGAAGAAATTCGTCTCGCCTCTAATATCGCTATTGCACAGAACCAAGCCCAGGCAGGGATGGCAGGCCTGAACGTGCTTAAAATCAATAAAGGCTATACCTGGTCCAGCGGCGACTGGGACGAGGAAATCCGCATCCCAACCCGCCTGACCGAGGAAGAAAGCATTACTGTGGCGCTGGCAAAACACAAGGACGGGAAGCTCATGCCCTATGCAGCCAACATCCACAACTCTTGGGCCATGAGTATTGTCAAGATACCGGAATGGGAATGGAAAAAGGCCCGAGGCAAAATAACCCAGGAGTTTCAGAAAATAATTGAAGAATTGAAAGCCGAGGTCAAGTTCCTTCGTTGGCTGGAGGTCTTTCCCCTTACGGAAGAAACGCAACATTATTACAAAGCTGCTGGCGGCTGGCAACCACAAGGAGGAGAAAACCCATGAACCTGCTCACAGACAAATGGATTCCGGTTATACGCGAAAACGGGCCGGATAAAATCGCGCCCTGGCAGATTGTCGAGACTGAGAATCCGGTTATGGAAATCAACGCGCCGCGCCCGGATTTCCAGGGTGCGCTGTATCAATTTTTTATCGGCCTGCTGCAAACCTGTTTTGCGCCGGAAGATGAGGATCAGTGGCGGCAGTACTGGGAAAATATGCCTAAGCCTGATGAGTTAAAAAAGGTTTTTGAGAAAAATACTATTAAGAAGAATTTTGAGTTGTATAACCCTGATGGCCCGGCGTTTATGCAGGACTTTGATTTGTCTGATGGTGAAGAAAAGCACATTTCCTTTTTATTAATTGAGGCTCCGGGCGGGAAAACACAGAAAGACAATCTGGACCATTTTATAAAACGCGGTCACGTGAACAGCCTTTGTGAGAGTTGTACCGCCTCGGCTTTGTTTACACTACAACTTAACGCGCCAGCGGGAGGACAAGGGAACAGGGTCGGATTAAGGGGCGGCGGCCCTTTAACAACATTGCTTGTCCCGGAAGAGGCCAACTCGAACCTGTGGCATAAGGTCTGGCTCAACATTTTGAATAAGGAGGACAACGAGGAGTTCTTCAGCCCCGGACCACTTGATGATAGTGTCCTGCCGTGGTTGGGACCGACCCGAATATCGGACAAACAGGGGGTTGCCACTACGCCCGAAGATTGCCATGCTTTACAAATGTATTGGGGCATGCCCCGCCGGATAAGGCTTAGAGCCAATGAAGAAAAGGGCAATTGTGACATCTGCGGACACCCATCCAACGTGCTTTATAAGACATATAAAGCAAAAAATTTTGGGATTGACTATGTCGGCGCCTGGGTCCACCCGCTTACGCCATATCGTTTTGACACCGACCATCAAAAGCCTCCCCTTTCGCTTAAAGGTCAGAAAGGCGGCCTGGGCTACAGACACTGGCTCGGCCTGGCGTTGCAGGATACTGAAACCGGGAATAAGGCAGCGACGACAGTACAGTTCTATAACGACGAACGGGGGCCGACGCTTTTCAACAACCAGTCTGCCGCTTTGTGGTGCTTCGGCTTTGATATGGACAATATGAAAGCCCGCTGCTGGTATGACACCCATTTCCCTGTTCTCATACTTAATAAACAACAAAAAGAGAATCTGATTGCATGGGCAGTTGAATTGATCGGTTCGGCAAGGGCGACGGTTAAAATCCTGAGGGATGCCGTAAAATCTGCCTGGTTTAAACGTCCCGGCGACGCCAAGGGAGACATGAGTGCTATTGACCGGCAGTTCTGGGAAACGACCGAACCGGGGTTTTATAAGTTACTTGACGACATGGCGAAACTGCCTAGCGCGACCAGAATGGCTCCCCCTGAAATATATGCAAACTGGTTTCGAATGATCAAAGAATCGATGTTTGATATTTTTGAGAAAGCCACCCTGTACAACAGTCCCGAAGAAGTTGATCTTAAACAAATAGTATCAGCCAAACAGTCTTTAACCAAAACATTCTATAACAACAGCGTAATCAAGAATTTGAAAGCAAAGGCAAAAGAGGAGGTTGCCCAATGAGTGAATACTATTATTTAGACGCGGAAAGCTGTCAATTGTTGCAGCGCTGGCATCACTGGCTGGATAACAACCGGGGAGACCGAGCCCGGCTGCGGCGGGCGGAACGGCCGGAAGATGTTTTGCTGACCGAAGCATTTTTTAATTTTCTAAAACAAATGCCGAATAGCTGGCAGGAGCAGAAACCGATTTTTTCCAGTGCGGCGGTGGCCGGGCTTCTGTCGCATGTAAAAGCGGACCATCAGGTGGTGAGCAAGGGCTATCAGCCCAAAGATGAAAAGAAATCGAAAAAGATGGCCTCCTTTTCCGAACAATTGGCTACATCAATTAAAGGCGACAGGGGAGCTATGAGCGAATTGCGTTTCCAGCAGTTGCAGAAAAGCCGGACAACCGATGAATTCTATCGCCGCATGGTCCGGGCGATTCGCCTGCTGGACGGCCGGGTAAATATCCTCTCCCTGGCCAATGACATTATTCAATGGCACAAAGAGCATGATCGGGAGTTTGACCGCAAGCCGGCCAACCGCCTGGCTGTCCGCTGGGCTACCGATTATTTTTCAGTGTTACCGAACAACTAAAATAAAGGAGAACGATGATGAGCCGATTTATTCAATTACATTTATTGACCGCCTATCCACCCGCCAACCTGAATCGCGATGACATGGGCAGCCCCAAAACCGCAAAAATGGGCGGGTATGAACGCCTCCGGGTATCGTCTCAATGCCTGAAACGGTCATGGCGAACTTCGGATGCGTTTCAAGCAGCAATGGCCGGGCATATTGGCAAGCGGACGAAAGAAATGGGTTTGAAGGTATACGAAATCCTTCGGAAGAAAGATGTTACCCACAAAGATGCCATAGCGTGGTCTAAATCGATAGCGGGCGTTTTCGGGAAGCTTAAGGAGCTTTCCAAAAAGGAAAAGGATGGCCTGAAGGACCTGGATAAGAAGGATCGCGAAAAAAAAGAACTGGTGGAACTTGAAATAGAACAATTAGCCTTCTTTGATACCGGAGAAGAGCAAGGCATAATTGACCTTGCAAATACAATTGTTAAAAGAACAGAAGGCCCAACAGACCAGGAATTGGAACTCTTGCGTGATAGGATGCAGGCTGTCGATATTGCCCTCTTTGGACGAATGCTTGCATCAAAACCCTCTTATAGCATCGAAGCGGCCTGTCAGGTTGCTCATTCAATCAGCGTTCATCCGGTAGTTATAGAGGATGACTATTTTACCGCAGTTGATGATTTGAATAATGGCCTGGAAGACATGGGCGCTGCCCATATCGGGGAAACCCGTTTTGCGGCCGGGTTGTTTTATTCCTATGTATGCATCAATCGAGATCTGCTGATCGAAAATCTGGGCGGCGACAAAGCTCTGGCCGCAAAAGCCATCCGGGCCTTGGTCGAAGCAGCGGTCAAGGTCGCGCCGGAAGGCAAGCAAAACAGCTTTGCGTCCCGGGCCTATGCCTCCTATGTCCTTTCGGAAAAAGGCGACCAGCAGCCCCGCTCCCTGTCGGTCGCCTATTTAAAACCGATCAACCACCGTGAAAATGAGAATTTTATCAGTGATTCCATTAAGGCGCTGGTTGAGCAAAAAGACTGCTTTGATTCGGTTTACGGCAAATGCGCGGATGGTCGATATGAAATAAATGTTCCCAAAAAAGAAGGCACCTTGGCTGATCTGCTGGACTTTGTAAGCCAATAGGAGGTTATCATGGGTTATCTTTTATTCCGTCTTTACGGGCCAATGGCCAGTTGGGGAGAAATTGCCGTGGGAGAAACCCGGCATACGGCAAACTATCCCGGCAGATCGGCCATTATCGGGTTGATGGCAGCCGCCCTGGGAATCAAACGTTCCGAAACCGAAAACCAGCAGGCCCTGGATCAGGGCTGTTTAATCGCTGTTGAGGCCCGCTCGCACGGCAGCCTGCTTCGGGATTATCACACCACCCAGGTGCCGGATTCCGTCGGCGGTTTTGTTTACAGGACACGCCGGGATGAACTGATTATCGGAAAGCCTCGCCTGGGAACCATCCTGTCCAGTCGTGAATACCGTCAGGATGCCTTGGCGGTGTCGGCAGTAAGGGTTTTGCCGGGTGCCCGGTATGAGCTACAAACGATAAAAACCCACCTTGAACAGCCCAGGCTCCATGTGTATCTCGGCCGCAAATCGTGCCCCTTGTCAGCGCCCATGAACCCGCAGATAGATAAAACCAGCCGTAATTTTCATGAGGCCTTCCAGGCGTATGCACATCAACCCCTTTTGCCGGTTCATCATTCCGGCAAAGAGGGGTTGTCGAAGCGCGATGCCTACTGGCTGGGGTTGGCTAACGACCGCCATTACTACTGGGAAGGAGAACCATCTGAGTTTTCCGATACGATTGATCTTAGCCGGGTTCAGACCAGGATCAGGCATGACCAGCCGTTGTCGCGGACGCGCTGGCAATTCTCTCCGCGCCAGGAACACTATTGGTATTTTTCGGGAGGTGAATAATGTATTTTTCCCGCGTTCGAATACAGCCGGATATTCATCAGGAAACACAGATGGCAAAAGTGCTTGCGGACAGTGTCTATAACATCCATCGGCTGCTTTGGGACCTTTTCCCCGGACAAAAACAAAGAAACTTTCTGTACCGGGAGGAGATCGCCAGAGAACAGCTCGGGTATCAAGGAGGCGCCCGTGGGGAATCTCTTTATTACCTTGTGTCTTCATCGGCACCTTCTTCTCAATCCCCGTTTTTTGCAGTAGAAACCCGGCGGTATGAACCCCAGTTGCAGCCGGACGAAGCCCTGCGTTTTGAGCTGCGTGCCAATCCGGTCGTGACTAAAAACGGTAAAAAACATGATGTTGTCATGGATGCCCAGCAAACTTTTTTAAAACTGTTATGCGAAGAGCTGGGGCTTCTGTCACACCTGCAAGGTACGCCTGAAAAAAAAGAGTATAAAAATGTTCTCCTTACACATGGAGGGCAACGCTTGGACAGCCGGTTGACCGATTTGTTAGACGGAGATTATCGATATGCCGAGCGCCTGGACCAGAAGCTTACCCCGCGCGAAAAGTTGGAATGGGCACTGAGAGCCGAAATCGATAACACGCTTGACGAGTGGATGGCAAAGCAGGGCAAACAAAATGGATTTACGATTGTAAAGGATACTCATGGGAATCTGAAACTTCAGAACAGTGCCTACCAATGGCATGCATTAACAGGAAAAGCCGCCAAAGGGAAGAAGTCCGGCTTCAGCGCCGTGGACTTTACTGGTGATTTGGTGGTCTCTGATGTTGAGGCATTCAAGAAGTCACTTTTTAACGGTATCGGACGATCTAAAGCCTTTGGCTGTGGGCTGATGTTGGTGAAACGGATTTGAGACGATGATCATGGAAAAAAATTGCTGGCTCTAAAGGGAGAAAAAATGACTGACTCTCATTTCGTTCCACTCAAACCCATACCCATAAAGGACCGTGTGTCCATGGTATTTGTGTACTACGGCCAGATTGATGTGAAAGACGGCGCTTTTGTGGTGGTGGATGATGTCAACGGCGAGCGGAAGCACATTCCGGTAGGGTCGGTAGCATGCATCATGCTGGAGCCCGGCACCCGTATCAGCCACGCCGCCGTGAAGCTGGCGGCCACCACAGGAACCTTGTTGATATGGGTTGGAGAAGCCGGAGTGAGGCTGTACTCGGCGGGTCAGCCTGGTGGTGCCCGTTCGGACAAGCTGCTGTATCAGGCCAAACTTGCCCTGGATGAACAGTTGCGGCTGAAGGTAGTGCGCCGAATGTTTGAAATCCGGTTTGGTGAAAAGCCGCCGGAACGCCGCAGTGTGGATCAGCTACGCGGGATCGAAGGCGCGCGGGTCAGAAAAATATATGAACTTATGGCAAAGCAGTATGGTGTGCCATGGAAGGGCAGGCGCTATGATCCTAAAGACTGGGAGTCCGGTGATGTTATAAATAAATGTTTGAGCGCCGCCACATCATGCTTGTATGGCGTTACCGAAGCCGCCATTCTGGCGGCCGGATACGCACCCGCTGTCGGCTTCATCCATTCTGGAAAGCCACTGTCGTTTGTGTATGATATTGCCGATATCTATAAGTTTGATACAGTGGTGCCGGTGGCGTTTCGTGTGGCAGCAAAAAAACCGGCTCATCCGGACCGAGAGGTGAGGATCGCCTGCCGGGATGCGTTTCGGGAAACCCGGCTGCTTCAGAAAATTATTCCGGGAATAGAAGATATCCTTTCAGCCGGTGGGATTAAGCCGCCTCCACCCCCTGAAGATGCCCAGCCTCCGGCAATACCGGAGCCTGAATCAATCGGAGACCAGGGTCACAGGAGCGCATAGTATGAGCATGCTGGTGGTTGTCACGGAAGCTGTTCCTCCACGTCTGCGCGGCAGACTCGCTGTGTGGCTGCTTGAAATTCGGGCAGGTGTTTATGTGGGTAATGTCTCACGACGCATCCGGGAGATGATTTGGGAACAGATCGCAGCCCTGGCTGAGGACGGCAATGTGGCAATGGCATGGGCGACGCCCAATGAATCAGGATTTGATTTTCAGACCTATGGTAAAAATCGCCGGATACCTATCAACTATGATGGCCTCCGGCTGGTTTCATTTTTGCCGCCAGACCAAGGCACGAATGAAACGACAACTGCTCTTTGACAACCAGATTAAATTGGGGCAACAAGGCCGAAATGACCGGTAGAAAAAACAAACTGCAAAAATACTTCTAAAAACAAAAAGTTCGAGGAAGTATGTTCCCCACACGTGTGGGGATGAACCGCAACACCGTTTTTACAAGCGCCTGAATTTTGTATGTTCCCCACACGTGTGGGGATGAACCGCCCTTCCTTCATCAGCTCCACTTCTGTTTTTAATGTTCCCCACACGTGTGGGGATGAACCGCGGTAACGCTATAAGTGATTAAATCGTTAGTAATGTTCCCCACACGTGTGGGGATGAACCGACAACATGATGATACTGCACCCCCTGACTCTTATGTTCCCCACACGTGTGGGGATGAACCGCTGACCGGAGAACTGGAACTGGGCGAAGCAACATGTTCCCCACACGTGTGGGGATGAACCGGAAGATGCTGACCGCGGCGTTCTTTTCTGCCAATGTTCCCCACACGTGTGGGGATGAACCGGACACGGCTTCTGATTGGCTGACTTGGCTGCCATGTTCCCCACACGTGTGGGGATGAACCGTATTCGTAATTCCGCGCGATATCGGCGGAGGCATGTTCCCCACACGTGTGGGGATGAACCGCGAACGAGGGACAGCGCGAATTTCATATTCTAATGTTCCCCACACGTGTGGGGATGAACCGGGTTCCAGAGGGATTATTTTTTTCACCAGATAATGTTCCCCACACGTGTGGGGATGAACCGCGGGTAAACGAAAAAACAGTTAAAACAGAAATATGTTCCCCACACGTGTGGGGATGAACCGGGATATGAAAATATTAAAAGTTTTGTATGGGAATGTTCCCCACACGTGTGGGGATGAACCGCCACGTTTTCAACCTTTACGACACCGGTTTTGATGTTCCCCACACGTGTGGGGATGAACCGCGGCGGATGACCAGTGTTCCACGGCCAGATACATGTTCCCCACACGTGTGGGGATGAACCGTATAGCGGCGGTACAAACCCAGATAGGCGTTAATGTTCCCCACACGTGTGGGGATGAACCGTATCGCGGATACCGTGGAGGATGGATCGGATCATGTTCCCCACACGTGTGGGGATGAACCGTGATAATCACAAAGCAGACTGACCGGGCCATCATGTTCCCCACACGTGTGGGGATGAACCGAATCCACCATGGCCTCGTCTTCCTCCCGCAGGATGTTCCCCACACGTGTGGGGATGAACCGCTGTCCAGGTGTATCTCGATGAGGTGCGGGCGATGTTCCCCACACGTGTGGGGATGAACCGCCCTCCGTCCAGAGCATGACGGCGGACCAGATATGTTCCCCACACGTGTGGGGATGAACCGGTATTCGGAGGCGGCTTTGTCGGAACCGAACTATGTTCCCCACACGTGTGGGGATGAACCGTTATAGCCGGGAGCAGCGGCCCCCATCATAACATGTTCCCCACACGTGTGGGGATGAACCGCAAACATAACCAGATCCCGGCCGAGGCGTTTGATGTTCCCCACACGTGTGGGGATGAACCGCCCTGGGAAAAGATTATGCGTCGGCGGCCGAGATGTTCCCCACACGTGTGGGGATGAACCGGAATAAGGAAAAACCGGTTTTGGTTTTCGATCATGTTCCCCACACGTGTGGGGATGAACCGCCGGGGCCAGTAATCCAGCAAACATCATTTATATGTTCCCCACACGTGTGGGGATGAACCGGCTCGGTCAATACCCGGGCGGCTGTCGTTCTTATGTTCCCCACACGTGTGGGGATGAACCGGTGGCCTCTGGCGTGTCACCAAGGGTGCACGCATGTTCCCCACACGTGTGGGGATGAACCGCCTGAGTCATATATTCGGTGGCTTTTCGCAGGATGTTCCCCACACGTGTGGGGATGAACCGGTGTTTATTTTATTTAAAATTTCTGTCATTTTATGTTCCCCACACGTGTGGGGATGAACCGTTTGCCGTTGGGTTTGCCACCTGTCAGAGAAAATGTTCCCCACACGTGTGGGGATGAACCGCATATCAGGTTGCTGTCGAGGTCGTTGATGGTATGTTCCCCACACGTGTGGGGATGAACCGAGAAAAGAACCTTATTTTTAAATATTTTGTTTATGTTCCCCACACGTGTGGGGATGAACCGAGAAAAGAACCTTATTTTTAAATATTTTGTTTATGTTCCCCACACGTGTGGGGATGAACCGCTCATGATCGCCGTGCGGGCCGCGCCGTAGCTATGTTCCCCACACGTGTGGGGATGAACCGGGAAATGAAGAACAGAAAACGGAACCCCCGGAATGTTCCCCACACGTGTGGGGATGAACCGCGACCGACGACGTGGATCCACTGGCCACGGATATGTTCCCCACACGTGTGGGGATGAACCGTACGGGACGCTCAACTCCCAGGATGCCATCGGATGTTCCCCACACGCGTGGGGATGAACCGGGCGACGGCCCGAAAACCGCCGCCCTGCAGTGATGTTCCCCACACGTGTGGGGATGAACCGGCCCCGGGTTGGCCGCCGCTGAGGATCTGGCGATGTTCCCCACACGCGTGAGGACGTGGATTGAAACGGTGAAGAGTTTATGGCTCTATGGTCGGCAGACGATATCGGCCAACTCATTACGCAGTATGCGCCGGCATTATGGAAGGGAATGACCCGTGCGATTGTACGGGCACTGGGAGGAGCGGGTTAGTCGCCCAGAAACAACGCCAGGACGCCGGCCAGAATCAGGGGGGTGACGACTTTGCGGTCGTTTTCAATGGTGGCACGGCCCAGCTCAACCGCCATAATGGCGACAAGGCCAACGGCGATAAAAAAGGCCACAAACCCGACAATGAAAAGCGTGCCTATTAAGAAATCCATGAATACAGATTATATAGCGCCGCCGGTGATGTCAAGTGGAGTCGATATTTACACTAATTGACCGCCGCGTGGAAATGAACCGTGAAAACTCCTTGAAAAGGGGGTACGAATGAGGCAGCATTTGAGCATGAATTCGGTTACTCCACAGCAGGACAAATCCAGCAACACCTCCTCAAATGCGGAAAAGGCCGAGAAAGCATCTGAAAAAGCTTCCCGGTTGAAAGAATGGCAGGAAATAATACGGCTGTCCATACAGGAAGTGCAACGGCGCAAAAAACCCCGGAAGTAAAAGCTTGTCTTCAGAACACCGATGCGATAACGAGAAAAAAGAAAAAAGCATCCCTCACCATTACAGACAATAAATATCTGGTCCAGCTGTTCAAGACTTTCGACCGATCTTCTCTGCTCCACGAAATCGGACATATCTTTTTAAACAAACTCCAGCAGCGAGTTCAGGAGAGCCGATGGTTCTGTCTTGTTTCATTACGGGTGGAGCAAGGCGGTCTTAAGCGTCTTTATGTGCCTTCTGAGGAGGGGATTGCTTCGTCGCTGAGGCTCCTTGTAATGACGGGGGGCGATTATTTCTGGCTGTTTTTGTTCAGAATCTCCCGAACTTTTTTGATTGCCGCCCGGGCTTCGGAAAGCAGGGACTCGAGGGCGGCGGCCCTTGAGTCCTCTTGTGACGCTGAAGGGGTAATACTGGGTTTGTCCGGCTGTGAGGGTTTCTGTGGTGTATCCGAATTCATGATTAAATCCTGCCTTATTCACACTCCACTTGTCAAAACGTTTTTACCGGCACTCTGGCCTGAAGGAGAGCCGGTGGTTTTGTCTTGTGTCATTGCAGGTGGAGCGGGGGAATTTTGTGTATTTGCGGAGGAGATTGCTTCGTCGCTTTGCTCCTCGCAATGACGTGGGGGCGCTGCGCTCCTCGCAATGACGTGGGGGCGCTGACGCTCCTTGCAATGACGTGGGGGCGCTGCGCTACTTGCAATGGCGGGAAGTAATCACGGGCAAGCTGGCGCTTGGCCCGTGGCACCCGTTTCTGGAAAGCCGGTGGTGTGGATTTCGTTGATGGGCAGGGGGCGGCCGTAGAAAAAGCCCTGGGCAAACTGGAAACCCAGGTTGCGGCAGACATCGGCCTCTTCGGCGCACTCGATTCCCTCTGCAAGGGAGGAGATCTCCAGGTCCCGGGCCGCTGTGACAAAGGTGGCCACCATCTGGTGCAGGCGTTTGGGGGCCAGGTGGATTTTGCGGATCAGGGAGATATCGAATTTTAGAAAATCCGGGGGCGCCTTGGCCAGTTCGGCCAGCCGTGTCTGGCCCACGCCGAAATCGTCAAAGGCCAGGCCCATGTTGAGGTCGTTCAGGGCGGTGCGCAGGCGGGCAATTTCAGTGGTGTCGTTGGCCGCTTTTTCATTGAGTTCCAGCACGACTCTGTTGGCGGGGGCCAGGTCGTGAACGCGGCCCAGTGATTCTACAAGCCGATCCATGCGGCTGATTTCAGAGGACGTGGCGTTGACAAACAGCAGGGGTGAGCCGGGCAGGTGCTTTCCGATGCCCACGCCGGCCTCACGAAAAAGGGAGCTGAGTTCGGCATCGCACCCGAACCATTCGGCCATGTCAAAAAGGGTGGTGGCGTCGGCGGGAAGGTTTTCATCGGTGGTCCGGCCCAGGATTTCATACCCCAGAACCGAGGCGCTGGATATGTTGAACACCGGCTGAAAATGGATGATCACGCTTTGCTGTGCAATCATGGCCCGCAGCCGGGGTTCAAGCGAAAGGTCGTAGTTGGACAGGTCGCCGAGTGAAAGGGTGTCGTCCACTGTGAGGCCCGCGTCCGGGGTAAAGTACTTTATGTTGAACTGGAATTTACCGATAGAAACAAGGTCGCCCGGCTTGAGGAGTTCGGCCTGGTCCATCTGCCTGCTGTTTACAAAGGTGCCGTTTTTGCTGTTCAGGTCGCGAATCCAGAGGTGATCGCCGCTGATATGGATTTCGCAGTGGTGGCGGGAGACCAGGCTGTCGGTGAGCGTAAGGTTGCAGTCCTTTTCCCGGCCGATGACAAAGGGCACGGCTTCAATGGCGACCATCCACTCCCTGTTGGCGTCCGCAGCCGCCTCCAGGTACCATTGCCCCCGCCCTTCAGTGGTGTTTGCCCCGGTTTTCACAGACGGTCCCCCCCGTGTGAAAACTGCATTGGGTGAATCTGAAGCTGTTGAATTTATAGCGTGGATGGAAAAAGAAAGCAAGAAAATGAAAGGATGGGGACTGCCACTGATCTCTATTTGTGATTTTTTTACATTACAGCCAGCTTGCAGCCCAGCGCCTCGATAACTTTTTTGACAGTATCAAATTTTGGAGCGCCGTTGGGTCCCAAGGCTTTATAAAGATTCTGCCGGCTCAGGTTGGTCTTGCGGGCTATCTCGCTCATGCCCCTGGCTTTGGCTACATTGCCAATGGCAGCCAGCAGCAATTCGCTGTCACCTTCGGCAAAAGCCGCCTGAAGGTACTCATGAATCATTTCCGGGCTGTCCAGATACTCGCTGGCATCCCATTTTTTTGTGGTTACTTTCATGGTTCTTTACTCCAGTTCTTTTATAATCGTTCTGGCTTTTTCAATATCTCTGCTTTGGGTTCTGTCGCATTTAAGAGACAATGTGTCAAGGGGTCTTATAGGGAATTGGGGCTATTTTATGCTGGACCCCCTGGTCAAGCCCGAGGGTGACGAGGTATAGGATCAATTTTACGCTGGATTGCCGGGTCAAGCTGGCGCTTGGCCCGTAGCACCCGGTAAAGGCAGGCGTTTTCGATGACGTGGGACACGCTTCTGGAGCGGAGGGGATTGCTTCGTCGCTTACGCTCCTCGCAATGACGTGTGGGCGTGCTACTTCGGGGCTTTTTTGGGAAACGAAATGACCTGGCCGGAGCCGGTGGATTTGCGTTTTGAAGGGGATTTGCCTGAAGGGATGGTGGGTGCGGCGGTTGCGGGCAGGGGGTCTTCCGGGCACACCACCCTTTCCATGCGGACCCTTTTTCCCTCCATGGTGAACTCGCCGCCGTTGATATATTCCTCTTTTAAAATCCAGGTCACCACCTGAAGGGGCACGGCCAGGACCAGCAGCTTGACCTGGTACCACTCTTTTTTATGGTCCGCCACGATGGTTTCCACCCGGGCAAAGACCATGGGCACATCTTCAAAATGAATCAGGACCAGGTCGTTTTCAAGTGTGGACTGTTGTTTATTCGTCATGGTTCTCCTTTTGGTCCGCCGGGGATTGAACTTTTTCAATTGATCCTGCCGCCTGCCGGTCTTCGGTATCGTCCGGGTCGAACAGGCAGGAGAGCCGGTCCTGCGTGGACCGGTAGCCCAGGTCGATCATTTCGGCGGCCCGGTCAAACTCCAGCAGGCCGCAGGCGTTTTTGGGGATTTCCACCACGCAGGTGGGCGGGTAAGCGGCCAGCTTGAGCCGGGCAATGGTGCCCTGCATGGCGTCAAAGGCCATGGAGGCGACGTCGAACATACCCCACTCTTCTTCGTCGTCCGGCTCGTCGGGTTCTTCACTTTTGCGAAATTTTTTAATCAACCGGCTGATGGTTTCCGCAAAAGGGGAGGCCGGCTCGGCTTCGGGAAGCGGCTCGGGTGGTGTTGTCTCTTTTTTTGACGGCCCGTCCAGGTTGACGGCAATGGTCATGTCGGTGCCGTCGCCAAAGGTGGGGGCAATGGGCACGGGGTTAAGAACGCCGCCGTCGATCAGCGGCACCCCCTTGAACCGGAAGGGTGTAAAAAACAGGGGCAGGGAGATGGATGCCCGAATGGCGTCAAACAGGGGGCCGGACTGGATCCACACCTCTTTTTCGTTTTTCAGGTCCACGGCCACGGCCGTATAGGCAATGGGCAGGTCTTCGATGGCTATCTCTCCCACCAGGTCGACCATGGTGTGAATGATGCGATCTCCCTTGACCAGGCCGCCGCCGCCCCAGGACAGGTCGATAAGCGTCAGGATGTCTCTTCGCGTGACGCCGCGCACCCAGGTTTCATACTCGTCCAGCTTGCCGGCAGCAAAGATGCCGCCCACCAGGGCGCCCATGGAGCAGCCGGTAATCGAGCGGATGTCGTAGCCGTTTTCTTCCAGCCAGTGGATCACGCCGATGTGGGCCAGGCCACGGGCCCCGCCGCTGCCCAGTACCAAAGAGACTGTTTTTTTCCGGTTTTCCGCCATGATGCTCACGATTCGGTTTTGATGAAAGATGAAATATGAATCCGTAATTTCTACAACAGATTGACGCTTTTTTCAACCACCGGCTGCCCGACACAAAAGGCTTGACTTTAGCAGTCGCTTCTTCGAATATCGGGAACATGTTATCAGAAACCGAGAAAAAAGTGATTGCCGCCATTCAGGGCGATATTCCCATTACCGAGCGGCCCTACCTGGAGATTGCCGAAAAACTCGACATATCCGAGGAGGCGCTGATCGCCGTTCTTGCCGACCTGCGGGACCGGGGCATTATCCGCCGGTTCGGGGCCACCCTGCGCCACCAGAAATCGGGCATCACGGCCAATGCCATGGTGGCCTGGAAGGTGGAAGAGGATCGGATCGAAGACGTGGGCAAGGTGTTTGCCGCCTTTGACGCGGTGAGCCACTGCTACCGCCGGGACCCGGTGCCGGACTGGCCGTATAACATGTATACCATGGTGCATGCCGTTTCCGAGGAGAACTGCCTTGAGACTACCCGGCGAATGGCCGAGGCCGCGGGTGTATCCGACTACAGTGTGCTGTTCAGCCGGCGCGAGCTGAAAAAAACGTCGATGGAGTACTTTACTGACGAAGACGACTGACCTGTGCGCGGGGTGGTTTCCGTCATTGCGAGGAGCGTAGCTTTTCTCGTCATTGCGAGGAGCAACGCGACGAAGCAATCTTAAACGCATAAAAAACACTGCAATCAAAAATGGAAAAACTGCCCTGTGTGTATATTATGACCAACAATACGAATTCAGTGCTTTACACGGGTGTTACAAGCCACCTGAAAAAACGTGTCTATAAGCATAAGGAGAAAATAACGGGCGGTTTTACGAAAAAATATAACGCTCATAAGCTGGTATATTACGAGGTATTCCAGGACATGAAGGCCGCCATTGCGAGGGAGAAGCAGATCAAAAACGGTTCCCGGCAGAAGAAAGTCGATTTGATCGACAACATGAATGCTGAATGGGTGGATCTGTATGAGTTGTTGTAAGAAAGGCCGGGTGGGTACAGATGCGGACAAGATTGCTTCGCCTTCGGCTCGCAATGACACAAAATAAGTTCAAGATTGCTTCGCTTCGCTCGCAATGACGTACGGGGCTTCGCTCGCAATGACGTAAGGGCATCAGTCCTGCCCGGCTGCAAAACGCCTGACGGCGTCACTACGAACAATTCCGAAACTGTCCATGCACTTTATCAAAATAGTTCTCACAACAGTGGTGTTGGTTTCCATGGTGCTGGCCGTGGCGGTTGTGGCCACACGGATCTACCTGGGCAGCCGTTATCCGGCGCCTGCCGCCGGGGCGACGGCGGTGCCGGCGGCACCGGTCGAGACACAGGCCAAACCGGGCATCACGATTCTTAACATTCCCCTTTTCATGAGCGTTGACGACCTGGGCCGTGCCCTGGAACAGCATGTGCCGAAAACCTACCAGGACGTGGACGACGACCCCACCGACCTGCTGATTGAAGACCAGATCACCTATGACCTGAAGCGGGGGCCCATTAAAATTTCCATTATAGAAAACGGGTTTGATTTTTCCTTTTCGGTAACCGGCGTGGTCCGGGCCAGGGGCAAGGTCAACCTGGTGGTGACCCGGATTCCGGCCAGCGCCCATGCCGACGTGGCCGGCCGCATATCGGGCCGCATCGGGGTGAACATTCTGCCGGACTGGCAGGTGAAGCCCACGCTGGATTTCAGCGTACAGATGGACGAGGCGACCATTCCCATTGAAAACTTCGGCAAAATCAGCCTGCGCACCTTTCTTGAAGAAAAACTCACCAAAAAGATTCAAAAGGAACGGTACAAACTGGTAGAAAAGGTGCTGGCCAAAGACCAGGTGCGAAAAGAGGTGACCGAGGCGTGGGCGCAGATGCACCGGGTGGAGCAGGTTCACGATTTTCCGCCGGTGTGGATTCGGGTGGCGCCGCAAAAGGTGGGGCTGATGCCGCCCACGGCCAAAGGGGAAGAAGGACTGGCCCTGGGGTTACAGGTGGCGCTGAGAACCGATATGGGCATCTCCAGCACCCTGCCCCATGCGCCTATAACCCCCCTGCCCGACGCATCCATACTGGAAACGATCTCCAACAGATTTCGCATTCGGGTACCGTTTCAGATTCACACCGCTGCCGTCAACAGCTACCTGGCAAAAACAGTGACCGGAACGGGCCATGACCTGGTAAAAGGACTGCGCGTTACAGTGGACCGGGCCCAGGTGCTTTCAGCCGAAGAGGACCGGCTGACCGCCATCGCGTTTGCCACGTTTACGCATGACCGTCTGAACATAAAAACCCAGGCCCGGGTCTACCTGACCGGCCGGGTGGTGTATGACGCAAAAGCCGGCCGGATTGAACTGGACGATGTGACCTATGACGCGGCCTTTTCCCGGTGGTGGGCCGGCCTGGCCCACTGGGTGGCCGCCCCCTACGTGGCCCACCAGGCCCGAACACTACTGGTCTTTGACCTGAGCAGGGAAATCGCAAAGGCAGACAAGGCCATTGACCGGCTGGTTACCCGGCTGGCCGTGCCGCCGGGGATAAAAGCCGACCTGTCTGTGCGATCCCCACAGATCAATCACCTGGGAATCAACCACGACGGCATTTACGGTCACCTGGAGTTAAACGGCACCCTTGAAGCGGCCCTGGACTTTGCCGAACCGGCACCGGTGCCATGACATCCCGTTTTCCCACCATACTGTGCGTCAACCCCTGGATTCACGACTTTGCCGCCTATGACGTCTGGTCCAAACCCCTGGGTCTGTTGTCACTGGCCGGTGTGCTGCGGGCCCTCGGCTGCCGGGTGTTTTACATGGACTGCACGGACCGGTTTCATCCACGGGCGCAAACGGCCGACCCCTTTGCCCGGTGTGGCCGGGGCCCCTACCTGAAAACCCCCATTGCCAAACCTGCCGGGCTTGAAGACGTGGGCCGCACCTTCTGCCGGTACGGCATCACGCCGGAATGGTTTGTTCAGGATTTACGCGCTCTTCCGGCCCGGCCCGACCTGGTGCTGGTGACCTCCGTCATGACCTACTGGTATCCCGGTGTGGCAGAGACCATACAGGTGATTAAATCCGTTTTTCCGAAGGTGCCTGTGGTGCTGGGCGGGGTCTATGCCACCCTGTACCCGGACCATGCCCGGACAAACAGCGGGGCCGATGCCGTGATGCCGGGGGCATGGGAAAAGGATCTGCCCGAAATCGTGGCGGCCCATACCGGCATGACGCTGGACCCCGGTTTTGACCCGGCGGCGTGGCAGGATCTGCCGTTTCCGGCCATAGACCTTCAGCGGGTGATCAACTACGCGCCCCTGCTGACCACCCGGGGCTGCCCCTTTTCCTGCCCTTACTGCGCCAACCGGTTTCTGCATCCCGGCCCCATGGAGCGCCGCGCGCCTGAATCCGTGGTAAAAGAGATCGGTTTTCGGCACACGGCACACGGGGTAAAGGATTTCGCGTTTTACGACGACGCCCTGCTGATCGACCCGGAGCGCCACTTTGTGCCCATGGCCGAACAGGTGATTGCCAAAGGGTGGAAACTGCGGTTTCACACGCCCAACGCCCTTCACGTGCGGGAGATTACGCCTGCCGTGGCCGGCCTGATGCGGCAAATGGGGTTTGAAACCGTGCGGCTGGGCCTGGAGACCACATCGTTTGAAAACCGACAAAGCTTTGACGCCAAGGTGACGGCACAGGAGTTTGAGCACGCCGTGGCCTGCCTGAAACAGGCGGGTTTTGACCGCCGGCACCTCGGGGCCTACCTGCTGGCAGGACTGCCTGGCCAGTCCATGGAGAATATCAAGGACTCCATTTCCGTGGTTGCGCAAAGCGGAATCACGCCGGTTCCCACCTACTACACCCCCCTGCCCCACACGGCCCTGTGGCCCGCGGCCGTGGCAAGCTCCCGGTACGACCTTGAATCCGATCCCATATTCACCAACAACGCCATTCTGCCCTGCACAAAAGAGCCCTTCTCCTGGGATACCATCTCCCGGATCAAGCAGTGGGTGACCAAAAGCATCCGCTGACCGGCGGTTGATCCAGAATAAGATTAGCCCGGTTCCGTATGCCGTCACCCTCGGGCTTGACCCGAGGGTCCAGAATAAGAATGGTTCGATTCCCTATCAATAAGGTGGAATATCAATTTTACGCTGGATTGCCCGGTCAAGCCGGGCAATGACGGGTGCGGTGGCAGGTCAATTTTATTCCGGATTGCCGGATCAAGTCCGGCAATGACGCAAGACGGGTTCAGGATTGCTGTGCTGCGCTCACAATGACACCCTTTCCCGTCATTGCGAGGAGCGGATGCGACGAAGCAATCTCATGGCATACGAGCCCCGGACAAGATTGCTTCGCTGTGCTCGCAATGACGTATGGCGAGTTCAAGATTGCTTCGCCTTCGGCTCGCAAAAACGTAAATACGCAATAACGGACCGGGGTCCGGCAGCCGGCGGGGGTCCTTGTAAAACAGGGACTTTTCAAGTATGCTTGTTATGACTTTGATCAGGAGATTATGGACATCACCCTCACATCACCCGCGCTGCTGTTTCCGGCGATTTCGCTGCTTCTGGTGGCGTATACCAACCGGTTCAACACCATCGGCAGCCGCATTCGGAACCTCAACTCCCAGTACAGGGAGCATCCGGATGACATCCTGATGGGGCAGATCAAAAGCTTAAGAAAACGGCTCTACCTGATCCGGAACATGCAGGCGTTCGGCGTGGCCAGCCTGTTCTGCTGCGTGTTGTGCATGTTTATCCTTTTTACCGGCCAGTTGCTGGCCGGCAAGATCATTTTCAGCGCCTGCCTGGTTCTCATGCTGGTGTCCCTGGGCCTGTCGTTCCGGGAAATCCTGCTCTCTGTGCAGGCCCTGGACCTGGAGTTAAGCCGCATGCAGCAAGAGCGAAGTTGTGAACAATAAACCGGAACATCACCCCTCCATGAATGCATCCCTGGTTGCCAAAATGCTGCGGTACCGCTGGTGGATTTTCCTGATCCTGGGGGTGGCCTACCTGCTGGTCTATTTCCACCGCTTGTCTTTGTCCGTGGTGGCCGACGACCTTATTTTCGAGTTTGCCACATCCGCCGGGGTGATGGGCCTGCTCTCCTCCATCTATTTTTACTGCTACGCGGTGATGCAGCTGCCGGCGGGCCTGCTGTCCGACTCCATCGGGCCCAGGCGCACGGTCAGCGCCTTTCTGCTGGTGGCCGCGGCCGGCAGCATTATGTTCGGCATGGCCCCCACCATCGAGGTGGCCTTTTTTTCCCGGGTCCTGGTGGGGTTCGGCGTCTCCATGGTGTTTATTCCCACCATGAAAATCCTGGCCCAGTGGTTTCGAAAAGACGAGTTTGCCTCCATGGCCGGGCTGTTCAATGCCGTGGGCGGCATGGGGGTGCTGGCCGGCACCTGGCTGCTGGGATACATGGCGCAGTCCATGGGCTGGCGAATCTCTTTTGTGCTGATCGGCGCGGGCACCCTGGTGATCGTGGTGCTGGCCTGGCTGGTGGTGCGCGACCGGCCCCAGGACAAGGGATGGCCCTCCATCGCGGACATTGAAAACCAACAGGCAACCCCGCCCCCTGCCGCCATTCCCCTGCTGGCGGGCCTGGGCCGGGTGCTGTCGGAAAAATCCTTCTGGCCGGTGGCGGTGTGGTTCTTTTTTGACTGCGGCCTTTTTTTCGGGTTCGGCGGCCTGTGGGCAGGGCCCTACCTGATGCATGTCTACGGTCTGTCCAGGGCACAGGCCGGCGGCGTGCTCTCCATGATCGCCTGGGGCATGATCATCGGCAGCCCGCTGATGGGGTTTTTCTCCGACCGGGTGGTCAAAAGCCGTAAAAAACCCTTTATCATCTGTGGCGTGGTGCTGTGCGCCGAGATGCTGTTTCTCTACTTAAACCCCGACGGGCTTTCCCTGGCCGCGCTTTACGGGGTGTTCTTTGTCTTTTCCATCTGCGCGTCATCCATCGTAATCGTTGGGTTTACCACCACCAAGGAGCTGTTTCCGGTCTCCATGGCGGGTACCTCGGTGGGCGCGGTCAACCTTTTTCCCTTTCTGGGCGGCGCAATCTACATGCCGCTGCTGGGCCGGGTGCTGGACAGTGTGCCCCAGCCCACGCCCGGCTCATATGCCCTGGAGGGCTATACCCTTATGCTGCTGGTGCTGCTGGCATCCGCGGTGGCGGCCCTGTGCTGCACCTTTTTCATGAAGGAGACCTTCACAAAGCAGGCCCACGGCTGAAATCTCTCCATTCCTGTTCAGGCCGGCAGGCCGAACCGGAACAGGACAATCGGTTTATAAAACAAGGATGTTGCTTTGCGTATACACAGACAAAAAATTATTGCGGCCCTCATTCCCTGGCTGGTCACGTTTCTGGCCCGGCTCTGGTTCGGCACGGTACGGGTGCGGATCGCGGATAAAGATGTTTTTGACCACTATTTTACCAACGGCCGGGACACCGGTCATGTGGTGGCCGGGGCCTGGCACCGCAATGCCATTTTCTTTTTCTACTATTTTCGAAAACTGAAAAACGCGGGTATCATGATCAGCAGCAGCAAAGGCGGCGATATCGCCGCCGGAATAGCCCGGCGGTTCGGTTATGACGTGGTGCGGGGCTCCTCTTCCCAGGGCGGCAGAACCGCGCTGTTGAACATGGTGAGCTACATGAAAACAAGCCCGGTGCAGATGATCTGCGGAACGCCGGTGGACGGGCCGCGGGGACCGGGCCGGAAGATGAAAAAGGGAATGCTGATACTGGCCAGGGATGCCGGGGCCTTTTTTGTGCCCATGGCCTGTTCGGGCAAACGGGTGTTTACTCTTCACAAGGCATGGGACAAAACCATTCTTCCCAAGCCCTTTGCCACCATGGTACTGACCTTTGGCACGCCCATAAAAATTGACCCGGACATATCGGAAGCGGATCTTGAGCTGTTGCGCCAGAAAGCGGAAACAGAACTGGACGCCATCACGGACCGGGCCGACCATCTCTCCGGATATGCCGACACAGCCGATTTTGCCGCTGCCGCGTCGGTTAAGGAATAAACCCGGCCGGGTCTGTGTAAAATTTTACAAACCATGGAGTCTTTATGGATCATCAGCACTTTATGACCATTGCCCTTAAACAGGCCAGGCAGGCACTGGACGCGGGTGAATTCCCCGTGGGGTGCGTGATTGCCGACGGTAAAACCGTGGTGGCCACCGGGGCGCGGCAGGGCACCCGGCAAAACCGGTTCAACGAAACCGACCATGCCGAAATCGTGGCCCTGCGCAACCTGGCGACACTGGACCCGGCCCCGGACCGGGCCGGCCTGGTGCTCTACTCCACACTGGAGCCCTGCCTGATGTGCTTCGGCGCCATCCTGATTCACGGGATTTCAAAAATCGTCTATGGGTGCGAAGACATGATGGGCGGGGGCACCGGCTGCGACCTGTCTGCCCTGCCCCCGCTTTACCGGGAAAAAAGAGTGGAGATTCTTGCCGGTGTGATGCGCGCCCAGAGCCTGGCCCTGTTCAAGGCTTTTTTCCAGTCTCCTGACCACGCCTACCTGAAAGAGACCCTGCTGGCGCGGCACATTCTTTCCCAGGCAGACTGAGGCCGGCAGGCTTTTATCACGGGCAACCTTTGGTTCGCCCGTGGCACCCCTCATTGGCAGGCCTTGTTTAACGGGTGGCACGGGCCAGGCGCCAGCATGCCCGTGGCCGTCTCTCAATGCCCCTTCAACAACATAAAAGCCGGGTCGTGGGATATTCCCGCGGCCCGGCTTTTTTTGTCGGTTTGAATGTTTTGTCTGCTTACGTCTGCTTCTTCTCCCACTCCTCAATGGTGGCGCCCTCTTCCACCTCTTCCCAGCCCGTGATCATGGCCTTGATGTGGGCCAGGGGGGCATGGCCCGTGGTGGTCATGTAGACATGCACGATCAGGAATACAAACAGAGCAAAGGCGCAGGCCATGTGGACAAAGGCCACCGCTTCCAGGGAAAGAAAGGAAAGCCCCCAGTCGTCCCAGGAGTTGTACCCCCAGTAGAGCATGCCGGTGAGCATCTGAATGGGCAGCAGCACCGCGGCCAGGGACAGGTAGGTGAGTCGCTGCAGGGGGTTGTGCTTGGCCTCCTTCTGCTTGGGCACGGGGTGGGGATCACCTTTGAAGATGCCGTAGCCGTAATGGCAAACCACCGCCACCATCTTGCGCGTGGTGGGAATGTACTGCCGCCATTCGCCGGTGGTAAACAGCCAGAACACGAAAAAGGCAAAGGCGATCAGCCAGGTGATGCCGACAAACTCGTGAACCGTCACCGCCTGTTCAAAACCGAGCAGCACGAACACGCCATGCACCTCCAGGCCGGTAACCAGCAGAACAATGATCAGCACGGTCTGGAACCAGTGCCAGAACCGCTCGTATCGTGAATACAGATATATTTTACAAAGGTTGCCCATACTCATGGTTATTCCCTCCTGTTCTTCTGTGACACAATTCTGCCCAGTCCGTGCAGCAGGACCCCGACAAGGGAGGCCAGAACAGCGAACCAGCCCACCGCGTCCAGGAACCGGAAGCTGTCCCTTCCCGGCATGTAGAAACCGGCAAGGCCGGCCATGCGGCTTTCCTGTGCGGTGTGGCACTCAATACAGGTCACCACGTTGTCTTTGGGCGCCACCATGTGGGTGATGGGATAGAGATACTTGGTTTCCACAAAGTCGAACTCCCCGGAATAAGGCAGCCCGGCATACTCCATGCCGTAGGCAATGGCCTTGTTCCAGTCAAAGTATTTCCAGTAGGCGGCGGGGTCCTCCGGCCCCAGGGGAAAGAGATGAATCCCCACAAGCCGCTTGCTGATCTTGTCGTAGGGCTGCTTTCCCGCATGAATCTTAAAGGGGAAAATTCTTGATTTAGGGTCATTCGGGCTTCCGGCGGGCTTGGTGATCCACACCGGCTGGGCCGGGTCGATGGTGTCTTCCAGGGTCAGGTAGCTCATAGAGCCGTTGTACCAGAAATACTCCGGCTTCACGTTCTTTTCCCACCGCATCTCCCCCTTGATGGTCATATAGGAGGGCTTGCCCAGCTCATCCACCTCTTTATAAGGTTTTCCGTCCTTCTTGGTGCCTGCCTTGGACCAGTCCCACCAGGTCTTGGTGGGGTTGACCCGGGCAAAGGTTGGAATATGACAGCTCTGGCAGGCCACCTTGTCCGCGTGGTCGTTGGGCTTGGTGCCGGCCTTGTGGGGCCGGCTGCTGTGGCACGACTCACAGGTGATCTTGGTGGCCAGGTCGTCCTCGATCAGGGTTTTTCTGTCTTCAGCCGCCGGCGTGGCATAAACACGGCCGGCAATGTTATGCAGGGTGGTTGAGTGGCACCGGGAACAGTCGAAATTCTGGCCGTCAGTACCCATGTGCACGTCCAGGGCCTTGTTGGGAAAGGTCATGGAGGAGTCCAGATCCCCGTGCTTGACCCCGTCGCCGCCGCCGCCGTAAAAATGGCAGACGCCGCAGTTTTCACGGGTGGGCCGGCCCACGCTCTGGGCCACGATGTTCCAGTCCGGCGGATAGTAGGTTTTGCCTTCACCGGCAAAAAAGGTCTCCTTTGCGGCCGGATGGCCGGACCCGGCGGGAAACTTCTCGTAGGTGCCGGTCTGCTCATGGCAGACCAGGCAGTCCACGTTGACCTGGCTGGAAAAATCAAAATTTTTATCCTTCCAGCCATAACCGGCGTGACAGGACGTACACCGGGGTTCATTGGAGAGAATGGTGAGGCAGAAGTTGTTCACCGACATGCCGGCCTTGCCGAACCGAAGGGTATCGGCCGTGGCCGGGTCGATCCAGGTCCAGTGAATGGTTTCGTGAAACTGAAGGGCCGCCTGGTTGTGGCAGGTGAGGCAGGCGGCCGTCACCTCGGGACCCGAGTTAAACGGTTTCTGAAGAATCGCGTGCCGGGAGTGGTCGGACGTGATCCAGAGGTCCTTGGTTTTGACGGCCTGGTCGGCCAGAATAATTCCCGGCGCCTTTTCCGGCTCGGCGGCACCGGCCGGCCATTCCGCCGCGCTGATGCACATCAGACACGCCAGGACCAGGCAAAAACCGTTAAAGGTGTGTTTCATGGTCTCCTCCATGTTTATGGCTTTGCGGGACAAAAAACCCATTATCCACATCAACATCGATTAACCAACAGAAAAAACGCCCCCGTCTTCGTGTGCTTCGGTTCTTCGCGTCCTTCGTGTTGAAGCCCCCAATGTTTTCGATCCGGCCGGCGGCTTTTTACACGAAAAACACGAGGGACAGGAAGCAGGTGGTGTAACTTCGGCAAGGTTTCATCCAAATCCAAAGCGTTATCGAAATCGGGATCGCAATCGATTCATGGCGGTAAAGGCATCAAACCTGAGGACGCGCAAATCGCCGTCCTTTAATACATGGCCTCGATCAGGTTGGAAAACGCCTCGTACACCTTTTTGCGCTTCACCTTCATGGTGGGGGTCACCTCGCCGTCTTCCTGGTAGAGCTTCTTGGGAATGATGGAAAACTTGCGAATGTTTTCCACCCGGGCCAGGGTCTTGTTGACCTCGTCCACCTCGTGCTGGATCAGCTGCTTGATCTGGCTGTTCTGGGTCAAGTCGCCGTAAGTGGAAAAGGGAATCTTGTTGTCCTGGGCAAACTTCATCACGTTGTCTTCGTCCAGCATGATCAGGGAGGTAAGGTACTTGCGCCGGTCCCCGATGACCACGGCATCATTGATGTAGGGGCTGGCCTTGAGTTTGTTTTCGATATACTGGGGGGTGATGTTCTTGCCGCCGGCGGTGATGATGATGTCTTTTTTCCGGTCCGTGATTTTCAGAAAGCCGTCGCTGTCAAGCACGCCCACGTCGCCGGAGTAGAGCCATCCGTCCTGCAAGGCCTCCTGTGTGGCTTTTTCATCCTTGAAATAGCCCACAAACACGCCCGGGGACTTGACCAGGATCTCGCCGTCCTCAGCGATACGCACCTGGCAGCCGGGCAGGGGCCGGCCCACGGTGCCGAACTTGACCCGCTCCAGCTGGGACGTGCAGGTGACGCCGGTGCCTTCGGTCTGGCCGTAGCCTTCAATCAGCCGCACCCCGATGGCCTGGTAGGCCCGGAGCATCTCCGGCGAAATCGGGGCCGCGCCGGAATAGGCCACCCGCAGCCGGTCAAATCCCAGCCGTTTTTTGAGTTTCCGGAACACGGCAAAGTAACCGATGTTAAAAAGCACCTCCAGGTACAGCGGCACCTTTTCGAAATTCATTTTCAGGGTGGCCCGTTTATGGCCGATTGCCAGGGCCGCTTTGAACGCCAATTTCTTGACCCAGGTGGCGTCGGTCATGCGAATGCGGATGCCGGAGTAATATTTTTCCCAGATTCGCGGCACCGCGTATCCCACGGTGGGCGAGACTTCCTGCATGTTCTCCATCACCGTGTCCGGCTTTTCCACAAAGTTGACGACGTAGCCGTGGCGAATGTGGGCAAACACGGAAAAAAGCCGTTCAAAGATGTGGCACAGGGGCAGAAAGGAGAGCACCTCGTCCTTGTTGTCGATGCGATTCTGCTGTTCGATGGCATGGGCCATCCAGGTGACGTTGCCGTGGGTGAGCATGGCGCCCTTGGGCATGCCGGTGGTGCCGGAGGTGTAGATCAGCACGCAGAGGTCTTCCGGCCGAAGTTCGGCCATGCGGGCATCCACAACAGCGGTGTCCATGGCCCGGCCGGCTTTCACCAGCCGGTCATAGGCCATGACCATGGGATCGGAAAACTCCCGCAGCCCCTTGGTATCCCATACGATGACTTTTTTCAGGGAAGGCGCGTTTTCCCGGAAGGAGAGCCACTTGTCCAGCTGCTCTTCGTTCTCTACAAAAAAGAAGCGGGCCTCGGCATGGTTGATCACATACTCCACCTCCTGCCAGGCGTTGGTGGTGTAGATGCCCACGGCCACGCCGCCGGCGCACTGAATGCCCATGTCGATCATGACCCACTCGGGGCAGTTGTCCCCGATGATGGCTACCCGGTCGCCTTTCTCAAGTCCCATGTCGACCAGGGCGCAGGCGATGGCCCGGGCCGTGTCGTAATATTCCTGCCAGGAGATGTCGTGCCACAGGCCGAAATCTTTGTTCCGCATGGCAACGGTATCGCCCTTTTTCGCCACCGTCTCCTTGAACAGGGCCGGCGTGGTGGTTGCCAGTGCGTTGCCGTTGGCGTCGTGTGCCAGTATTTCCGTCATTATCGCCACACCTTCTTTCGTTTCCACCGCTGATAGCCCTTTGCCGAATCCTGGGACCGGACCCCCATGTAAAACTCTTTGACGTTTTCGTCCTCCATCAGCTCGGCGCTGGGACCCTTTAACACGAAGCGGCCGTTTTCCAGAATCATGGCCGTATGGGAAATCTTGAGGGCCATGCGGGCGTTCTGCTCCACCAGCAGCACCGTGACCCCTTCCGCGTGAATCGCGGTGATGATCCTGAATATCTCCTGAACCAGAATCGGCGACAGGCCCAGAGAGGGCTCGTCGAGAAACAGGAGCCGGGGACGGCTCATCATGGCCCGGCCGATGGCCAGCATCTGCTGCTCACCGCCGGAAAGGGTGCCGGCCCACTGGTTCTGCCGCTGCTGGAGTACCGGAAAATACCGGTACACGCGGTCGAAATCTCCGGCAACCTCTTTTCTGTTTTTCCGGGTGTAGGCCCCCATCAAAAGGTTTTCCCGCACCGTCAACTCCTCGAACACCTCCCGTCCCTCGGGCACGTAGGAGATGCCCATGCGAACGATGGCTTCGGTGTCCTTTCCGTCGATGCGCCTGCCGTCAAACTCAATGGAGCCCTTGTCCGGCTGATCGTCGATCAGGCCCATGATGGTTTTGAGGATGGTGGACTTTCCGGCGCCGTTGTTGCCCAGAATGGCGGTGATACTGCCCTCCTCTATGGACAGGGAGACGCCCCGGACCGCGTAAATCAGGTCATAATAGGTTTCGATGTTTTTGACTTCCAGCAGTGCGCCCATGTCCTCTTAAGCCTTTCCATCCGAATCGGTTGCCTGAATGTCGCATGTGGCATCCTGCACCTGCTCGTCTTCTCCCAGGTATGCCTTCAGCACTTCCGGATGACACCGCACCTGGTCCGGGGTGCCGATGGTGATGGTTTTGCCGAAATTCAACGCCAGAATGCGATCGGAGATGTCCATCACCATGGACATGTCGTGTTCGATGAGCAGGATGGTGACGCCCAGTTCGTCCTGAATGTCCTTGATCCAGAACACCATGTCCTGTTTTTCCTCGGCATTCATGCCGGCGCAGGGCTCGTCGAGCAGCAGGAGCTCGGGCTCGGCGGCCAGTGCCCGGCCCAGCTCGATCTTCTTGCGGGTGCCATAGGGCAGTGCCCCCACAAAGCTGTTTCGCACCACCTGAAGCTCCAGCAGGTCGATAATCTCCTCCACCTTTCGGCGGTGGGCCTGCTCCTCTTTTCCGGCAAAGGAGCGTTTGCCCCACATGAATCCGCCCCGGAAAAGACCTGTCTTCATGAAGAGGTGACGGCCCACCATGATGTTTTCCATGGTGTTCATCCGGTCGAACAGCTCAATGTTCTGAAAGGTGCGGGCAATACCGGCCCTGGCCACCCGGTCCGGCTTCTTTCCCACCAGGTTGACCCCCTTGAAGACCACGGCACCGGAAGAAGGGGGGTAGATGCAGTTGATGCAGTTGAACAGGGTGGTTTTCCCGGCGCCGTTGGGGCCGATGATGGCAAACACCTCACCCTGGGCCACATCAAAGGTGATGTCGTCCAGGGCCTTTAAGCCGCCGAAAACCATGGAAAGTGAAGAGACGGAAAAAAATGTCATAACATGGGTTCCTGCCCGGTCTGTTTCGACAAACCATGGCCGCCCCTGAAGCCGGGGCGGCCATGGTGGTTGTTGTTTATTCCGCCTTTGACGGCAGGTAGGTGGTTGTTACCCAGTCGGTCAGGATCTTGGATCCGCCGTTTTCCGTGCACTCCTGGAGAAAGACCTCTCCCTGGCCCAGGCGACAGAGGGGGTCCTTGGGGTCAAAGGGCTTGTAGTTGATACGGCCCAGGACGCCCTTGAAGTTCTTCATGTTTTCCAGTTCCTTGACCAGTTTCTCCCGGGTCAGGTCCTTTCCACAGCGGCGGATGGCCTCCACCAGGGGCTCGGCAAAGCCGATACCCGCGAGAAAGGTGTAGCCGTACCGTTCATCCTTGGCCGCGAACTTGTCAAAGGCATCGGTCTTGTACTTGGCGACCATTTTCTGAACCGGATTATCAAGAAGCTGGACTTCCCCCACATGGCCCGTGGGTTCGGCAAGACCGAAAGATGCCGTGATCAGGCCCTTACAAAGGCCCTTGGTGATGGCCATCATCAGGGGAAAGTCACCGCAGGTGGAGGTGGACATCCAGGTGGGCTCAAACTGCATGGCCTTGCCCGTGCCGATGATGCGGGCCACATGACCAGGGGTGACAAACAGCAGCACCGCGTCGGCCCCGGCTTTTTTCAGCTCCATGACATGGGGAATCATGTCGGTATCAGCCACGTTGACCGGCACCTTGACGGCCAGCTCCAGGCCCGCCTTTTTAAGCTGGTACTCAGCGCCTTCCACGCCCTGCTTGCCGTAGTCGTCATTCTGAAAGGCAATGGCAATTTTCTTCTTGCCCATGGTTTCAACGGCATACTGGCACAGGAGCTGGGCATCGCCCATGTAGAAGGGATAAACGTTGAACAGGTATTTCTGGGGCGGCTCCACCCAGTGGCGGGAACCGGCAGACGGACCGATCCAGGGAATCTTGTTTTCCATCAGGTAGTCCTTGACCGCCAGGCCCGTGGCCGTGCCCACGCCGCTGACCCAGGCGAACATGCCCTCCTGTTCCTGAAGCTGCTTGACGCCGGCCACGGTCTTGGCCGGGTTGTAGGCATCGTCAAAATAGTGATGGACCAGCTTGCGGCCGTGAATGCCGCCTTCGGCATTGATCATTTTAAAGTAGGCGTCGGTACCCCGGGCCACGGCGCCCCAGGGCGCGGCCGGGCCGGTCTGGGGACCCCACTGGCCGATGTGAATCTCGGTATCGGTCACGCCGACCTCGCACATGCCGGCCGTGCCGAAGCACAGGGCCAGTGCGGCGCTGATGATGATTATCGCTGCGAATCGTTTCATGGTTTCCTCCCTCTTTAAAAGAGTTGTTGTTGACTGCTGCGTTGCGTCTGAAATCAGACCTTCTTAATATAGTGTTTTGCCAGCAGACCGCTGGGCTTGACACACAGAACAATGACGATGACCACAAAGGCCACCACCGATTTAAATTCAATGGAGACGTAGCCGCCGAAAAGGTGCTCGATCACCCCCACCAGGTAGGCGCCCACCACGGCGCCGGGAAGCGATGTCATACCCCCGACAACGGCGCCGGCAAACCCCTTGAGCATGGGATCCCACATCATGAAGGGCTCCATGATCACCGGCGCGGCCAGGAGGCCGGCCACCGAGCCCACCATGGCCGATATGCCCCAGGTGACCATCTTGATCCGGTTGGTGCGAATGCCCATGAGCCGGGCCGCGGTCTCGTTCTGCTGAGTGGCCTTCATGGCCACGCCCAGCTTTGAAAAACGGAAAAAAAGAAAAAGAATAGTCATGATCACCAGGGCCACCACCAGTGTCAGCAGATCCAGGGTGCTGATAAAAATGTTACCGATCATCACGCTGTCGTAGCTGGAAATGGGAAAGGGAAGGGATCTCTGGTCCGCGCCGAATTTCCACGACACCAGACCCAGCAGGATCATCTCCAGGCCGATGGTGATGATGATCAGGCCCAGCACGTTGGGCTCCTTGGCCCGGCGCAGAACGGCAAACTCCAGAATGCAGCCCAGCACCATGGCAAAGGCCAGTGCCCCGGCAAAGGCGGCCCAGACCGGGGCCCCGTAGGAATTCATCAGCAGATAGGAAATAAACACCGGCGCCAGGGCCATTTCGCCCTGGACAAAATTGGGCACCTCGGATGCCTTGTAGATGAGTACCATGCCCAGGCCCATCAGCGCGTAGGCACTGCCCACCGCGATGCCGCTGACGATCATCTGAACCAGGTTGACCATGAAAACTCCTTTACCGCGGAACGCAAATTAAAACGGCCATGTTTTCCAGTATTTTTTCGCTCGTATCCAGATGCCGTAAATACCAAGCGGCTCAAACAGCATGATACTGACCAGGATCACCCCAAAGACGATGAACTGAATATTGGAGACCCCGGTCAAAGAAAAATAGGAGGAGGAGAGGCTCCGCAGCCAGTCGCCAAGGTAGGGAATGCTTAAGATATTGCGAAGCTCCAGGTCCACCCAGCCCAGCACCAGGGCGCCGGCAATGGGACCCATGATCGACCCCAGGCCCCCCACCACGGCCATGGTGAGAAACATGATGGAAAGGAACAGGCTGAAGAGCTCGGGGTCGATAAAGCCCAGCACAAAGGCGTACAGCCCGCCGGCAATGCCGGCGTAAAAGGCGCTGACGGCAAAGGCCAGGGTCTTGTAGAACACCAGGTTGATGCCCATGGTTTCGGCGGCGATGTCGGCGTCCCGAATGGCGATAAAGGCCCGGCCTACCTTTGTTTTGATCACATTCCGGGCAAACAGCACCAGCAGCACGGCAATGGGCACCGCCAGAAAATAAAAATCCTGGTCGGTCTTGAGCTCGCGCCCGAAAACCACCAGGTCCGGGGCGTTAAGCCCCTGGCGCCCCCCCAGCAACTCGATTTTGCCGATCACCTGGGTGATGGTGAGGCCGAAGCCCAGGGTGGCAATAGCCAGGTAGGGCCCTTCCAGCCGAAGGGCGGGCAGGCCCAGCAGAAACCCCAGCAGCCCCGCGATCAGGGCCGCAAGCACCAGGGCCGCCAGAAAAGGCAGGTGAGCCTCGGTCATCAGGGTGATGGTGCCATAGGCCCCCACGGCATAAAAACCGGCATGGCCCAGGGATATCTGACCGGTAAATCCCACCAGCATGTTGAGGCCCACCACCACGATAATCTGAATGGCGATGTAGTTGGCCACATAGATGTAGTAGTTGTAATTGTAGTGCTTGCACAGAAAAGGGAAGGCCGCCAGAAAACACCCCAGGACCACAAACCAGAAAACAACCGCGCCCGAGGAAAAAATCTCGACATCCTCATAATAATTGCGCTTCATATCCATGAGCAGTATCCCGTATGAAAAAGAATGAAGATGTCCGGGTGACCCCGGCATGAAACATCCGGCCCCGGCCGAATTTACATGGAGATTTCAGTATGCCGTACGCCTTTGATTTTGTCAACAGACGAATGCTCACTGTCCGTAAATGGCGACCGCAAACACCGGTTGTATTCATAGCCACCGGTTCTTCTTGAAATAGACCAGCAGGCCGGCGGCCACGGTGATCATCACGGCCCACACCGCCGGATACCCCCATTTCCAGGAGAGCTCGGGCATGTGGACAAAGTTCATGCCGTAGATGCCGGCGATAAAGGTCAGTGGAATAAAGAGGGTGGCGATGATGGTCAGCACCTTCATCACCGCGTTCATGCGGTTGCTCAGGATGGACAGATAAAGGTCCTGAAGGCTGTTGAGGCTGTCCCGCAGGGATTCAGCGGTTTCCAGTGCCCGCACCGTATGGTCGGACACATCCTGAAAAAAAAGCCGGGTGGCTTTGCTGATATGGACAAACTCTCCTTTTTTAAGCTGCACCATCATGTCACGCAGGGGCCAGACCTGCCGGTGAAACGCAAGAATCTCTTTCTTGATGGCATGAATCGCCTTGAGCGTGTCCGGAGAGGGGTCGCCGAGCAGCTCCTCTTCCAGGTCTTCCACCCGGGCATTGAGATGTTCCAGAATAACAAAATAGTGGTCCACCACCGCGTCCAGCAACGCATAAGCCAGGTAGTCGGCCCCGCTCTTGCGCAGGGCGCCCTTGCCCTTTCGAATGCGCTCCCGCACCGGTTCAAACACATCTCCCCGCCGCTCCTGGAACGAAAGAATGTATCCGTTTCCAAGGACCACGCTCAACTGTTCTGAAACCACCCGGTGAGCCTCGACGTCATAGGAGAGCATGCGCACGACAAGATAGAGATAGGCATCATGGTCTTCGGCCTTGGGTCGCTGGCCGGTGTTGACAATATCCTCCATCACCAGGGGGTGAAGGCCGAAACAGCGGCCCACGGCCTCAATGGCCGCGATATCGTGCAGGCCGTCCACGTTGAGCCAGGTAACGGTCTTCCCGTCTCTTTCGGTGGGCACCTCATCGACGGAACCGATCTCCTTTTCCTGGAGCCGGGCGCCGTCATAGGAAATCAAAGAGAGGCGAACCCTGTCGGCCTTCTTCTCCCCGATATGGACCAGGGTGCCCGGCGAAAGCCCGGCCTTGTTGGACATTTTTTTCTGCAGCCGCAGCATAAACAACCTCCCATGGTCTCGATTGCCCCCCGGTTTTATTCGTCGTCGGTCGAGGGGGGCGGCGTCTCGCTATGAAGGTGCACATCCACCTGGGGAAAGGCGATGGTGATGCCCCGTTCCCGGAAAAGCCGGTCAATGGCGAACCGGACCTCGGTCTCCACCGCGTAGAAATAGGCCACGTGGGTCCAGAAGCGAAGCAGAAAAACCAGCGAGCTGTCTCCGAAATCCTTGAACACCACATCCGGCTTCGGTGTTTTAAGCACCCGGGGAATACCGGCGGCCACCTCCAGCAGGGTGGTGCGCACCAGCTCCACGTCGGAGCCGTAGGCCACGCCCACGGCAACCTTTCTGCGCAACCGCTTGTCCTGAAAACTCCAGTTGATGACCCGGTTGCTGATCAGCTCGGCATTGGGAATGATCAAAGAAGCGTTATCGTAGGTCTGCACAATGGTGGCGCGCACATTGATCTTTTTCACGGTGGCCCAGGTGCCGTCCACCTCGATGTCGTCACCCACCTGAATGGGCCGTTCAAACAGGAGGATCAGGCCGCTGACAAAGTTGTTGAAAATGTTCTGCAGACCGAACCCCAGGCCTATGCCGATGGCGCCCAGGACCACGGCCAGGGAGGTGGTGTTGAACCCGGCCACATGAAGGGCGGCCAGGATACCAACGGCCCAGACAATGTAGATCGTGATGGTGACCACCGACTCCTGCGCCCCCTGGGTCATGCCGCTGCCCCGAAGGACCCGGCGCTCAAACAGGTATCGCCAGGCCCCGGCGATCATGTGGGTGATAAACAGGGCCACCACGGCATAAATAAAACCGATGATCCTGAAAGAGAGGGTACCGACCTCATACGGATGATGAAGAAGGCCGAACATGGCCATCAGCGCATCCTGGCCTCCGCCCCAGGCGACAATCAGGGCCACCACGCTTGCCGCCACCAGGGCCGCCTGTCCCAGCCGGATAAGTATCCACCACACAGGGGATCCCTGGGCTTCAGCTGTTTCATTGCTGGCTGCCGGGTCCACCTGGTAAGCGCGGCGCAGTTCGCCAAGGGCCGCGTAAACCAGTCCCACCCACAGGGCAATGACCAGTGTCCTTCCCCAGGAGATATACCAGTAAAGGGCAATGGGCCCGTGGCCGGCCAGCTCCAGCGCCAGGCCGCCCACGCAGACCACGTTCACCGCCCACCCAAACGAAAGCCGGTGCTTAACGGAAGCGGCTGAAGCCGCCTCCCGGTCCGGTATCTGTTTGCGCCCGCGCCAGAAAACAAGCGCAAAGACCAGTGCCCCGATTTCAAACAGCAGGCGGGTCAAGAACAGAAGGCCCCCGGCTTCCGGCGCCAGAAAAAGCAAGGTCGCGTATACGACGCCGAACAGCCGCACACCCTGGCATGCCCGGCGGACAAGACGCGCCCTGGCCGGCAGAGCCAGCGGTTTTTCGCCCTTTTGGGCACAGTCAACGGCATCCATCACCCACCGGGTAACCAGAAAGATACGGGCCAGGGAAAAAATAAAAACAATCAGCGGAGAAGGTAGATAGTCACCGGCCTGCATGTACAGGAACAACAGTGCCGTGATCAGCAGCAGCCACATCGACCGGGAGAACATATAAAGAACCGCCTGAAACGCGGTACAGGACGCAAACGCCTTTTCCTGATCAATCCGCCGCTGGAATGCGGCCAGCCGGGCCATTCCCATGGCCGCCAGCAGCACCAGCAGCACACCGTAGGCCAGCACCTGGCGAAGCGACCGCCAGAGCAGAGGGCCCTCTTCGACCAGGTAGGTAACGGAGAACCGGGACCGTGCCACATCGGCCACTTGCGACATCTCCTGACGGAGACCTTCCCATCCGCCCTGGATCGGAAACCCTGTGGACCGGGAAAAAAAATCACGCTTCCGGGCTTCCTGGACCCGGCCTTCCAGTTTTCCCGAAAGGGCGGTCAGCATTCCCTCCATGGTCTTCAGGTCCGTCAGACGGGTGGCATAAATCTGGTGCAGCCCCTCCAGCAGGGCCTGTTTCCGGTTCACCAGGTCGATCAGCCGTTGAATGGCCTCAACGGTCCCGGCATCCTTGCCCTTAGAAGACCCGGCGGTCAGTTCCGCCAGGTAGGCCTGGTTGACCGCCACCTGATCTTTGATGCCGGAGCGATACTGTTCCACCGTTTCCAGGTTCTTTCTTACCCGGGCCTGCTGTTCGTGAATCTCCACAAGGGACGACTGGACATGACGGCCGGCCGCCTCCAGGTCCGTGGCGGACACCGTGTGAAGGGCCAGCATGTTGGCATACACGGCATGCTGGGTCCGGTAGGCGTCCAGCCGGTCCGCAAAAACAGAAGCCGACTGGTCGGCCTGACGCTTTTCCGCTTGCAGGGCTTCCACCAGGCGCTCTTCACTGGCCAGAGACGCCGCTATGGAGGCCGCCAGAGAGGCGGGCGGAGCCTTGTCGGCCACGGGGTCCGCCGCCGGCGGCTGGGTGTTCCCCCGGACGGCAGACAGCATCACCAGCGCCAGGACCAGGACCGCGGCCGCCAGGCACCGTCGCGCATTATGTCGCGTTGTCACTGGGCACCTCTTCTGTGCAGGCGGGACGACCGGTCATCACAACCCCTTCTTTTCAAACCACCGGAACAGCAGGAGGCCGCCCACGATACACAGCACGATGACAAACCAGTGGTTGATGCCGAGCACGCCGGGAATCGTTATTTTTCCCAGGTCGCCCCAGGTAAGTACCG